>NZ_QFWH01000001.1:0-300000 GCF_003149375.1 Vampirovibrio chlorellavorus
CCGCTGCTTGGGAATCACTGGCTCAATCAGTTCCCATTGCTCGTCACTCAAGGGCTTCCAAGGCATACTCTATCCTCTTCTAAACCCTGGAATTCTAACCCAAAGTTACCGTATTGGCTCGAACTACAGTCCAATACTGTTGCGCAGTCTCAACCATCTATACCCGTTTAAGACTTGTTCTTGCCATTGCACCCTATTAGCAAGAGTGGACAAAATTTACGCAAGCCAAATGCGACGCCCCCCTGTCCTCATCCGTCCTTTCGGCTACTCAGGACTCCTTCGGAGAAGACCGGCGGCTCACGCCGCTTCTTCTGTTTAGGGAGCAAGATTTGTCGCAGCCTGATTTGCGCTTATCGCTAAACTTTAAGCCTATTCACTACTTACGCCTGCGGTAATCCCAAGGACGGAACCCGCCATCAGGAAATGACCATACCCCTCGGCCCATCTTTTGGGCAAAAGCTTGTGCGTTTTGGTATCGACCGCCAGAGTATTTCTCATAGTCATAAGCCAGTCCCCAGCCGACCAGTTCCTTCTGAACGTCCATGCCGTTGACAAAGACATCACAGACTCGACGCTTATAGCTCCAGCCACTACAGTCCAGCCGGGATTCTCGACCTTCCACCATCTGAGTCAGATAATCTCTTGCTTCCAGCGCAAAGGGTTGGCCTATTTCAGGAGCGTCAATCCCTGCGAACCGGACTCTTAAACCGCTTTCCAAAGTGCAAGTATCCCCATCATGGCAAGAGACAAACCGCTCGGCCATGGCAGGAGAAGCAAAAGCCAGAAAGAGCAAAAGGGAGAACAAAGCCTTCATCATTCAGACCGGCTGGGCCGTCCGCCCATCTGAATGGCTTGGCTCTTAGGGATATAGATACAATTACGGGTACACTTGTTCGCCCAGTAGCTATTGGGCTTATGGTAAATACCACTCTGCTGATTAAAGGCCACGATTTCATCTGGCGTAGACACGCTGGCAGAAGAAGTGGCAGTGGCAGGCTTTGCCTCTATGGGCTCTGACACAATTTGGACAGGCTGAGGCTCCGTCTGATTTAACGAAGGAGGCAAGATTGGAGATTTGGAGGGAGGTGTCACTCCAACGGGATGAGTAACCGGCTTTTGCGCTTTAGCTTGAGGAACGGTGTGGATAGGCGATGACTTGGCAACCCGAGGAGGCTGGTGGCTGAATGAGGATTGAGCCTGTGAGGGCTGGCTGATCCGCAAAGGCTCTGTTTGGGCTGGCGCACTGGTTGATATAGGCTCTGGCATTTTCGCCTCTTCTGGAGGCGCTGAAGGGCGTAGGGCATTTATCACCAGAAACAAAGTGCCAATGCTTAGCAAGGCAAGCACACCCCACTGGAAACCCGTCAGTTTCTGTTCGGGCGGCCATGGCTGGTAATCAATGACTTCCGCTTCTGTATAAGATTTAAAAGCCTGAGATGGCATGGGTTGTGGATGATAGCTTTGCCCAGACACTCTAGCGGGTAACAAAAGGGGTGCGCTATTGGAGCTCTGGGAATGCTTGGAAATTTCGCTTTTAAATATTTGCAGCAACTGCTTTCGGGCTCGCCAGCCCCCTTGTTCCACAACATCAGCCCAGCTAAACCGATAAATACGGACTCCCGCTAGCTGGATAGCGTTCTGGCGCTGGAAAAAATTGGAGAAGACATGCTTATAGCGAAAAAACTTTTCTCGCCCATCCAGCTCAATCCCGATTTTTTGGTTCGGCCCTTGGTAAACGTAGTCAATATAGTAGGTTTGACCATCCGCCTGGACTTCATACTGAGCGCTCAGGTACTCCCGCCAGTCACACCGGAAAACCTGAGAGAAAAGAATTTCAAAGCGACGCTCTAATTCAGAGCGCTCCTGTGAGCTAGCCATGGACCTATTCCTTCAAAGCGGCAGTAATTGAGAAGCCCATAAGAAACTTGGGCTCAATGGTTTTTATCGGGGCAACACAACGACAACCCATTCCGGGCGTGGTATTATAAGCGGTTGCTCCGCCTATAAATTCAGGCGGTTCAAGTCAAATGATTGCGTCACGCACCTCGTGACAAGTTGAAGTTATCACTTCAGCCGGAGCTTGTCAAATGTCCCGTTTGGGAGACCGCTTAAAAGAACTAAGAGGCAACCTTTCTCTAATGGATGTAGAGAAGGGCAGCGGCATTCCCCGGTTTACAATCAGTCGGTATGAATCTGGCGAAAACGTGCCATCACCAAGCAAAATAAAACAATTAGCCGCATTTTTTGAAATACCCTACCCTGAACTCAGAAAGACTTTTTACGAAGAACTTTTCCTGACAAACCCAGATGAAAAAGAGGCTATGCTGGCCTGTGTTTTTGAAAACTTGAATAAAGAAGAACTTTTAGCTCGCTTACACCAAATGGGCCAATAAAGGTTTGCATAAAGGCCATGGCGGGAAAACAGGTGTGAGCCAACTAGAATGGGCCAATTTACAGACTGCCTCCCCACCCTTAAATCCTAAAAACTTGTTTTTTCCACCACTAATGAAATTAAACCCCAACCCGCTTTTCTTCCAGTGCCTCTCACCTTAGAATAAAGGCATGAGACCCAATTGCCCCCGCTGTAAAAAGCCCTCCCCCTACAAGTACGGCCACGCTCTAGGCCGCCAGCGCTGGAAGTGCCAAGCCTGCGCTTATGCTTATACACTTTCCCGGCTTCGGCATAAGCCTGCTGATTGCCTCTACAAGGCCGCTGATTTATATGAACAGGGATTGAGCTCCAATCAGATTTCCAAACGACTTAACCTGTCACCTACCACTGTCTTGAAGTGGGCTCGCTTGCTCTCCGCTTCCAACGCTCGGATTCATCTAAAAAAGCCGAGAGCGGTTTACAGACCTGAAATAACGGAATCATTGTGGCAAATACGGCAACACAAAAAAACAGAACATCAATGTAAAGACTACTCAAAGCTATTTTGGACTAACCGACCATAAGCAAAGCGAAAGCTCCCCAAAATAGGGAGCAACGCAAAAGGTGTTGATCTTGTTGGAAAGTGTTGATTGGGCCTCCAACAGACCAAGCCCTTTAACTGATAAGGCATTCAGACTCATCGTTGAATTGTTGATCGTTGTCCTCCTCTACAAAGGAAATATCAACTATCTGGAAGGTGTTTTGTGAAACCGGGTCAACTTCATCAACATCAGGCTCAACCTCTTCAAGCACCGGCCTTTCTGGCGTTGAAAACTCATTCAACATCTCTTCAACAGTTTCAACCAGAGGCGCATCGCTAGGGTTATAAAACCGCCCTTCTACTTCTTGAATCAAGGCAGCGTCTAATAACTGGGCAATTGCGGGTCGAATCTGTTCCTGCTTATATTTGGTGCCTTGCTGAATATCTCGATGAATAGCCCCTTGCTTTCCTTTCTTCGAAATAAACGCTCTCACTTTTGCGGCGACAGGATCATGCTCCCCTTTACAGTTCAGCCGGAAGAGCGCTTCAGACTGCCTTGCGTAGTACCTGGCAAGTTTCAAGGCCGCCTCAAAGGTTGCCTCATCAATCGATACAGGCACTTCTGGATTCTCCAAGTCCGTCAGAAAACTGTTGACTACATGAAGCACTCCAGCAATCCGAATTGCGTTAGCCTCCATCTTGGGATAAATAGCTCGCACTGAGTCCTCATTGGCGCTTTGAATCAGTTGATTTACCTCATTCCTAAAGGCGACAAGGCGCTTTTGTGCCCCAGGACTGAAACGCAAGTATCGATTGTCATCGTGGGCTCTTTGCTCTGACAGGTAGCCAATGGGACGGCTAACCAACGCAGAGCAAAGAGTCATGAGTAAATCATCAAGGGCGCAATCGGGCACCTCAATGCTTAATTGACTCAGCCCAGTGGGCTTGGCGCAAATCAAATAACGGGCGAAGAAACCTCGAATATCACTATCCTGCTCCTCCCCTAGGATACGTTTCATCGCAGCCGGAGTAGCATCAGGATGCCCTGCTCCCACATAGGAAATACGAGGCTCCGATATCCGGCGCACCTCATTAACACGGGTGGTCGTTATGGACTCACCATCATGCAGCAGGTTCCAGTAGAGAGGGTCCGCACCTTGGCTAGCCCCTTTTTTATAAGCGCCCATCATTTTGAAATGATTTTCCGCCTCGTTACTACGGACCAACAAACCGCCATTGGGATTCTTAAGGAGCCCTAAAGACTCAATCGTAAATTGCTCAACCAGAAAAAGGTGCTGCTCTGGACAATGAGCAGAGGCCTTATCCTCGGCCGACAAGTCATCATAAGCTCGCTTGGCCTCCAGATACCGCTCATAACTCTGTTTCTGAATGCGAGACAATGGAGAGACACATTCTTTCATAACAGGGCTCTTACCCGTTCCGGTTCCTGCCAGAATCAAAGAAAAAAGAACAAACGGCTGAAAATACGTGGGAGCTGCCGCAATGGAACATTGCCCAATCAGACTACAAAAGACGGGCAGTAGAATAGTGATGAACCATTCCACGGGGGCACCTTTCAACCTAGCCGACTCCTCAATAGCGTCCGCTAAACGAAGGTGAAAGAAATCCTTTGCGTTCAAAGAGTCCAAGGAAGCGTCAATCACCTGTTTAGAGGCTTCATAAGCCTCGTTATCAAGACTTGCTTTTTCTATATTACTCATTGCCTTCCCCTTCTGCTTGAGGGTGAGCCGAGAAACCTTCACCTTGCAGCCATTCAAAAAAAGAAGGCAGGTGTACAAGGACTTTTCGCCCAAATTTGCGACAGACTCTTTCATTGAAACCATTAGTATTCCTGAACCTGTGCCAACGAATCGCTGGCACACTCAGCACATGTTGAAATTGATCCATCTTGCTCAAGGGAACAAGCTCATTCGGAATTGAGAAGATTTGATGCATGTTGTTGATTCCTGTTTATTTTTAACAGGTGCATCATGAGGGTAAAAACTGTCCGATGCCCGGACAGTTCTGAGACGATTTAAAGACAGAGCCAAAAAGCAGGCCAATCAAAGGATTCAGGCTGCCAGGCATCCAAAAACCCTTGCAATAACGTAGGACAACTTTGAGACAGACCTTAGACAATTTTTAGAAATGGGCTTATCCGCAAACCCCACATCGTTCTTACGTAACCTTTTGGAGTTCTACAGCGCTTTGAATAATCCGAATGCTCCAAAGCTTTTTTGGCTTACCTAGCTTTTTCTTCATCCGGCCGATTGTTTTACGAGCAGACTCTTCATTCATCTGCCATATTTCTGCCAACTCTTTAAAAGTAGCTTTACCATTGAACTCTGTCCAAACTTCCAAAACACGCTTTATCTCAAGTTGTGTAAACCCTTTTCTTTGCGCAAACCTAACCAGAATACCCTCATCATTTACAAGGTCCTCCGATGGCATAAATGGCTCTAAAGTCTCTCTATATGTTTTATAGCCCATAAGCTTTCGCAGCCCTACGGAGAGTGCCCACAAAGGGCTTTGGTCCGCCCTCTCAATTTCAGAATTCGGGTCCTCCCCAGCGAAATAACCCGCTTGCTGCCAAAGTACTCCAACTTGAGACAATTCGATATAAAAAAACTCATCGCCTTCAATCCGGGCTCCCCAACTGCGTATTAAGTGATCTATCTGTGCACGTTTTAGAACAGCCTCCACTTCCGCAATTTTACACCTTATGGCTTTCGGCATTGATGCGACACTCCTATTCAAAGCTTTTACCAAACCGGTGTTCGGCCATCTTCTTTAAGACGCCTGCTGTATGACTGTCATTCAAGTGACTATACCGCTTCACCATTGAAAGAGTCTTATGGCCGAGTATATCGGCAATTTCAAGCATACTGGCACCAGTCATGGCTAAGTAAGAAGCCGCCGTATGTCGTAAGTCATGAATCCGAAAATCCGCCAAATTGGCTTCTTTAACCGCTTTTTCCCATTGCTTACGAATGTCTTTAGGCTGCTTGCCATCATCTCGAGCAAAGACGTAGGGAGAGTCTATGCGTCGTGCTTTACTTAAAGCCTCAAGAAGTTGAGAGGCCAGTGGAACAATCGCAACACTCCGGCGCTCTCCATTTTTTGTTTTCTCAAATAACAAGGTTTTACGTTCAAAATCAATGTCTTGCCATCTTAAGCCCATAATTTCACCATAACGAGCTCCTGTCAGCAAAGCTAACATTACAACTGTGTATAGATATGGGCACTTACTGCTTTGGCAGGCGATTAATAGTCTTTCCTGCTCGACATCCGAAAGAAAGCGTACTCGCCCTCTTTCAGGCTGAGGCTTCTTAATTTCTTTAATTGGATTAGAGTCAAGCCAACCCAAGTCTTCCACGGCATAACTAAAACAAACGCTCAATGAGGCCAGATAGCGTATTACCGTTGCATTAGATAATTGCCGAGGCGTTTTCTGTCCCTTCTTAAGCATAGGCTCCTGTAATAACCTATCTTTCTGTTCAACTATTAAGGGAGGAGTGACATCCTTCAGTAAATAAACACCCAGTTGCGACTTCCACCATCGTAGCTGTGGACCAACGGTTTCTTTATCCCTGCCCCGTAATGGCAACTTCACCTGGATGTATTTGTCGATTAGCTGCCCTAAGGTCCGCTTGCTCGACTCGGAGGACTTAAAATATCGCCCTTCTCTTATTGCCGCCTCTGTCTTTTGCGCCCAAAGCTTTGCGTCTGTCTTGCGTTCAAAGGTAGCCGATTGCGCCGGGAATCCTGTCAAGCGGATTTTTGCCCGATGAGACACCTTTCCATTTTTATCTATGCGTGTTTCGAAGGATGGCATTACAAGACCTCGTTCACTGTCCCGTGGGACACTCATGGGACACTTCAGGACAATTCTCATCAAAAACAGCCCATCAATACCAACCACAAGAATATGCCAAAACCCGCTCCACATCAAATGGATACTAATTGAGGATTTCTGATATTATTAGCCTCTGCCACATTGACATTGTGGAGGTCACTGGTTCGAGTCCAGTATCGCCCACCATTCTCTCCCAAGGGTTTCCAGGTTTCGAGGGGCAAAGCAAAAACCGGCATTCGGGAAAAGGCCTGTATTGGGGAACTGAGCCCATCGATCTTTTGGCTTGCCAAAGTACCACGAGCCTCGGTCGTTGGCTTTGATGTGGCGGGTGTTTCAGCCTTTACTGCTGCGAGAGTAGGGGGTAAAAAATCCTTGCGGCGTCAAGATTTTGCGTCAGGATTTTGATAAAAGCGTGGTTATCCATTGCAACCATTTTGAAAAGCCGAACATTTATCCGGTTCAATTGAGTGCAAAGTTGGGAAGATAGGTTTCACGGAGAGTAAAGGACGTACAGGATGAAAAGATGTGTTTTGTTGCTGAGTGGATTCATCTTTTTACAAGGCTGCGCTAACTTTTGGGAAGATGAGAATCCAGCTCATTACACGCGGGACAAGGCGGCGGGTGCTGCGATGGAAAAACTGGTACGCTATGCGGATCTGCATCACGTACCAGTGTATCAGTTTCGAGGGCCGTATTTTATGGAGAGTTTAGGCGGCGATTTTCCAACTTACCGAGTGTGCTTTAAAATACCAAATTCATATTACTATTGCCACGATCATTTGACTGGTATTGAGGATTCAGGTCTTTATAAACGAGGAGTACCAAAGGACGATAGAAATTTATGGCTTGAAAAACAACCTGGTTAAAATGGTCAAAAAGTCAGCCGGATTAATTCTGTAAAACAAAAGAGATAAGCTGTATGAAAAAATGTATTTTACTGCTGAGTGGGTTTGTATTTTTACAAGGCTGCGCCCACCTGTGGGATAGTGAAGATCCTGCCGATTACACCAAAGACAAGGCGGCGGGAAGAGCCCTAACGAGGCTGGTACGCTATGCGGATTCACATAGCGTACCAGTATATGAATTCCGGGGGCCGTATTTTAAGGAGGTTTTGGGGGGCGCTTTTCCAGCTTATATTGTTTGTTATAAGCACCCAACTCATTTTTTTTGTTATGATGACTGGACAGGGAATGAAGATTCAGGTCTTTATGTCACTGGAGAAAGTCAAACAGAACGAATGAAATGGTTAAAAAAACAGCCGGACTGAATGTTATTTGATAATAAAGTCCTGAATCTTATATGTCTTCTTATAAAGGCCGCTTCCCCTTCCATATATGTTATAGCTGGTGCTGCCTGGTGGGGCTGTTCTATGGACGATCTCTGTACCCAAATTCCATTTTATTCCTCTTCGGGGATCGTTATCAAAGTCAAATCGATCAAGCTCCCCTTTTTTGCCAATTGGATAAATTCTGGCTTGCAGAGTTACTATTTGTTTTGAATAATCAATCAGGAGCTCTGGATTTTTGACATTTAAAAGCATTCTGCCAAATGCTGCGAATTTACCTGGAAGAATAGTTTTATCTAAATTGGGTTCAACGTCGGTAAAAACATCTTTGAAAGTGAGATAAGCCACTTTCCCGTTGCTTACCGGAAAACCATCCTCCAGCTTTTTACCGGACAAGCGCTCAATGATGGCCTTGCGGTCCTTACGTTTTAAGTTATCGGGATTGGATAAAAATTGTCGAAGCTGGGCGGAAAATAACTTGGGCATATTGATGTCGTTAGAGAAATCCAGTTTGGCCAGGTTGATTTCCACAGGCTGTCCTTCACCATTGAGAAAATGGTACCAAATCTTGTCGCTTAACTCTTGGTCATTGTTAAAATAAATTGGCTTTGGCGGGAAGTTGGACTTGGGGCCAATCGCTTTTTCTCCAGATTTGGGTGGTTTGTAACGCAAGGAAACACTACCGGATTCCGCGATTAAATTATCAGGCACATCCGTTACTATTTCACCAGAAGAGGCGATAAGCCGTGCCTGTCTTTGAGTTGCCTGTTCGTTCGCCCAATTCTGAAGTTCAATTGCTCGCCTTTGGGCCTGGGCTAGTTCAATTTGCGCTTGGTAATAAGCCTGCTGAGCCTCCACTTGCTGGCGTTTCCAAACAGCATTTTGCGTAGCCTGTAGTTGCTCCTGAAACCCGACGGGCTTGCTGGCGTGGGCGATATTGGCTTGAATCCAGCCGGAATCTTCCTGAATCGGACCGATGAATTGTTGGACTGACGGGTTGAATAAATTCTGAAAGGCTTGAGCCACTAGAGAATTTGAGGCTGGTTCCGGCGAACTGTAAGCCACTGACGATGGCGAACTGCTTGGCCAGTCGTTGATGGGTAATGGAGGCTGCTGGCTTGCTTCAACGATTCCCTTTGCGATCGCTTCACCCTTTTGGGTCGCTTGCTGGTTGGCCTGCCATCTTTCTTGTAGTTGAACTTGTACCTGGTTTCTCAGTGTTTGTAGCCTATCCCCCACCATGGGGTTTAACCGGGCGGATGGCAAAGGGGCCGCCTCTGGAATGGCCCGTAAAGGCAGTGGTTCCACAACAGGCAAAGGCGGCCTGGGCCTGGCGGGTAGTGTCAACGGTTCCTCGTTGGCGAAGGTTAAGGGCCTGGTTAAGGCACTGGCAATGGTATCCGCCAGCATACTAAATAGCGCCACCACAAAGGTCTTATCGATCTGTGCCGCTGATTCAGGGTCAGATTCCGGTTCCGGCTCCGGGTCTGGATTTGGATCGGGTTCTGGGTCTGGAGATCTTTCAGCCCGGGCAGTGCAGGTATATTCGCCGGTTCTGGGGTCAATACCACAGCCTTCCTCCTCTGCTGAGGCGTATAGGACACTGGGCGGATTTATTCTATATCTGGGTGCAAAGCGCATTGGTTCCTCCTCTAGTAGTAGGGGCTTGATTTTGTCTGGCGTATCGTTTCACGTCCGGCAGAAAACAATGGGGACGGAGTTGAGGGAGAATTGAATTTAGGCTCAAACCACTCTGGCATCCGATTTGAAAGATGCCCAGCGAAGGAGCTTTACGATTTCCCCAGTAGACCGCATCCGGCTTTCGCATTTGATGCGCTTCCTCCCCGGCCCTTCTTCTAAGGATCGGCCCCAAATTTACAAGCCCATCCTCATAGGGCATAATGAAAGCACTTTCCCCCTTTCACCCAAAAAGGATTGCACATGAGCAGCGCATTCTTCCCCGGCGAGCTGGAGCAACCGGCGCCCAACACCTCCCTGAAACCCATTTCCTACACGCTGGATGACAACAATCAACCGCTGGTGGGCGGGGTCAATCTGGTGGAACTGGCCCGCACCCATGGCACCCCCTTGTTCGTACTGGATGAAACCACCATTCGGGCCGCCGCCAAAGCCTATACCCAAACGCTGGCTGCCGCTTATCCCGCCGCCAGTTTGCCGCTTTACGCCTGCAAGGCCAACATGAACATGGGACTGGTCAAACTGATGGAGCAGTGCGGCATGGGGCTGGACGTGGTATCTGGTGGAGAGTTGTACACGGCCATTCAGGCCGGTTTCCCCATGGAGCGGGTGCTGTTTAACGGCAACAACAAAACCGCCCAGGAGCTGGAGCTGGCCATTCACCATGGAATCGGCCGCATTTCCGCTGATAACTTCCAGGATCTGGAGCTGATTCACAAAATTGCCGCCGCCAAGGGTAAAAAAGTGGATGTCCTGTTGCGCATTACCCCCGGTATTGAGTGCCACACCCACGATTACATTAAAACCGGCCATGTGGACAGCAAGTTCGGCTTTGATTTAAGCCAGTTACCAGTCGCCATTGACCGCATTCTGGAAGAATTCCGGGAGACCATTGTCCTGAAGGGACTGCACGCGCACATCGGCTCTCAAATCTTTGAGGTCAGACCCTATGAAGACCTCATCGAAGTCATGATGAACATCTACTACAATATTCGGGAACAGTACAGCGGGCTGGTACTGGAAGACATTGATTTGGGGGGCGGTCTGGGCATTACCTACACCGGACAGGACGATCCTCCGGCGGTGCCCGATGCGGTGACCCGCATCGCCGAAAAGCTGGCCGCCTATGCCAAGCGATTAAACTACCCCTTGCCCCGATTGCTGATGGAACCGGGCCGCAGCCTGATTGCCACTGCAGGCCTGACCCTGTATTCGGTGGGTAGTATGAAAGATGTGCCCGGCGTGCGTAAATACGTGGCCGTGGATGGGGGCATGGGCGATAACATCCGCCCGGCGCTCTATCAGGCACAATATTCCGCGCTGGTCGCCAATAAAGTGGGCGCGCCTGTAGAAGAAACGGTCAGCATTGTAGGCAAATACTGCGAATCCGGCGATATTTTGATCAAGGGCCTGCCAGTACCCCGCCTGGAGAACGGCGATGTGCTGGTGGTATTTGGCACAGGCGCCTATAACTACAGCATGGCCTCCAACTACAACCGCTTTCCCCGTCCGGCGGTGGTTTTGGTAGGGAACGGCAAAGCACACGTGCTGGTTCAACGGGAAACCTACGATACCATCATTCAGCAGGATCTCATCCCCGCTCATCTGCGCCGGGTGGGCGAAGCCTCCTCGTCTTTGGCCTAAGCGAGCCAATTAAAGGCTCGTTTTATCAATTCAGACCCTCTACTCCGCTTTTTGCCCCCAAGCGCTGGACTGAATGCTGGAAAATTGCTGTGCTGGATCGCAAGCCAATGCGATATGCGTTAAAATAAAAAAAAGTGTTCTTGATCCACCAGTCAAGGGCGCTTTTTCTGAAACGGTGTGTCTCTCGGGTGAATCCAGGGCGCGGATCAATATCGCTTGCCTGGAAACACCCCGTCTCTGAAACTTTTTTGCAAACAGGCCGTATTCCAGGTGAGTCGGGTTTAGATCCTAGGTCTTTTGCAAGCGACGGTTTCCAATACCCTATTCAATTAGCAACATTGGTAAGTTTAGATGATGGAATGGATAATCCAGCAGTGGGCCCCTGACCAACAGGCCGTCTTGCCTGTGGTCAACGTGCTGGCTCAAATCGCCATTCTGACGGGGATTATCTATTACGTTTACGTTCGTTTTATTCGCAAAAGCCAGGCCGAACAGCTCTTGAAAGGGCTGTTCATTATGTTGATGCTGTTTGTGGGCATGTGGTGGCTGGCCAACATTTTCCATATGCCCATGCTGGAAAACATTTTTGCCGCCACCATTCAAATCCTCTTTATCGGCCTGATTGTTATTTTTCAGCCGGAATTGCGCCGCATGCTCCTGTTTCTGGGGCAGGGCGAATTATTTGGCGGCAGTTCAGTCACCCAGTCTCCGGAAGAGTCCAAGGCCGAATACCTGATACACGAGTTAACCGAAACGGTGCGCTTTCTCAGCAAAGCCAAGCGGGGCGCCCTGATCGTACTGGAATCTCCCAACAGCCACGGTGGCGATTACCTGGAAATGGGCACCGCCCTGGATGCCAAACTCAGTACCGAGCTGATGCTGACCATTTTTCACCATAACACCCCCTTACACGACGGCGCGGTGCTGATTGGCACCAATAACCGGGTAGTAGCCGCAGGCGTACTGCTGCCTTTAACGGAAGATCCCAAGCTGAGCTGGCAGTACGGCACCCGGCACCGGGCTGCCATTGGCCTGACTGAAATTTCTGATAGCCGGTGCATCGTGATTTCCGAGGAAACGGGCTCGGTTTCACTGGTGCAGGATGGCAAGCTGGAAAAAATGGCCAATGCCGAGGAATTGCGCAAGACGTTGGGCCGTTGGTACGCCGTCTCCGTGGAGCGCCCCGATGAAAAAAAAGTGCCGCTGGGGGAAAAGTTGTCCGGCCTGTTCGGGGGAGAGTCGTCTCCTGGGCCATTTCAGAAAATCTTTCAGGGGAAAAACCTGCCTTCAAGCGGAAGCAAGCCCAAACCCGGCGCCGGTCATTAAACCCTGACCGCCTTGATCTCTTGTGCTGCTAGCCGTGTTGTTGCAGGGGTAGACCATTGGGCGCCTGATTCATCGGGACAGGAGAAGCCGACACAATGGGCTGAAATCTGGGCAATTGGGGCGGACGGGGAAAGGAAGGTTTTTGCAGCGCCATTTCGCGCGCTCTGACGTTTTTCTGGGTCAGATAAAAGTTGAGATAGTTGATGCCAATGCCCAACAAACCAATGGTGGAAAGTAAGCCCATACCGGTGGCCATGTTCCGGTGATGTAACAGTTTTTTATAATATTTTTCCACCCGCTGGAAATTGCCACTGCTTTTTTCGATGCTGGCGTTTTCCAGGCGGGCGATGGCCTGGGTTTTCATGTCCCGCACCTGTTCACTGGTGGGGATGGCATAGCCTGAAATGGGATTCCACTTTTTAAGGGTGGCCCAAAGCCCGGTCTCATTGTTTCGGTTGGGCTGGATCAGGGCCTTTTCCATTTCCTGGGATGGAAACACCTTGAGGTAGAGCCGTTGAAGGGTGGGGGTGCCAAAAAACCAGAAGGCGTAACCCACGGAATCCCGTAAGGCGCTTTCCCGGATTTCGTTCCAGCTTTGGGAGGGGCTGGCTTTGCGCCGCTCGTTGGCCGCAATCAGTCGCCACAAAATGCAACCGGCGTACACCAGCTGGATCTGCCCCACGTGGGAAAAGCCCAGATCCCGAAAGTCAAAGTACTGCAAGGCCTTGCTGATTTTGGGTGGCACTTGCTTCAGGCCGGTTGGCGCGGCACTGCCAAATTGAACCTTGGGAATGGCTGCCTTGCGGAGAACCGCTGGATGTGGGCTAATCAAGGTATCGGAAGCGGTATTGTGAATGCGGGCACCTGTCTGCTGAATCATGCCAGAATCCCCCCACTGACGGAGGACTGCTGAAAGCCGGCGGTCGGTCGGAAGTTGTGATGAGGCGGCGCGGGAGGCGGCAACAAGGCGGATTTCTGATGAGCGGTCAAACCCGGTAAACTGCCTTCTCCGGGGAAGAACATGCGCCCGCCATGCTTTTGGGCGGTAATGTACTGATTATAAAAGGTAAAAAGCCCCGCGGCCCCTAGGGACAAAGCCACCGGAATCCAGGTGAGGGCATGCTTGTGCTTGACGGCAGCCGTGATCAGGCCATCTTCCGCCTTGGGCAGTACCTGGTGTAAAAAGCCCGATTGGGCCCGCCCAAACAGTTTGTTTTCCAGCACCGCCACATCACCCTTCGATTCGTGCGTGGCCCGGTCAATATAATGCTCCAGATAATACTTCAGTTCCCGCAGCACGTTTTTACGATTCTGAAAGCCGGACAAACGCTCCGAGCCCTTTTCAATATGAATGGTGCCGGTGACCCCATAATCCAGCGCTTTTTTGTCCACCAGTTCCACGAAGGTTTCCGTACCTTGCCTAGAGTCCTGATAGAGCTTAAACCGGGTCTGCTTCAGCGCTTTTTTATGGTAGGTTTCATCTTTCAGCTTTTTGGCCATCTGCCTATCGGCGGAATCATCCCCTGCAAACTGCTTCAACCGCTGTTCAGCGGCCTCATCCAGTTTCAGGGTGCCCATATCAGGCTTGTCAGGGACGGCCCCCTTGGGCTCAAAGAACTTGGCCAACTCCTCACACGCTTCCGGGGAGAGTTTCCCGTTGCGGGCTTCCAATGTCTTGCCCAAGGTATCCAGTTGGCCGTTGGTCAGTGTGCCACCCAGTTTTTCGATTTCTGCGTCAGCGGCCTTTGGGCCCAATATCTTGGCTAAATTTTCCTTTAAAAATTTCAGGCGCTGTTCAGGATCTTCAATTTTTTCCAGACTCTCTCGCTGGGCGGCCCACATAAACTGGGGATTGTCAGACACCATTGAGCCCAAAACAGTGTTCACAAAGGCTGTACGGGCTTCACCGGCATTCAGCTTGTTTGCCAGGGCGGACTGATAAAGCTGGTTAAAGGCGTTCAGGTTGGCGGCATTAATGTGGGCGTCCAGCGGAAGCCCATGCGGGTTGTAGCGATTCACCCGGTTGCCCAGCATCTTGAGCATGCCCCAGCCAAACCAGCCGGTAATAAGCACATTTCCCACCAATCCTGAAAATTCCCGCAGGAAGGTTTCCCGCCCATCATCCGCTCCCCGCTTATGGTAGGCCAGGGCGGTACGGGGCACAATCATGCCAATCCCGTCGGAGGCCATCAGCTCCAGTAGCCGATTGCTGTCAACAAAACCGATCAGGTTGGAAAATCCATCAACCAGCCCCGAGAATTTGGGCGTGGACGGTTGACTGGGCTTTCGGTACTGGCGGCTGGAATGGGAGTATAGCGTGAGTGGTTTTGCTTCCATTACCATCAGTCTTACGTACAGTTAAAAGAACACTATCCGCTGGTATTAAAACCAAGCAGGGACATGCGTGTTAGTTTGTTAATAAGTGTTACATTTATAGGGGTTTATCACCCTGGACTGATTAAGATTAAACCAGTTCATCCACCGAAAAAACCTCATTCACATTTCTTAACAAGCTAGCACCAGATCATGTTGACTCTCTTTTATAGACTCACCTCGGATTTCAGTCAGTATTTTTCCCAAGTGGATGTGTAATTCTCAACGATGACCCAACCGGTTGGACATGGAGGCTACAAACCTCCCCATCACCTGCCCCCTGCCGTGCGCCCAAAGGCCGCTGACAGGAGAATGGCGCCTTCCACCCAAAGCGGATCGGCTTCGGGCGTGAAGTTTGGGGGCGCCCTCCTGAACGGTTCGGTCAATACCTTTCAAAATATCACCGAGGTTTTCCTGTGGGGCTTTTTGGCCCAGGACATGGTGGCGATGTGGATGCCCCGGGTGTGGACCTCCTTGCAGGAAGGCAAGGTTTCCTACGATCCCAGTCAGGATCCGGCGGTTAAAAACAAGCCTTTCCGGGAGCAGGTGGGGGCCTGGCTGTCCGGGAACTGGAAGGGCTTGAACTGGGTCAATTTTTACGAGGGAACCAAGCGAGAAATCGCTACAGGCCCTGGCCTGTTGGCGGTACCCGCTGTGGCGTACATGTTAAACCGGGCCACCCTGAATCCTTCTGTGGAGCTGTCGGCAGAGAGCATCAAGGGTCTGGGCGAGGGGTTGCAGGCTCGTGTGGGGAAAAAGACTTTTACTGATAAATCCGAGTTGATTGCTGAGGCCAAACAATACCTGCGTGAGGGATTTGCCGATATTGAGCAGGTGGCCGATCACGGTTTGCAGGCACCGCATGTCAAGCCTGAAACTAAAATAAAAGCTCAGAAGATGGCAAAAGACATTCAGGGGCTGATTAGAGACTGGGTGAACGCCGAGGTGAATGAGTCTGTGGCCTTTGCCGAGAATAATGGTTTCACACGAGTGTCTAACGGGTTTAAACGCTTGGTTACCAAAGAGAAACCGTCCTCTAAAGGCGAAGAGGCTTTTAAGGAACTGAAAAGCAAGCTCTGGGACTTTAACCGCGAGTATCGCGTAAACGCTTATACCCAGTTGGGTGGAGTCATTGAGGACACAGCGCCTTTGAACAACACCGGCAAAACATGGTTCACCTATCGCCCGGATAAGCTGGAAAGCGGCCTGGTGAAACAGCGCAATTTCGCCGAAATTCGCAACGACGTTTCCCGGGTGGGGGGCTTCCTGAACAAACTGTGGGCCAACATGGAAAAAGAAGGCCAAACCGTGGCGGGCGATGTTGCTGAAAAAACCTGGAAGCAATTGATGCGCAACAAGTGGTTGATGGGCGCAGGAGTGACCATTCTGACTGCGGCCTATCTGGTGAAGCTGGCCTTCTGGGCGCAAAATCACGGTACCTATCAGGCCACCCGCCTGCTGAAGGAAGAAGAAGCCGCTGCCCGCAAGAATCATCATCACGACAACAAGCGTCCTGGCTGTCAGCAGCCTTCAGTCATGCCTTTTCAAGCCGGTTTGCCTTTTGGTGGGGAACCGGCTTTTTCACGCTGGGGACAAGCCAGCGTCTTGAACCCGGCGGCTCCGGCTAGCCTGACCCACGGGCGGGTTTCCCCGTTTACTGCTCCGTTGGGCCTGCAACGCGGCGGCTATGCCAGCCCCACCTCCAGACAGTGGACTGAAGGGGGGCAAGCATGAGCCAGATTCGCTTTGGCGCCAGTGAGCCTTTTGCTTACCAGGCCGCCCAGTGGACTTATGATCTGCCGAAAAAGGCCGAAAAAGCCCTGACCCCCAAACTGGGAGAAAGAGTCAGCCGCTTTATCGGCAATCAGTTGAAATCCGACTTTTCGCAATATACCAGTGTTTCCTTGGGGCCTGTTAAAGCCCTGCTGGCGGAGCCGCCCCGTCTGCCCTTGTTGTTGCTGCTATACCCCGGTACCGTAGGCCCCCGCTTGTACCGGGCTTACCAGCGGGGCAAGGAAAACAACGACTTCCGGGAAATGGGCGATGTGTTGCGCCGGGATTTGACCGCCATCACCCTGTTTGTGTTCGCCTTGGCCCCTTTGGTTTATGGGGTCAGCAAATTCACCCAGAGCAAAACCGGGGTGAATCTGGTGAAGCCCAAAGAGGGCGGCATGCTCAGTTACTCGGATTTTCGGAATTACAAGATTGATAACCCCCAAGCCCTGTGGCAGGTGGTGAAAGAAGGCAACGGCGAAGGCCTGCAAAAGGCCATTAATGCCCTGAACGATGGTGGCCTGCAAAAGACCATTGATGCCCTAGACAATGTTGAACTGAAGCAAAAATACGCGAAGGCCCCGGTCGCTGACGCCTTAAACCAATTGAAGCAGAGTGTTAAAAACTTTGTGAAAACCCATGCGCCCAAGCCGGATGCGGACATTAACAAGAAAGCGGCCTTGGATGCAGCCGAAAAAACGTTTGAGAAGTTTAATCTTGTAGATAAGAGCGTCGAAAACGCCCTGAATCTGGGGAAAGAAGACGGTTCCAAGCAGATCCTGAAGATTGCCACCCGCTTGCAGGGGCAAGCCAAAGGGGCACTGGAAAATTACGCCAAGGTACGCCGTCTGCCCTCCGATATGCTGAGTTTCGCCGTACTGATTGCCTTTATTGGCTGGTTCCCCATGTGGATTAACGGGGTTTGGAATAAACGGCAGTTTGAGAAAAAGCAGGCCATGAAAGCCCAGGCTCCTGCCCCAGCGGTGGAAAAATCCCCGGTGCTGCCAGCCCCCACCCTGACGCCGACTTTCCGTCAGCAGGCGATTCCTTTTCAGCCCGCCTTGAATCCGTTTGCCTCCCCGGCTTTGGCTCAGCGACCCATGAATCCGTTCATTCGCTAGGCCACCCGTCCCATCTTTAGCGCCGAAGCCCCTGTTTATGGGTGTGCTGGATGTGGGCCAGATTGCTTCTGGCTTTTTCATGGTTTTTATCCAGACTGAGTACCTTTTTATAGAACTTGATGGCCTTGTTAATGTCTTTCTTGCGCTCCAGGGCCACAGCCAGATTGTAAAAGGCGTCGGTGTAGTTGGGGTCAAGCCGAATGGCAGCGCTCAATAGCTGAATGGCTTTCTCCAGATTGCCCTCCACGCCGTACAGCGTACCCAGCCCAAAGCAGGCCCTCGGGTTGTGGGGTTCCAGCTCCAGCACCTTCTGGTAATGGGTCAGGGCTTCCTGAACCAGACCTTTTTGATCCTGCAAAACGGCCAGTTCATAGTGGCAGCTGGCATCGTTGGCATTAATGGACAAAGCCAGCTCAAAATGACGCATGGCCTTGCCATTGTCCTTGGCTTCTATCAGCGCTTTCCCGAGATTGTAGTGGATATCGGCGTTGCTATCATCGTAAACCAAGGCGTCCTGATAGTGCTGAATGGCTCCCCGGGGGTCTTGCGCCTGATACAGCTTGACCCCTTCGTTGCACAAGGCGGCGGCCAACTGGTTTTTAATGGCCCGGATAAAGGTGGCATCCATTCTGGCGGTGGCCTGCTCTTGCAAAATTCGCTTGAACTGTTCAATAGCCCGGACATATTCGCCCTGATCGAAGTAGGCTTGCCCCACTTTACCCCAGTAATACAGCTGATCCTGCGGGTTCAGGCTAATCAGATTCTCCAGAGAGGCGATGGCCTTGGGGTAGTCACCCAGTTTCATCAGATATTCGGCCAGCAATTCCTGATATTTGGTTGGGTCAGGGAGGATTTCAATCAGCTTTTGAAGGGGCTCCAGCGCTTCCTGATAGCGGTTTTCCTGCTCCAGCAGCTTGATTTGCAGCTTGAGAGACTCTGTGTGAACCGGGTTGATCTTGAGCGCCTTGCTCAGGGCGTTACTGGCTTTCTCCGCATTGTGCAGGTGCTGATAAACGCGGGCCATTTCATAGTGGGCTTCCACCTGCTTGGGATTCAACTCCAGCGAAGCCTTAAAGGCGGCCAGCGCATTCTTGAAATCTTCCCGCTGCAGGTGCAGGCGCCCCACTTTAAAGTGAATGGAGGGGTCTTCCGGTTTGAGTTTGATGGCCTCCTTGAAGTGATATAAGGCTTGTTCGTACTGGAACTTCCGCACGTAGGCGTTACCCTGATTCAGATGCTCAATCAGGCTATTGTGATCTCTGGGAGAAGGTTCCGCAGGGCTGCCGGGGGTCGAGGCAGACCCTGTATTGCCGGAAGAGACTGATTTTTCGGGGGGCTTGCGCAGCAAAATAAAGATAATGGCAGCGGAAACCACGGTGACCAGTATGGCCACCATCATCAACTCCGAGCTGTTATGCAACCAATCCAATGGAGATTCCCGCTAATTTTGTTTTTGACCCTTACTTTCATTATAAGTTACATTGTTCATACCAGCCGCAGGCAACCGCCGTATCCCATGAAGTACCCTCAACCCTCCGTTTCTAATCCTCCCGCCGCCCGACGCATTTTAATCGTGCGACTGAGCGCCCATGGCGATGTGACGCACACCCTGCCCTTGCTGGCGGCCCTGAAACGCCAGTATCCCAACGCCTTTGTGGGCTGGCTGGTGGAGGCCTCCGCCGCCCCCCTGCTGGAAAATCATCCCCTGATTGATCGGTTGCACGTTTCCCATCGCAAGCGCTGGCTCTCCTGCCTGGCAAAACCCGCCCAGTGGCCATCCTTATGGCAGGAGGTGGAGGCTTTTGTGCGAGAGCTACGAGCCGAAGGCTATCAACTCAGTTTTGATGTGCAAGGCCTCCTGAAAAGCGCTATTTGGCCCTGGCTGGCGAAAATCCCGCTGCGGTACGGCTTTAAGGCCACCCGGGAAAGTGCCGATTGGTTCTACAACCACCGGCTTCCTCCCATGAGCATCCGGGATGCCCAGACACCTGCCGTGCAGCGCTATCTGGATTTTGCCCGGGCCATTGGCTGTCAGGTCGAAGCCCCTGAATTCATACTCCCCCCGCTGCCTGCACAGACGGCGGCCAAGGTGGAGGTCCTACTGTCTTTACTACCCTTGCCTTCCCAGCCATTAGTGGTGCTGGCCTCCTTTACCCGCTGGCCCAGCAAACATTGGCCCATGGGACATTGGGCCCAGCTGCTGCCTTTGCTGCTTGAACTGAACGTTTCGGTGGTGCTGCTGGGGGCTGCCAGTGACGCCCCTCGGGCCACCACCATTCTGGGAGAGCATGCCGGGTCGCCGCAAGTTTTGAACCTGGTGGGCCAAACCGATTGGCCCGATTTATACGCCCTGTTTCAGCGGGCTCACTTACTGATTGGGCTGGATAGCGCCCCCCTGCACATTGCTGATGCCGTGGGCGGGCCTAAAATCATCGGGCTGTATGGCCCCACCGCCCCCGGCCGAACGGGCCCCGTGGGCGGGCAACACACCATCCTGACCGCCCAACTGGACTGTCAACCCTGTTTTGAGCGGGATTGCCCCCTAAAAACCACGGCCTGCATGAGTCAACTAACCCCGCAGCAGGTACTTCAACAGGTTCGGAAGGCCTTGGGGCTGGCGGCTTCCTCAGCGCCACTGACTCAGGAGCCCTGGGCATGAGGCGCCTGCTGGTGATTCGCTGGGGGGCTTTGGGCGATCTCATTCATGCCTCCGCCGCCGTTCAGGCGCTCAAGCAGGCGTATCCGGAGATGGAAGTCCACTGGCTAACCAGCCCCGCCTATCGGGCCTTGGTGGCCTCGTTTGCAGGCGTGGATCGGGTGTGGACGTGGGAGAAGGGGCAAGGCCTCTGGGCTTTGGGGCAGTTGGCCGGACAGTTCCGTAAAGTGGGGATGGATGGGGTCATCAATCTGCACCCGTCGCTGAAGTCGCTGCTGTTCACCGCGCTGGTCAGGCCTCGCGGCAGTGCAGTGTATCGTAAGGAAAAATTACGCAGCAAGGGGCAAGGGCAACGGGCCATCCCCCGTCGGCATGCCGCCAGCGACTTTTACCAGCCTTTCCAGCGCTTATTTCCAGCGCTGCCCGATGGTTTACCCACGATTCCCGCCTTACCCCCCAGCGTATTAAGGCAGGCGGCCGTTCCCGTCAAGCCCGACGGCGCTGTCTGGGTAGGCCTGATTCCGGGCGTGGGGGCCAAACGCGGCAACCGGGCCTGGGCAATCTCCGCTTACGTCCGGCTGATTGAGACACTGTTGGGCCAGAACCCAGAACTTCAGGTGCTGTTGGTGGGTGGCCCGGAGGAACGGGCATTGGTTCAGCAAATTCTGGATGAACTGGCCACAGCGCCGGGACACAGCAATCCACGGGTGCAAAACCACTGCGGACGCTACGACATTCTGGGCACAGCCAGTGTCTTGGCCCAATGTGATGTGGTGGTGGGCGGCGATACCGGGCCCATGCATCTGGCCGCCGCCACCGGGGTAGCGGTGGTGGGTATTTTCGGGCCAACCGCTTTATCCCGAACCGGCCCATTGGCCCATGGAGCGTCCAGGATGATCACGCCCCCGGGGGACTTGGCCTGCTGGCCCTGTGAACAGGCCGATTGTCCCTATACGGATGCTGAGCGGCAGTTGGCCTGCATGCGCCAGATTTCAGTGGCGCAGGTGGAATCCGCCGTTCTCGCCCTACTCCCAAACCCTCCTGCGGGGACACCTGAGAGGTGAGTGGCCCCTGCTCGCATTTGCCCCGCGTTGCCCCATGGGCCCTGTTGCCCTCATGTTGATCGCCTTTTGTGTTGATGCTATAAGTGAAAGCCTAAGATTTACCGATTTTTATCGAACCCGTATTTAGTGTGTCCCCTCAACCGTAAAAAGGTATTGCATCTTGCCAAGAATTAAATCCGCCAAGAAACGTGTTGATGTTGCCGAGCGCAACCGCCAACGCAACATTGCTTTCAAATCCGCCATCAGAACCGCCATGAAAAAAGCCCTGAACGGCGAGCCAGCCGCCCGTCAGGAAGGGTTGAAACTGGCTTACAGCTTATTGGATCGCGCTGTCCTCAAAGGCATTCTGCACAAGAATACCGCCGCGCGCTACAAATCCAAAATCGCGGTGGCGCTGAATCACACGGCTGCCTAGACAACCGCATTCTTGCACTTTAAAAAGTCCTTTGTTGTATGGCAAAGGACTTTTTAGTGCTTACAATCAAGGTCAGCCTCCCCGAGGTGCCATTTTGCTCCCTGCTGGAGAACAGGGCGCCCAGCCAGCGCCTTTTCAAAGGCCAAACGGGGCTTTTCGGGGGCAGTTGTCTGCTGGCAAACCCCAGCGGAACACAGCCTTGCCAAGCGGCGCTGGCGGGAACCTCAGCCCAAGGGCGAACCCTCATCCATTGGCCGATGGCAAGGCGGACTTGCGTAGACCACTGGATGGATGCCTGCATTCGGGCAATTCGGTATGCTGTTGCAGAAACGAGCTGGAAGAGAGCGCTGATTGGTGAAAAGCGTATGGATATGAGTTTGGACAGCCGAAAGGCGAGCCAGTTGCATAATCGGTCGTACTCGCTTCCCCGGGTGGGACGGGTCAGTCCCTGGCAGGCTCAAATTCAGACCTGTGCGCAGCTAAGCCCACATTTGAGCGAGCTGATTTCCCAGTTCTGGGGCGTCCCCGTGAAGCTGACCTTTTTGGGCATCAGCGAGAAACCGCATTACTTTTGGCGTCTGGATGACTTCCATGTCTCCCAGCTTCAGCTGGAGAAGCAAACCGACACCGACGCCAGCCCACCGCCTTCGGCGCTGTTACGCTTATCCGAATCTCTGTGCGCCAGCCTGCTCAACCGGGTTTTGGGAAGACGCCCCCAAAGCGAGGCCGGTTTTAGCTTCCGACGGCTCAGCCCGCTGGAAGCCAGCATTTTGAATGAATTAAGCCGGGATTTGCTGGCCCTGTTCAAAAAACAGCTGCTCAAAAAACCGGCTCCCTCCCACCAGCAGGAGCTGGTTCAACTGTTGTGGGTGGCCAATCTGGATGAGTCCGCCGAGCAGCTGAGGCAGGCCTTGGGGCCAGTGCAGGCCGCTCACCTGATGGATGCGCTGGAAGTGGGGAAAATCGTCCTCAGTGTACCCGCTTCCGCCCTGAAGCAAGGCACGGTATCCGCCCAGCCTGTGGCCATCGTCCCCGATGACTTTTTTTTTCACGTGCTAGCTCCCGTCCGAATTTACGTGGGCAGCAGCCGGGTGCCCCTGGCCGACCTGGATCACCTGGAACCGGGCGATTTGATTGTGCTGGAGAACAGCCAACTGGATCAGATGGCGCTGGTGGAGACACAATCAGGGCAACACCTGCCCTTTTCCGCCAGGATCGCTCACCCACAGGCCATTACCATGCCTTACGAACAGGAGTTTGACGAGATGGACAGCCCGATGGACACCCAGAACTCAGGCGCTTCAGCCCGGCAAAACCTTTGGGATAACCTGATGATTGAGGTTGCTGCCGAATTTGAGCCGGTGAAAATTCCCTTACGCCAGTTAAAGCAGATGAGCGAAGGGCTGGTCATTGAGATGGATGACCTGCTGCACAACCAGATCAGTTTAAGTGTGGACGGCAAGGCCCTGGCCCTGGGCGAGCTGATCATCGTGGGCGATCGATTCGGGATACGGGTCAGTCGGGTTCTAGCCCCCACCGCATCCAGCGAAAATCCTGTCGAGCGGGTGGCATTACCCGCTCAGGAAGCGCTCACGCCAGCCGAAGCACCGCCAGTTGAGGAGGCCTCTCCCCCCACTGAGCCGACGGGTGAAATGGATTTGGACAGCTTTTTGAACGATGATTTTGATGAGGCCGCGGACGGCGAAGAGAACTGGTAGTTGTTGCTTGAATAGACAAGTTTAAAGGACAGACTGGCATGATGAATCACACAGGCGCTTTGTGGCAATATCTGGGCACGTTCGTGCTGTACACCCTGGGGGCCGTGGGCCTGATTTATGGCGCCTACTGGTATGCCCGTCGCTCCTCAGGCCTGTTATCAGGCGGATCCACCAAGGTGGACCCACAGGTACCCACCTTGCAGGTGGAATCCTCCCTGCCGCTGGATCCCCGGAACACGGTTTATGTGATCCGTTCCGGCTCCGAACGCTTTTTAATCGCCGCCTCCGGGGAGGAAACCAATCTGCTGTCCAAACTGGAACCGGTGGCCAGTGAAGTGACCGTGGAAGAAATTCCGGTGGTCACGGAAACCGAGCGGCTAGAGCCCTGGTTCGCTCCCCCCGTGGTGCCCCGCACCGTCCCCAGACGGCAGGGCTTTGGGGCCCGATTCGCCCAAAGCATCCAGTGGATTGTATCTTCCCGAATGAAATAGCAAATGCCGTTGTGGATGGCGGGCGTGGTACGGATTGATTTTTCTCTCTCTCAGGAACGATGTAAGGAAAGGAAAGACGCGCTGTGGATGTGATGTTTGGAAAGCTGGACCCGGCCCTCCAGCTAATCATCCTGATGGCCTCGTTGTCGCTCATCCCGCTGGTGGTGGTGAGTATGACCAGTTTTTTGCGCTATATGATTGTTTTTTCAATATTAAAAACAGCACTGGGAACCCAGCAGGTTCCTCCGGCCATCGTGCTGGTGGGCATGTCCCTGATATTGACCATGTACACCATGGCCCCCGTGTTTGGAGAGATTGGTCAAAAGCTGGACCCCATCATGCGGCGCAACGGCTCGGTGGTTCAGATGATGATTAGTGGTTCTGAACCGCTGAAAACCTTTATGATGCGGCAAACCCGACAGTCGGACGTGGCCTTTTTCCTACAACTGTCCCGAAATAAACCGCCAGAATCCCCTAAGGATTTGAGCCTGTGGGAAGTAGCCCCGGCCTTTATGGTCAGCGAGCTGCGCACCGCCTTTGAAATCGGCTTTATCATTTTCATTCCCTTTATTGTCATTGACCTGGTGGTGGCCAATATCCTGCTGGCCCTGGGGATGATGATGTTATCGCCCACCATTATTTCCCTGCCCTTTAAAATCCTGATTTTTGTGGCCGTGGATGGTTGGAGCCTGATTGTAAACGGGCTGGTACAGAGCTTTAACTAGAGAACCCCGCCGAGCGAGGCGTCATGGGCTGCAAGCCCTCAGTGAGGACGGACTGTTATGGAGATATTGCTGGAACATTTGGGCCGGGGGCTGATGCTCAGCCTGTTGATGTCCCTGCCTGCCGTGCTGATGGCCGCTGCCATTGGTTTGGTGGTGGGTATTTTGCAAGCGGTCACCCAGGTGCAGGAGCAAACCATTGCTGCCGCCCCCAAAATCGTGGGGGTTTTTGCGGTCATATTGCTGGGCGGCGGCCTGATGATGAACATGATGACGGACTATGTGCGGGAATCCATGCAGATTGCCTTCAGCGATGTCCCCGAGGACGGCATCTTCGTGATGCCCACCACCCGGCACCAAACCCCGGGCCAATTGCGGGCCAAACACTTTTTTGAGTTGCAAGCCAAAGAAGGCGCTAACAGCGCTAAATTAAAAGAGTTTGCCGCCCAGTGGGAAATGCCAGACAGCGACGGGGCCGCGGGGGCCACCCTCAAGGTGCGGCAGGGCGGGAGCAAAGGGGGTGCCCTCAGTATCCCCGAGAAAATGACCCTGCAAAAAGACGGCAAGCGGTAGGACAGGCGCATGCACTTTGACGCGGCTCTGGAATCGTTCGGTCGGCTGCACCACCAGTTGGGGCCGGTGGTCGATGGGGTGCTGCTGATGTTTTTCCGCATGCTGGCCTTTACCACCACCGGGCCCATTTTTAACCGCAAGAACATTCCCATTGTGCTTAAAATCAGCGCGGCTATTTTCTTTACCGGAGCCATGGCCTGGCTGGTACCACCCCATCAGGATACCGGGCCCCTGTCCCCCGGCGGAGACTATCCCTCCTTTCTGATTCAGTTGGTGCTGAATATTGTGGTGGGGGCTTTTCTGGGCTTTATGGCCGATATGATTTTGCAGGCCGCCTACGCCGCAGGGAACGTCATGAACAACCAGATCGGCTTGTCCTCCGCCATGATTATGGACCCGGCCAGCGGCAAGCAGGCCATGTTGCTAGAAACGCTGTTTAACAACATCACCATTTTGTTGTTCATTGAACTGGGCGGCGTTCACTGGATGCTGAGCGCCCTGAAGCGCAGCTTTCAGGTCTTTCCCCTGTATGCCATGCAGCATAACTTTGCCCAGGCCATCAGTGTGGACTATCTGGTGACGCTTTCCGGCAATATTGTGCTGATTGGGGTGCAGTTGGTCTCGCCCATTATGGTGGTGACTATGGCCGTGGATCTGATGCTGGGCATCATGAACCGAACCGCCCAGCAGATGCCCGTCTTTCAGCTCAGTTTTGCCCTGAAGCCGTCCATTGGCATCGCCGTGATGCTGATGACCATGACCGTATTTTTACAGGCCTTGAGCAACTACCTCAACGAGTACGCCCATATTTTTTAAGCGCCTTTGTCTGAGCTGCACGCAGTTTTAGAAACAGGTTGTGCAAGGAGACTCGCCTGATGATTAGGAGGATGTCCGGCCCGACCACACAGGGTATGATCAGGGGAGTGTGAGGATTGATTTCCGTTTAAGGAGTGATTCGTATGGCCGCTGGCCCCAACCCCAACCCGGAGCCGGGTTTGCGCTTTCAGCGATTTTTCACCCGGGAAGGGCTGCACCCCTTTGACGCGGTGACCTTCGAGCGCCGGGAGGCTCGCATTACCAGCCCCACCGGAGAAGTGGTCTTTGAAATGCGGGATGTGGAAGTGCCTATCGAGTGGTCCCAGTTGGCCACCGACATTCTGGCCTCCAAGTACTTCCGCAAGCTGGGGGTCCCGGGCTCGGGCAGTGAAACCAGCCTGAAGCAGGTCTTGAACCGTATTACCACCACCATCCGCCAACAGGGAGAGGTGGTGGGCCTGTTTGCCAGCCCCGAAGACGCCAACAGTTTTGAAAGCGAACTGACCCACTTGTTACTGCACCAGATGGGGGCTTTTAACTCGCCCGTGTGGTTCAACTGCGGGTTGTGGCATCAGTATGGCATTGCAGGCAGCGGGGGCAGCTGGTTCTGGAATCTCCAAACCCGACAGATTGAATCCACCGCCAACGCCTACCAGCATCCCCAATGTTCGGCCTGCTTTATTCAATCGGTGGATGATGACCTGATGGGGCTGTTTGAGCTGATGAAAACCGAGGCCCGGCTGTTTAAGTACGGCTCCGGCACGGGGACCAACTTCTCTCGCATTCGGGGCAAGCAGGAAAAACTGTCCGGCGGCGGATACTCTTCGGGTTTATTGTCCTTTCTGGAGGTGCTGGATCGGGGGGCCGGGGCCACCAAGTCCGGGGGCACCACTCGACGGGCGGCCAAAATGGTTTGTCTGGATATGGATCACCCGGAAATTGTGGATTTTATCCACTGGAAGCGCAAGGAAGAGCTAAAAGTGCAGGCTCTAATTCAGGCCGGGTACTCGGGGGACTTTAACGGGGAAGCCTACCAGACCGTGGCGGGGCAGAACTCTAATAATTCGGTGCGGTTGAACAACCGCTTTATGCAGGCTTACCTGAATGATGAGCCCTGGCAAACCACCCTGCGCACCACGGGGGAGGTCTGTGAGACTTTTCAGGCCAGAGATTTAATGCGACAAATTGCCGAATGCGCCTGGGCTTGCGCCGATCCAGGCGTCCAGTTTGATGATGTCATCAACGAGTGGCACACTTGCTCCACCGGTGGGCGGATTCGGGGCTCTAACCCCTGCTCGGAGTTTCATTTTCTGGATGATACGGCCTGCAATCTGGCCTCACTCAACTTGCTGAAGTTTGTGCAACCGGACGGGCAGTTTGATACTCCGGCGTTTCGGCAGGCTTGCCGGGTCTTTTTCACTGCTCAGGAGCTTTTGGTGGACCTGGCCTCTTACCCAACCGCCCGTATCGCCCAAAACAGCCACGATTATCGTCCGTTGGGGCTGGGCTACGCCAATTTGGGGGCCTTGCTGATGCGCTGGGGCCTGCCCTATGACAGTCCCGAGAGTTACGCCATCACCGGGGCCATTACTGCCCTGATGACCGGAGAAGCCTACCGCACTTCCGCCGAACTGGCAGGAAGATTGGGAGCGTTTCCCGCCTTTCCCGAGAATCAGCAAAGCATGTTGACCGTCATGCGTAAGCACCAAGCGGCCTTGGCGGATATTCAGCCCGACCATTGCCCCACAGACTTGCTGGCAGAAGCGGTGAGCGTGTGGGATGAGGTGCTGACTCTGGGGCAACGGTATGGCTATCGCAATGCACAGGCCACGGTTTTAGCCCCCACGGGTACCATTGGCTTGCTGATGGATTGCGACACCACCGGCATCGAGCCGGATTTCGCCCTGATTAAGTGGAAAAAGCTCTCCGGGGGTGGCACCCTGAAAATGGTCAACCACGGGGTGGCTCAGGCCCTGCAAGGGCTGGGGTACACCGAAGCCCAACAGCAGGCCATTGTGGCCTACGTGGATCAGACCGGCACCGTGGAAGGGGCTCCCGGCTTGCAGGAGGCCCATTACGCCATTTTCGATTGCGCCACGGCCTCCGGGCAGGGCACCCGCTTCATCGCCCCCATGGCCCACATCCACATGATGGCCGCCGCACAGCCTTTTTTGTCCGGGGCCATTTCCAAAACAGTCAATCTGCCCCATTCGGCCACGGTAGAAGATATTGAGGCGCTTTATGTCACCGCCTGGCGCTTGGGCCTGAAGGGGGTGGCCTTGTACCGGGATGGTTGCAAGTTTTCTCAGCCCTTGAGTACCCAACCGCTTTCTAGTCAGGCTTCCACGCTTCCCTCGACAGAATCTTTACAAGCAGAGCAGCCGATTACGGTGGCTGTGGCAGGCCAGGCCTTGCGCCTTCAGGCCCAAACGTTTTCCGATCATCGCTTGGCCGCCATTCGCATTGAGGGAATCTTCACCGATGAGACGGTGAAGGCTTTGCTGCAATGTTGGCTGTACGCCGTGTCTCTGGCCTTGCAGGCCGGGGTTCCCCTGACCCGTTTTGTGGAAGCCTACGCCTTTACCGCCTTTGGCCCGGCTGGCTTAACCGATCATCCCCATGTGCGTCAATGCAGCTCGCTGGTGGATCTGATCACTCGCATTCTGGGCGTGGCGTATCTAGGTCGCTTTGAGTTGGCCCAGGCACCTCCCAGCGGTGCCGAGGCCCAACGCATTCTAAGTCGCCTGCCGCAAGCAGAACTTGTTTCCCCCCATGCGGGGACGAGTGCCCCTGACTCGTCGTTGGCCCACCTGTGGGCAGAGGCGCCGCCCTGTAGCCAGTGTGGCAACCCGACCCTTCGGGATGGGGCCTGTTATCGCTGCCACAACTGCGGGCACTCTCAAGGCTGCGCCTGAGACGGTTCTGTTTTAGCTGCAAGCAAAAGCCCCACCGAGCAATTCGATGGGGCTTTTAGATTGGTAATGACCCGGCCGATTAAATGGTGAAATCGGCAGCGGCCTTGGACAGATCGGTGTTGGCGATCATGGTCTGAGGGTCGTAGTAGGGCAGTTCCACCGGGGTGAACTCGTTCAGCAGCGGAATATTCTTTTTCAGAATGTCCTGGAACGTGGGGCGTTCAATCTGGTAGTACACACCCAGCGCCACGCGGTCTTCCACCTTGTGGGCCTGCTCGAAGCACTGAGCCTGCTTGGCGTTGACTTCATTGATGTCGTTGGGGTTTTTCACCACGCCATCGTAGCCTTCGTTCTCCAGATAGTAAACCCGAGGAACCTGGCTGCCGCCCACATCCACCATCTCGGCGAAGTAGTCCTTCGTGTGGATGTTGTTGTAGGTGGGGCAAGGCTGCAGGACATCAATCAGAGCCATCCCTTTGTGCTGGATGGCTTTCATGATGGTTTCCTTCAGGTGCTTGGCATCGAAGGCGTAACTACGGGCAATGAAAGTGTAGCCGCAGGCCAACGCCAGGGTCACCGGGTTGATGGCGGTGGTTGGATTGGGCAGGGCCAGGGACTTGGGCTGTGCGCCCTGGGCCAAAGTCGGGGAGGCCTGACCTTTGGTCAAACCGTACACTTCGTTGTTGAACACCACGTAGGTCATGTCCATGTTCCGGCGACCGGCGTGGACAAAGTGACCCGCGCCAATCCCGTAGCCGTCACCGTCGCCACCGGCGGCGATGATGTGCAGGTTGGGGTTGGCCAGCTTGGCGCCCTGGGCAAACGCCAGCGAGCGACCGTGCAGGGTGTGCATGCCGTAGGTGTGGATGTAGTGAGGCACTTTACCGGAGCAACCCACACCGGAGACGATGAAGGTTTCCCAAGGCTTCATGCCCAGACCAGCGATGGCTTGCTGAATGGAATTGGTAATCCCGAAGTCGCCGCAACCGGGGCACCATTCGGAATGGATGTCGCTTTTGAGCTGCGAGCCCTTCAGCGGTGTTTTCAAGGGGGTGGGACTAGAGACCATAGGACAATACCACCTTTCTGGACTGTTTCTCGTTAATTTCTTGAATGGCGGCAACCAGCTCGGTTTCAGAAATCGGACGACCGCTCCACTTCAGCACTTCATGCTCAATCTGGATACCCGTGCGCATGGTGATGAGTTGGGTGATTTGACCGCCGAAGCTGCTTTCCACCACCACGGCCCGTTTCACGTTCGCCATGGCTTTCTTGAAGGCATCTACCGGGAATGGGCTCAACAGGCGGATCTGAATGAAGTTGACATCCAGATTGTGCTTTTCTTTCAGCACTTTAATGGTGTCCAGAATCACGCCCTTGGTGGAACCCCAGCTGACAATGGTGATAGGGGCGTTTTCCGGCCCATGAACCACCAGTTGATCTTCCGGCAGGATTTCCCGAGCGGCCAGATCCAGCTTTTTCATCCGCTTTTCCTGCATGGGAATGCGGATTTCCGGCTCTTCGGTAATGTGGCCATACTCGCAATGCTCGTCACCGGTCATCCAGTAGATGTGGCCGGGCATGCCGGGCAGGGCACGGGGAGAAATGCCGTCTTCGGTGATTTTGAAGCGGGGGAACTTTTGCAGGGCCGCTTCAATGTTGTTTTCATCAAATTTGGCGTCTTTACCGGCCATTACGCCCAGATCGACTTTCATGTTGCTGTCATCGAACTTGGGGAAGCACACGGTGTTGTTGGCCAGCAACTTATCGCTGATGAAGGTGACCGGGGTCTGGTAGCGATCCGCGTAGTTGAAGGCCTTGAAGGTGTCGTAGAACTGCTCGCGGGCATCGCCGGGGCACATGACGATCTTGGGGTACTCGCCATGGCCGCTGAACAGGCAGGCCAGCATGTCGGTTTGCTCATGACGGGTGGGCAAACCGGTGGAGGGGCCGCCCCGCATGTAGTTGAACATAACCACAGGCACTTCGTTGATGCCCGCCCAGCCGAGACCTTCGGTCATCAGGTCCATACCGGGACCAGAGGTGGAGGTGGAGGCCCGAACGCCAGTGGTACCACCACCGATGGCCATGTTGATGGCTGCGATTTCATCTTCGCACTGCACAACCGGCAAACCGTACTCGGACAGGTCTTCCAGGTAAATGCACTCATCCACGGCCGGGGTAATGGAGTAGTAGGTTTGCAGACGGCAACCCGCTTTGAGCTTGGCCAAACCAGTAGCCACAGCGGCGTTCAGCAGGTAACGGGAGCCTTTGGCCGGAACCGTGGCCGGTTTTTCCATTACATAATTGAACTTGGCCGTATCCGGGTTGTTTTTCATGATTTCGTAAGCCTTGGTGGCCGCTTGCATGTTCAGCGAAACCAGCTTGGCTTTGCTGCCGGTGAAGATGCCGTTCAGGGCTTCTTCAATAGCGCTGATATCGAGTTGACACAGGGCCATGGAGGCAGCCACGGCAATGGTGTTCTTGATGATGGACAGGCTGGTTTGGGTTTTGCCCGTGGCCTGGGCAATCTCTTCCAGAATCTGATCAAAGGGGATGGGGAACAGCAAGACGCCCGGTTTTAAATCCAGCTTGGCGGGATCGGTGACTTTGGGGTCGTAGATGAAAGCGCCATCGTCCACGATTTCAAAGGCGTGCAGTTGGGCAGTCGAGTTTTCAAAGGTGGCCAACAGGTTGACGGGATCGGTATGGCTGTAAACAGGCTCGGTTTTCACCCGAACTTGAAAGTAGCTATGCTCCCCCTTGATGTTGGAGTGGTATTCACGGCGACCGTAGACCCAGTAGCCGGCTACAGCGCAGGAGCGGGCAAACAGGGTGGCCGAGGAGTCAACCCCTGTCCCTTGTGGGCCGCCGATCATCCAGCATAAATCATGCGTGCGGTTCATCTTGTATTGCTCTTTCTTTGTCTTGACTATTCCTGAGAGTTTGGAGAGCCTGCCTGGGGTTCAAGGAATAAACCAGACCCGGCCAGATTCCAAACTGGACGTTGCCGAGGTCTTTGGAATCGTTGAATTCAGCGGAAACTGGGCGCACCGGTTCCAAAGTGTGCCTATTCTAGCAGAAACCAAAAAGTGCGTTAAGGATTTTGCACAAGCCCTTGTCCAATGTTTGAGAGGGCCGTTCGGGTCAGAAGGTCAGCCAGCTTAGTATGCTACTATTTTTTAATCCCCAACCGATTGGTAAATCTCTTCCTTATGAAAAACAAAGCCACCAACGCCAAACTGGTCATCCGCAATGCCACTCCAGCCGATTTGGTTGAAATTCAGCGCCTCTCTGAAAAAGTGTATCCCGATATACCGCCTTACTCACTGGATATCCTGAGAGGCCAGCTCAACAATTACCCGGAAGGGCAGTTTGTGGCCGTATACGATTCTAAAATCGTGGGCTATTGCGCCACCATACGGGTATCGGAGCAAGTGGCGATGGCCCCTCACACCTGGCGTCAAATTACGGGCGGCGGCTACGGCTCTACCCACTTGGCCACGGGGGAGTATCTTTATGGCATGGAAATCTTTGTGGATCCTGATTATCGGGGCTTGCGCATTGGGGAGCGCTTGTATAGCGAGCGCAAAAAATTATGCCGATACTATCGCCTGAAGGGTATCGTCTTTGGCGGGCGCATGCCGATGCTGAAGAAGCGGCTGAAGCAAGTGGGCTCGGTGGAGCAATATGTCGAGCAGGTCAAAGACCGTAAAATCAACGACCCCACCACCAGTTTTCAGTTGCGCCAGGGCTTTGAAATTATGGGGATTTTGCCCGATTACCTGCCCAGCGATAAGGAGTCCATGGGCACGGCCACCCATATGGTTTGGCGGAACCCGGAAGCTCCGGAGCCAGAGGGAAAATCACGCACCAATGCCGGTCGATTGCCGGAATCGGTGCGGGTGGCTACGGTGCAATACGAGCAGCGACGCATTCATTCCTTTGAAGAGTTTGAACAAATTGTGACCTACTTTGTGGATGTGGTTTCGGATTATCGCTCGGATTTCGTGGTGTTCCCGGAGTTGTTTACCTTACAGTTGCTCTCCATTGAGAATGAACCCATTCCGCCGGATAAGTCCATTGATCGGCTAACGGAATATACGGAAAAAATCAAGGAAATGTTCCTGCGGCTGGCCATTAAGTACAACATCAATATCATTGCCGGTTCGCACCCCACCAAAATGAAGGACGGATCCATCCAGAACGTGACTTTTGTGTGTTTGCGAGATGGTTCCATTCATGAGCAACCCAAGATTCATCCTACGCCCAACGAGCGGTATTGGTGGAATATTCAGGGAGGTGACAACCTCAGCGTCATCCAGACCGACTGCGGCCCCATTGGGGTTTTGATTTGTTATGATTGCGAATTCCCGGAACTGGCCCGGCACTTGATCGATCAGGGGGCCAATATTTTGTTTGTCCCCTTCTGTACCGATGAGCGCCAAGGGTATTTGCGGGTGCGTTATTCGGCTCAGGCCAGAGCGGTTGAGAACCAGTGTTATGTGGCCATGTCCGGTAACGTGGGTAACCTGCCCCGGGTTCATAACATGGACATTCAGTACGCCCAAAGCTGTATTTTAACCCCGTGCGATTTCTACTTTGCCCGCGATGGCATTGCCGCCGACACCACCCCCAACGTGGAAACGGTGGCATTTGCCGATTTGCGACTGGAATATATTTATCGGGCCCGCCATTCTGGCACGGTAATGAACCTGAAGGATCGTCGTCACGACCTCTATAGTGTGGTGTGGCATAAAAATAAGAAGCTCAGAAGCAAAGAGTAGTCTCCTTCCATTGGGATGGTATTTGCCAAAAATCCTCCCCGACTGATTACTTCCGTGTAGGTTTTTTCTGCTTTCAGTTGGAATAATCCATTTAGAGACTATCCGAAAAGTATTTAGTCCGGTGTGGCGACAAGGCCGGAGCAGCGCAAGCAAGGCGCTTATACTGATAAGTAACGAAGCTGAGCAGCACACGAACGCAGTAGACGCCCGGAATGGAGGCTTTTCGGATAGTCTCTTAGAGACCGGGCTGTTATCTTTACTCCTTGCCTTTGGGGTGATTGCCGGGGCATTTTGGGATGCGAAAAGAAATTCGTTTTCAGGGCTTGACTCCGTACCCTTGACCCCGTACCAAGGTACAGGGATTAAAGTAGGTTCATACGGAGGACACCCCCATGCATTCCCTGAAATCTGGAGAACTGGCCAAGCAGGCCAACGTGAACCCGGAAACACTCCGTTATTATGAGCGAGAGGGCTTGTTGCCGGAACCCACCCGCACCGAGGCGGGATATCGGCTGTATCACCCCGATGATGTGAAGCGGGTGCGCTTTATCAAAAAGGCCCAGGAATTGGGCTTCTCCCTGAAGGAAGTGAAAGAGCTGCTGGCCCTCAAGTTGAACGCCGATCACTCTGCCAGTGAGGTAAAACGCCTCACCGAGCATAAAATTGAGGCGATTGAAGCCAAAATCCAGAGCTTGCAGGCCATGAAAAACGTTTTGAAGGATCTGGCTTCGGCCTGTTCCGGCACCGGCAGCGTGGATCATTGCCCCATTCTGAATTGTCTGGAAGATAACACTCAAGAGAAAGGAGGTGAAAACTCATGCAAAACCTGTTAGTACGCAGTTTCATGCCCCAGGCTGAACAAACCAAAGAGTGTAACTGCAATCCCTGCACGTGCGATCCGTGCGAATGTGGCCCGCAATGCAGCTGCCACCAGCAGTAACCATACAATGCCCCGCCATGCCCCCTTCTCCGGCCCCGTCTATTGAGTGATAGATGGGGCCTGGCTTTTACGCCACAGAAACAAGCGACGCAACCGCCCCTCCAGGAATGAAGCCGGGCAGAAACAAACGCCCGAGGTCTGGAATTTTCGCAGAAATGCCCGTTATCTCCGGTATTTGGATTGGGCTTAACGTTTTATATTTGACATAATTCACGTATGCCTGCCCCCGGATTGATTTCGGGTTGGCCAATAACAGGGAGTAATAGGGATCGGTGCGGTTGGCAATTCCGGCTTTGTAGCCATGCTCCCCGTCTCCCAGGTTGATTTGCAGTATGTTATACTCCGTAGCCCTTGCCATGCGGTGGTACAGGCTCAGCAAACCTGGAGCGAACTCCTGATACTCTCCGGTGTTGATGGTCATGACGGAGTAAAGTGTATGGCCCATCAGAATATTCATGGTCAGATTGGTAAGAGTACCGTTCAGATAAAACCCTTCCAGAAGCAAAGCGCCCTGTTCCTCCAGCGCTTGTGCCCATGCCACGATGAAGTCCCGCTCACGGAGATCGCTAAAATAGGAATGTCCGGCTTTTTGTGTCCAGTACGCCAGATGGTGCTTAAAAAACAGGGAAAAAAATTGCTGAATGCCATCAATCCCTGAAAAACGCCGCAGCTCAGGATGCAGCGCTTCCGATTTTTTGAGTTTGCGACGAATGTCCTTCCGTTTGGCGGCACTCAACTGGCTCAAATAAGCATCGAAGCCATGGTGCAAATCAACCCAATAAGCGGTGGAACTGGGTTTTTGGAATATTTCAAGCCCCAGTTCCGTCAATAACTCAAACCGCTGAAACGCCCGGCGACTCTCCGGCCAGGTTAACGCCAAATAATCCCACTGGCTTTGGGGCTGCAGGCTGGCAAATTGCTCGTAGCAACGCTGGTCAAAATCCTGAGACCAGGCATTGTTCCACCCTGCGTAACGAAGCTCCTTCAGCGCAACGCCCTTGCACATTTCACGGCGATGAATCGCCAGATTGTGGTGGACATCCACAATGTCAAACTTGGGGGACAGGTACTGCCACCAACACTCGAAAAAGCTTTGTAACTGATAAGGATGATGGATCTCTGATAGCACAGTTGATTCAGCAATCATGGGCAGTCCCAGGGTTATGGGCTCAATTGGGCTTCGGTTGGCCGAACCCCACACGGAATAGCAATCAAAGACAGGTATCAATTTGCGTATTAGGATAAAAACTATCCGGGAGAAAAAATTGACCTTCCGTCACATACCTGCAGAAGGGCTTGCGTCCATCCGCACGTTTGAAAAAAGTAAGGCCGCCTTACCTCAAAAATGCCCCAATGCTCCCTTGAGGCAGTTTGATCAATCCAGACTAATGGCAGTTGCCCACAATTATTTACACATATTAAGTAAAAACTTGTATCCAAAAACAGGGGATTTGGAGAGATTGGCATATCCAGCAAAGCAGCGGAAGATATGCGTTTTTTATCGGCTGGATAGATGGCCACAAAAGCGAACCGAGCCTCTTCATTCTAAATGATTGTTTTTAATTTCTATTGTTGTAATATGAGATCAGTGGAGAGGTTCACCGGGCTGGTGATGAACCCATCCATGGGGTATCCCCGGTTGGTATCCCCGGGCTTTGAGTGAAGTGAGTGTGTGTTTAGAGAGGCTGTGTTGTATGGAATATTTTCCGAATGCCAAAGCATTGGTTTATGGTGAGTTGAATTTCGTTTCTACCGTGAACGGTTTAACCGAAATAAAAGTGTCTTACGATATGGATGCCCTGCTGGATGAGGTCTCCAACGAGGTGTTTGCCTTGTTTATTGGGGAGCCAAGGCCCACTGCGGCTCTGGAAGTGGTTCGTCAGGCCCAGATGGTATAAATCCATCCTATCAATTCATCCACTGGATTTTTCCCACGATTTAATTGAGCTTTGAATTAAGTTTCGAGCTGAGCTACAAGCATGGATGGCAAGCCCCTCCCGGCTTGATGTCATCTGAATGATCAGGAAATAGGCGATTGGACTGAACAGTGTGGAAGTTTAGCCAGGAACTCCCAAAGGGTTTCCCGGCAAGCAGCAGCGGTTCAGAATCAGTCGGGCAAGTTGACCTTGCCCACTGGTTTTGGCCGAGTCTCCCGGCATGCGTGGCCCCGGAGATGCAACATCATTATGGATGGTTCTCTTTCTTTCTCTTACTTACTTTCTTTCTCTCTCTCTCTTTCTTTGTGGGCGGACAGTGGCTCTTCGTTCGCGTCACAAGCTCATTCTTTCAACCCTTTTGTGGCCAAGCCTAAAAGGGTTTTTTATTTTCTTCCGTTCGGATATGGCGTAAAATAACACGATGCCCACCACCCCACTGCCATTCCATGCCGACTCTCACCCTGACAACCTTTCCGCCCTGGTCTGGCAAAGCATGCTCAGCCAGTTGACCCCAACGATTTCTGAGAACAATCCATCGTCGATTTCATACATCCCGCCCGGATTGCGACTTTCCCAATGGCAAGGCTGGGAGGCAATATGGCCACAACCCGATGACCATTGGGTCGCTTTGTATGAGCAAACCCAGGCGCGATTGGCCCGACAAAATCGCAAAAAAAAGGGCGAATTGCAGCAAGGGGTTTTTTATACCCCGGAGCCCATGGCCCGCTATCTGGTACGGCAAACCCTGGGCGTTTTTCTACAGCAGCGCTATCAGGCCATTGCAGGGGCCATTTTAGAAAATCAGGTGCAAGCAGCGCAAACACTGGTGGACGAGGTTCAGGGGGTGAAAGTGATCGATCCGGCTTGTGGCACCGGGGTATTTTTAGTGGCCGCTTTACAGTGCCTCAGCGAATTTTATCAGCGACTTCAAGAGCAATTTACGACCATCCACATTGAGGGTAACGCCCAATTCGCCATCCGGCATCAGTTATACGGCATCGACATTGATCCGCTGAGCGTGGCCATAACCGAATGCCGATTGTGGCAATGGGCCCACTGGCTTGAGGCCCAAGACCGTGCGGACGAATCGTTTTTTACTCATACCAATTTGATGGCGGCAACTTTGATGGCGGCGGATACCTTGAACGCCTCGCCCTTTCCAGACCTGCGCTGGCAGTTTATTGTGGGCAACCCACCGTTTGTCTCGGAAGTACGCAAGCAGGCTGAACGTTTTAAAGCACTTCAGCACACCGATTTTTATCAGGCCAAAATGGATGTCTGCGACGCCTTTACCGCCTGGGCCATTCAGCACCTTTCGCCCAACGGACAACTGGCTTACGTGTTGCCCATTTACTGGATGCAGCGAACCAGTAGCCAGTCGCTGCGAACGCTACTGTGGGAAACAGGGCGATTCCGGCAATTATGGCGTTTTGGGGACAGTCCCATTTTTAAAAACGCACCCGGTCATCATCCCTCGTTGCTCCTTTGGCAGAAATCGTTGTCAAATCTTAAGAACGTCGAGAAGGCTAGCAGGCAATCCATCCAATGGGGAACAGCGGAGACGGTAGAAAGCCTCTCTGAGTCTGGGCTATCGGCGGCCTGTATATTAAACGATGCCCGTTCCGGAAAATTTGTAGTGGGCGAACAACAGACCATCGATCTCCTCCATCGCTTATCCGACTTGCACACACTAATTCCTGAAAAAGCCATTCAGCAGGGCATTGTGCTGCCCCAGGGACGTTTGAAAAAATCGGATTGGCGGCAGCAAACGCCATCCTTTCAAGCCCAATTTTCCCAGGATGCGGGCATTTTTTTGCTGACGGACGCGGAAGTGGCAGCGCTCTCTTTCAACGATTTTGAACGGGCTTTGCTGAAGCCCTACTATGGACCCACCGGCTTTTTACCCTTTCAGGGATTTCAACAAAACAAGGCGTTGTACCAACTGATTTACACCGATGCCCCAGCCCGGAAAAAAATAGCCACACATCCTGATCGCTACTCCAATCTCCGGGCCCATCTCGATCGTTTTGCCCCCGTGTTGACCGCCGCCTTCAAGCCCTATGGTTTGCATCGTCCCCGGCAGCCCCACTGGTTTGAAAACCCTTGCAAAACACTCTGCCCCCGGCAAGTGCCCTATCCCGCCTTTGCCGTGGTGGAACACCCTGCTTATGTGTCTGAAGGCTTTTACATCTTGCAACCCGAGAATGCAGGACAAGCGCATTTCTGGACAGCCCTGCTGAACAGCCAGCTGGGCTGGTTCTGGTTGTATCATCAAAAACGCAAAGGGCAGCGGCTGCAAATTGATAAAGACGTCTTGCAGGTGTTTCCCCAGCCGCCCTCCGTTACGGAAGCAGCGATAGAAACGCTGGCAACAATCAGCCAAAAATTGGCCCAGCCTGTATCAGCATTAGAACGCAAAACGCTTTTGAACAGGCTGAATAAACAGGTTTTTCAACTGTATCAATGCAGTCCAGAGGAAGTGGCATGCGTGAGGGCTGCCTATAACGCTATGGGCTTTGCGTGAGAATGGCTTGGGCAGCAGTCGTGCCGGATTGCACACAGGCGTTCAGGGCAATGCCATGGAGATAATTCCCCGCTAAATGCAAGCCTTTGTGCTTTTGCAGTACGGCTTCAATGCCCGCGATGCGTTGCACGTGCCCCAAGTTGTATTGCGGAATAGCGTTGGGGTGATGCTGAATGTGGCTAAACACAGGCTCCAGCGAACCTTTGAGATGGAAGACCGTTTGCAGATCCCGGGTGACTTGCCCCTGAATTTGGGACGCCTTTTGCTTCAGAATTTCAGGATAATGGGCGCCCCCAATAAAGTTACTGAGCAGCACATGCCCTTGAGGCGCTCGCTCCGGGAACAGGCTGCTGGCCCAAATAGCGGCCAATAGCGGGATATTCTCTTTGCGGGGAATCAGGCAGCCAAAGCCATCCAGCACATGGGGTATTTGTTCAACCCGAAAGCCCAAATGGGCCACCGCCAAACTGCTATAGGGAACGTGCCGGAGCAGGCTTGCCGCATCGGGACTTAGGGTGTCCAGTAAGGCGGCGGCCACAAAGGCAGGCACGGCCAGAATAATGTGCTGTGCCTGCAAGATTTCCCCGCCGTTCAGTCTGACTTGATAGGTCGTGGCGTCGGCTTTTTCGATGGCTTGAACCGGGCACCGCAAGCGAATGGCGTGGGCGGGCAGGGCTTGGGCCAAACGGTGGGTGAGGGTTTGTAATCCTCCCGCTACGCTCATGAGTTGCATTTTGGACTTGGGTTGAGTGGGCTCTTTTTTAGGACGATGACGCAAACCCTTAAAAATACTGCCATACTCCTGCTCCCACTGCCACAGCTTGGGGAACACGGCGGGCATGCTCAGGGTATTCACATTGCCAGCATAAATGCCGCTAATAAAGGGATCGACCAGATTCTCCACCACCGCTCGCCCCACCCGGTGCGTTAGAAAACCGGCCACACTCATGTCATCGGCTTGGCATTTCGGCTGAAACGGCTCTTTCAGCAATCGGAGTTTGGCCCAAGGGGACAGCACCGGGGTGGTCAGGACTTGCCACGGTTTTTGGGGCAAAGCGGTCAGTTTGCCATTGAGGTACAAGTAGCGTTTGCTGGCCGATGCCTGGGTCGCCTGAGGTTCCAGACCCAACTCCCGGCACAAGTCCATCAGTTCCTGCGCCGTGCTGGGGAAGGTATTGGGGCCACCCTCAAAGGTGTAGCCCCCCTCGTGGTGGGTTTGAATCCAGCCACCCACCCGGTCGGCCGCTTCCAGCACCATCACCGATCGGTTTTGTTGATGCAGGCGATACGCAGCCGTCAGGCCACTCAGACCCGCCCCAATAATCAGGGTATCCACGGATTGCATGTTAGCCACTGGCCTGCGCTTGAATCAGCTCGGGAAAGGTGGAAAACTCAGCGGCATTCCCCGGCTTGTTCTCCAGCTGATCAATCGTCAACTCGCACAGGGCTTGAATAAAGCTGGCGTTGGTATTGAGCGAGGGGGCCCGGTAGCAATGCTCAATCCCCAACTCGTTGGCCAGGGGAATGTACTCGTGATCAATCTCTACCAGCGTTTCCACGTGATCGGACACAAAGCTGAGGGCCACCATTAAAATATTGTCCCGGTGATTGGCGGCAAAATAGGGCAGCACGCCTTCCGTGGCTGGCCCCAGCCAGGGCATTTTACCCACCTGACTCTGGTAGGCCAATTCCCACGGATTATTGGGGAAAAAGCGGGTGGCAATGGTTTCCGCGCAAGCGTAAATCTGCTCGGGATACGGATCTTTGGTGCGCTTCACGTGCTTCACCGGCAAACTGTGGGCACTGAATAGAATCTGCACCTCGTCCTTGGGACACGTCCACGGGTTGCTATTGAGCCCTTCCTCAATGCACTCCCGCATGGCCTCTAAATACAGGGGATGATCGTGATACGGCGGCACCACTTGCAGTTCAAACCGCACGTTTTTTTGATCCAAAACTCGTTTCAGCTCGTTCAGACTACTGCCAGTGGTGGTGTAGGAGAAATGCGGGTACAGGGGCACTACAATCACCCGCTGAATGCCATCTTTCACCATGGCATCCACCGCTTCTTCCGTAAAAGGGTGCCAGTAGCGCATGGCGATGTACACCGGCAGATCCGGGTAGCCTTTTTCCGCCAGCGCCCGCGAGAGGGCCTCTCCCTGCGCTTCAGTATATTTCAGAATGGGGGAGCTGCCACCCATGATCTCGTAATTTTCCTGAGCCAGTTCTTCCCGCTTGGTGGAAATAAGCCAAGCCAGTGGCTTTTGAAAAATAAAAGACAGGGGCAATTTAATAATATCGGGATCGGCGAACAGGTTGAACAGAAAGTGTTTGACGTTCTCCAGGCTGTCCGGGCCGCCCAGATTGAGAAATAGAATGCCGGTTTTCGGTGAACTCATGTGGAAGCTCCTTGGCAATCAAACGTGAACCATCAAACCGTTTTGGAAAAAGTCGGTTTGTCCCCACTCAGTTGGGGCAAATAAGCATCAAAGGGCATGGCGATGTTGCGGCTGAACAGGCGGCCCAAGGGCGTCACGCTCAAGCCGGTTTCGGTCAGTTCCACCAGACCATCGGCGGCCATGTCCTCCAGCTTGGGGAAGGCATCGGCAAAGTGGGATTGAAAATCCACGCCAAAGCGTTGCTGAATGTCCCTGTAGCTGATTTTTCCGGGACACAAAACGGCCAGGATTACCGCTTGCCGCAAGCGATCTTCAGCGCTCAGTTCATAACCCCGCATGGTGGCGATGCGTCCGGCTTCAATGGCCTCGTAATATTGGGACAATTTGCGCCAGTTCTGGGCGAATTGGCCTTGCAACCCGCTGATGGCGCTGACCCCGAAGCCGTATAAATCGCTGGGCAGGTTGCCGTGCTGCACCGTGTAGCCCATAAAGTTGCGGTGCAGGTTGCCATTTTGCAGGGCCAGACTCAGTTCATCGGTGGGTTTGGCAAAGTGATCCATACCGATGTAGAGGTAACCGGCTTCCGTCAGCAGTTGCTGGGCGGTTTGCAGAATATTGAACTTGGTTTCGCTTTCCGGCAGGGCCGCTTCCGGGATTTGGTTCTGGTGGGGGCTGAGCCACGGCACATGGGCGTAACTATAAAGGGCAATGCGATCCGGGCTGAGTTGAATCACCTCTCGCACGGTTTTTTCAAAACTTTCCACCGATTGATGGGGCAACCCGTAGATTAAATCAAAATTCAGCCCTTCAAAGCCCAGTTGTCGGCAATGCTCGGTGGTGGCTGCGGTCATATCCAGTGGCTGGATTCGATGGATGGCCTCCTGCACCTGCGAGTTAAAATCCTGCACCCCCAGACTGATGCGGTTAAAGCCCAATTCCTTGAGTAATTCAAGCTGCACCGGGGTGGTGACCCGAGGGTCCACCTCAATGGCCACTTCAGCGCCGGGAGCCAACTGGAACAGTTCAGTCTGGAATTTAAACAGGCGGGCCATTTGTTCTTCAGACAAATAGGTGGGTGTACCGCCGCCCCAGTGGAACTGCACCACTGGGCGGCTGCGATCCATCCAGTTGGCAATGGTTTCCATTTCCTTAAACAGGTAACCCAGATATTTTTCAGCCTGATCCCGCTGTTGGGTGATGACCACATTGCAGCCGCAAAACAGGCAGCGGCTTTCGCAAAAGGGCAAATGCACATATAAGGACAACGGATGCGGATTGCTACCGGGCGGCTGGTTGGTGTCCCGAATGGTTTTTTCGTGGGCGACGGCATTATAGCTGTCCTGCCACACCGGGGCCGTCGGATAGCTGGTGTATCGGGGGCCGGAGGTGTTGTATTTCTGCAACAGTGCCTTGGATGCCATGCTTTGCATGCGGAGATCCTTGCGTTTCGTCTTTTAGTTTAAGAGTGAGCGGGTGTCAGGGCGCTTTCTTTCACCAGATCCACCAGCAAGCGCACATTGTCCACCGGGGTGGGCGGCAAAATGCCGTGACCCAAATTAAAGATGTAGCCCTGGTTGCCGCCTTCGGCGATCAGGGATTGCACCAGTGGCTTCAAGACCTCCGGACTGCTGAACAAGGCGATGGGATCCAGATTGCCTTGCAGGGCGAACCGGGAGCCCACAATCTGTCGGGCCTGACTGATGGACGTCAGCGGGTCAATGCTGATCACATCGGGATCGGCTTCGGCCATCAGCGGCAAAATGCCCCGGCTGTTGTTGACGTATAAAATGACCGGCGTCTCATCCCGCTTTAAGTTGCGGATAATCTGCTGATGGTAGGGCAGAATAAAGCGCCGGTAATCGGCTTCGTTCAGAATGCCGCCCCAGGTGTCAAACAGTTGCACGGCCTGGGCGCCCGCCTCAATCTGGGCGTTCAGGTACAAGGTGACCGTTTCGGCCAGTTTGCCCAGCAACCGGTGCAGTACATCCGGCGATTCGTACATCATGCCTTTGATTTTAGCGAAGTGCTTGCTGCCGCCGCCCTCAATCATGTAAGTGGCCAGCGTCCAGGGAGAACCGGCAAAGCCCACCAGGGCCTTATCGGGATGGCTGGCCAGTTCTTGTCGCATGCGCCGAATAATTTCCATGACAAAGCCGGTTTTTTCCACCGGATCAGGAATAATCAGGCGATCCACATCGGCGGCGCTGCGCAAGGGGTTGGGGAACTGGGGGCCGCCATCGCCAAAGACCACTTCCATGCCCATGGCTTCCGGGGGAATTAAAATATCAGAGAAAATGATGGCCGCATCCATACCAAAGGCGTTGATGGGCTGCATGGTCACTTCCACCGCCGCATCCGGCGTTTTGCAGAGTTCCAGAAAGCTCAGTTTTTCCCGCACGGCCCGGTATTCAGGCATATAGCGTCCGGCCTGGCGCATCAGCCAGACTGGGGGGCGGTCCAGCGTTTCTTTACGGCAGGCTTTGATCAAGCGGGGAGTGGGGTTTGGGGAAGTCACGGGGCATTTCCTTTTTGGGGTTGGCCTGTGGGCATCGGATCAGGGGACAATTGGAGGAGGCAATGGCAGATGAGGCATGTGCTACACCTGCTATCATACTCCAAACTTGCCGGAATCAAAAACAAGGCCCCGCTTCAGGCATCAACCCGGAAATGAGAGAGGTCCGAAAATGAAAGGCCCGACATTTTGCAGGCTTGAGATCATAAGAGGCTTGTAGTAAGTTGATGGTTAAAGATATCGGGGTGCTGGCGTCAAGCTGGCTGAGAGCACCGTCTGGTCGGTGAAACCCTTGAACCTGCTCTGGATAATGCCAGCGAAGGAAACGCCATGTCATCACCTGTTTTGTCTCATGTCCCAAAACAGTCGGAGCTTTCACCGGCTCAGGCCCGGTTTGTGTACTGGCTGAATGGCTTGGCCCCGGTGGTCACCAACGTGATCACCCCGCTGGTGGTGTTTTGGAAAATGGGCGGCTCTAGCAAATTGCCCTTGGTGAAGTATAACCAGCAGGTCAACGAGGTGGTGCGCCAGTTTATCAGCGGCACCATTGGCCTGCTCAGTTATTTTGGCGGCGGGGAGCTGACCAAGGAGGCCTTGAACCGGGTTTTCGATAACAATGGACGCACACTGGATGAATCCAGCAAGCAAGTGGCCATGATCGTGGGCGGGGTGGCCATGAGCTTTATCGGCTTTGCCTTTGTGCGCCCTTATGTCAGTACCGAGCTGATTTGTAAATTCCTGAAGCAGGAAAAAGGGCTGGAGCAAAACATTTCCGAGCAAAAGGCCCGCGCCATCCTGAAGGCGGCTTGCCCCAACCCCCAAAGCCTGCAAAAAGGACTCAATCTGCTGGAAGGCACCTTAAAGGAACAGGCCGCTGAACTGGCCGGGGCCAGATCCAGCAACACGGCCATTCGCTGGCTGCAAAACAAGGTGGATCAGCACTTACTGCCCGGCGGCCAGCCAAATCTGAAAAAGACTGCGCTGGTGTCCACGGCGGCCCTGTCCGGGTATTTGGCCCTGCTGACCGGGGCGCTGTGGGGCGTGAACCGTGCCCTGAATCGAAAAAACAAGCCGGAAGCACCGGAAGCACAAGATGCAATGATAGCTCAACGTTTAATGTCCGTTTCTTACCCTATCCCTCAACCGTTGATGGGGGCTTTGCCTTCTTCGTCTGCGTCTGCGGCGCTTTACTTTGCGCAGGGGCGACTAGGCAACGGAGCCTCTCCCCACCGACTTCCCCCGGTGCAGTCCTATGCGCCCGCGTTTCGTCAACCCCCATCCCCGTGGCCTGCCAGTGGCCTGTGAGTGAAGGCAGCTAAACTAGCCCAAGTCCGCCAAGGCCGTGACCGGAGCGTTTTCAGTGTCGTCAGTCTGCGTTTGGGAGTCCTGCCGTTCGGGCAGATTGAGACGACCGGGCTGCCAGGCATAGCCCAGAGCAAAGCCCAACCCGCTGAGGCCAATGCCAATGAGGGTGGAATACGGCCAGCCGGGCAGCCCCAGCACATTGGGCAGGATACCGTTTTGGGTCAGGGCGCTGAGGATGACGGCGCTGATGCCAAAGCCCATGGCCAATACCCCGCTCCACTTGGGCGGATTCTTCAGGTACAACATGCCCACCACCGGCACAAACATGCCGGAGGCGTAAATATCGGCGGAAATCCACAAAATGTGGATGAGATCCTTGAACGCCAGCGCCAGAGCCATGGCCGGAAGCACCATCAACACCGTGGCGATACGACTGACCCGAATTAGCTCTTGGTTGCTGGCTTGGGGACGCAGGAAGCCCTGATAAATGTCCCGGGTGAGGGTCAGGCTACCCACGTTCAGCGAGGAGTCCATGGTGGAGGTGACCGCCGATAAAAAGCCCAGTAAGACCAAAGCGCTGAAAAACGGCACCGGGATTTTCAAGGCCAGATCAATGAGTACCGCGTCGCTTTGGTCGATGATCCGGGTACTCAGCAGGCCGATGATCACGATGATGGAAAACAACAGCACCATCACGCACAAGGCTTGCCATCCGGCTTTAAAGGCCAGCTCCGGGTTTTTGGTGGAGGACATGCGCTGCCACATTTCCGGGGCAATGCACCAGGCCAGCACAAAGGTAATCACCAAAAAAATATTTTGCTGCCAGCCGTGGGTAACATCCCAGAAGTGGGGCGGCTGATGGCTCAAAAAATGCTGCCAGGCAGCCGCATCGGGGAGGGCCGTGGTGGCCGTAAACACCAGCAAAATGAGGAAACCCAGCACAATAAACACCATTTGGGCGATATCGGTAATGACCACCGTGAAATACCCGCCCCACATGGCGTAACTAACCACGGCAAGGGTGCTGAGAACGGTGGCCCACACCAAATCCAGCCCGAACACGCTGTGAAACAGTTGTCCGGCGGCCACCATCTGGGAGCCAATCAGGGTGGTGGTGGCGGCCAAAATAATGCAGGCCAGCAGGAAGCGCCCCGGTTTGCCGTAGTATGCGGCCACCGCTTCCGGTTGGGACAGGTATGACTGCCTGGCCACGGGCTTGGCCATAAACAGGGTAATGGCCACAAAGGATAGTACAGAGGGCAACACCAACTGCCAGGCCCCACTGAGGCCCTGATGATGAAAGGCATTAATAGAGCCCATGGTGGAGGAAGCCCCGAACCAGGAGGCCGCGAGGGTCAGGGCCACCGGAAAGGCGCCCATTTGGCGTCCGGCCAGAAAAAAGTCCTTCAGCGTTTCCACCCGCCGGGAAAAAAACCGGGCGATCAGCAGAATGACCACAAAGTAGCCAAGTAAAAAAACGGGGGATACGTTCATGGGGGATTAAAAACCGATCCGGGTGGCTTAGTGTGCGTGCGGGTGCAGGGGAATATTCAGCCTGAGCAGGCAATCTCCAAAGGCGGTGGAAAACTGACGGGCCCGCTCTTCCTCAGAGGGGTAGTGGGGCAGCTTGCCAATCAGTTGAATCTGCTGGGCCTGCAAAGCCTCTTCCAGCGAGGCGGGCAGATCCTGATTGCCGTACTGGTTGAGAATCAGGGCCGGGGTTCGCACAAAGGCTCGTCCATTGGTCAGGCGCCAACCTGAAAAATCCCGAGGGATGACGATGTCCAGCAATTGCAGGGTTTCTTCCGGCAGGAGCCCGTGCAAAACCGGATGATGTCCATCCAGAATCACGTAATCGTAATTTTCAATCAGCCGGGTTAGGCCGTATTGCAGTTTTTGCAATTGAATTTCACTGAGTGTCAGGGGCAATTCACCCACCGTTAGCAGTTCCTGCTCCTCCCCTACGGAAACGGTGAGGTCCTGAAAGACCCAGTCCACGGCTTCCCGGCTGGGGGCCGCCGCTGAATGCTCGGAAACCAGTCGGCCCAGGGTCAGTTCCGGCAAGGTGGGGGCCAACGCCTCGGTCAGTTGCCGATCCGGGGAGGCATCGATATACAGTACGGAGGCGGGTGTCAACTCTTCTCCCAGGCTGATAACCACGCTGGTTTTGCCGGAGCCGGGCTGCCCGGTCACTTCGATAATGGCTTTCATGGATTCAGGTGAAACCTTGTCCTCGTCAAAATATTATGGGGATTGCTGGCTTTTAATGGCCGCAGTCAGGGCTTTTTCCAGTGTTTCCACTTTATTTTCCAGAACCTTGACCTTGCTTTCAGCCTCTTCGCGAGAAACGTCCTTGCGTTCCAAATCCCGATTAATTTTTTTGTACTGATTGCCAAGATCCAGCGTGCGTTCCCAGGCTTTCAGCAGGATAGAGGCGCCCACCATCAGCGCTACCATGGCCAGCAAGGCACCCAGCGGCAAATCAATCAGGGTGCCCCCTAAAAATTTGACGTGCTGCTCGGGAATATCCATATTCTGAAACACCAGTAGCAGGGCAGCGCTCAACAACAGCAGGGCCAGCAGATTCAGAAGCAATTTTTGGACTTTCAGCATTTCGCACCGCCTTCGCAGTTGAAATTGAATGTAAAAAGCAAAGTAAAGGGAAAAAGCATGGATGCGCTCATTTTGCCTGAAACCAATTCGAGTTTCAATTTTTTGACTGACAATTTAATCATTGGAGCCTTTATTGTTCACAAACCGTTGGAAAAACGCTTGTGCCACCCCCGTTGACTTTCTCGGAGAGTAAGCGCCACATACGGCTGATTTCAGGGTCTTGCGGAATTTCAAAGGTCAACCGCTCCCCACTGGGGTGAATAAAACTTAAACGAAAGGCCTGTAACATCTGGCCCGGCGTTTTCAGCTTCAGGGTTTTCTCCAGGCCACTGCCATAGAGTGGGTCACCGAATAGCGGGTGTCCAATATGGCTCATATGCACTCGAATCTGATGGGTTCGTCCGGTTTCCAAACTCAGTTCCAGCAGGGCGAACTTGTCATTCAGGCGCTCCTGCACCCGCCAATGCGTAACGGCATGCCGCCCGTCTTCCAAAATGGCCATTTTGTCCCGGTGCTTGGGATTCCGTCCTATGGGGGCGTCCACGGTGCCGGTGTCTTCCGTAAACTTGCCCTGGGCAATGGCCCGGTAGTCCCGGCGGGCGGTCTTGTCTTTCAGTTGGGCCGATAAATGAAAGTGGGCGGCGTCCGTTTTGGCCACCATCAGCAAGCCACAGGTATCCCGATCCAGCCGATGCACAATCCCCGGACGGATTTGCCCGTTAATGCCAGACAAACTACTCCCGCAATGGGCCAGCAAGGCATTGACCAGTGTGCCTTCCCGCTCCCGACCCGTGGGGTGGGTCAGCATGCCACGGGGTTTATTGATCACCAGCAGTTGATCATCCTCAAACACCACACTGAGCGGAATGGCTTGGGGTTGCAGGGCAATGGGCCGGGCTTCCGGGATGTGGATGGTGACCCGATCGCCCTCTTTCAATCGCAGAGAAGCCTTCCGGGCCGGTTGATCATTGACCCGCACCTGACCGTCCTTGATCAGCGATTGCAGACGCTCCCGAGACAGCGAGAATTCTTCCAGCTCACTGGCCAGCAGCTTGTCCAGCCGCTCCCCCTGATCTTCTTCAGAAATCAGCAGGCTGTGCTGGGTGCCCGTGCCATCAGGATTGAGCGGGTGGTTCATGGGCATTGGTACCAGCCGTGGAATCGTTGGCGGGCGCGCTTCTAAAAACCGTCACAATCATTAAAATCACGCCCACAAAAATAAAACTGTCGGCCACATTAAAAATGGGGTAGTGGATGGCCACTACATCAAAATAATCGGTGACCCGCCCGGTGGTCAGCCGATCCACCAAATTCCCCAGCGCTCCCCCTAAAATCAGGGCCATGGCCAATGGTTCACCTTTGGCAAGCTGGCGGCGGGACAGGGCATAAGTGAGCAAAACAATAAACAACACCGAGGTAAACGCGCTGAGCAACTGGGGCTGATGACGCAGCAAACTAAAGGCGGCACCGGTATTAAAGGCCAAACTGAGCTGAAAAACCCCCGGGATGATGGGCACCGATACCCCCGGCGATAAATAGGCTTTGGCCAGCCATTTACTCCCCTGATCCAGCAACGCAAAACAAACAATCCAGAAAATCAGGTTCCAACGGCTGCTGTTTATCATCGTGTATCAAGACTTATCGGAAGCGTTACTGCGACGTGGCGACTATTCCTGAGGACTCTCCGGCTCGATGTCCATGGGCCCTTCCTCGCTGTCATCCGCCGGATTGGCTTGCACGGCAGGCTCTACCTTGACTTTGCCATCCGCTGTGGTTCGGGTGACGCCTTGCTCAGGGCTTTCCACCTTGTAGGTGCTTTTGGGAATAACATTAACCCGCTTCACCACCGTTAAAATCCCCTTCAGGTTAATGGTGGGGCGTTCCTGATCATCCTGCCCGATTTCGGTGAAGCCGACCGTGGCCGTGACCACTTCGTTGTTACTGGTGGCATTGGCCTTGAAAATCCGCTCCAAGTCGGTTTTTTCAGCGGATAACGTGCGGAACTTGTCCTTGCTGCTGTGCTGCGGATAGGTCAACGGTTCCTGGGTCAGGGTGGCAAAGGCAATGTTACCGGCAGGCACATCCACCTGTACTTTGGCTGTGTAAGAGTCTCCGGCGAACACCTGCTCGGGGGTTTCCACATCAATATTCACGCCATCAAAAGGGCCATAGGTAATGGTGGCTTTTTCAAACAGGGTGGCGTCGCTGATAATTTCCCAGGTTTTACCCACCCGGTGCAAGTACAACATCCCGCGGGAGCGGCTTTTCATGGTGCCGGGCTTGGTGCTGACCACCGGGTCCACTTTGGCGGTGGCGGTGGCCGTATCCAGGCTTTCCACCGTGGCCCACTTGCCGTTGATGCGAATTTCGGTGATCTGGCTGCTGTATTTGATGTCCGGGAACATCTGCCAGGTGTCTTTAATCAGACCCCGAATGTCGGACAGGCTCAAACTGTCCCCGCTGGAAAAATTGGGCGAGTAATGCTTAAGCACACCTTCCAGATCATGCCGGTTGGACGCGGTCATCAAATCACGCAACACCTCTTGCACCGCGTTGGCATCCTGAAGATCGGCTTTGCTCACCTCTAAATGAGGGGCGGAGGGACTGACGGTCTTTGCTGAAAAAGCCTGAGGCGCCATACTGCCGGAGAGTGCCAAGGTCAAAATAAAGGCCAGGGGAAAGAGGGTTTTACGCATGATTTACTCAGTCTGGTTTAACGAACGTGACATTATTGTACCCGATTCAATACCCGGACGCCTTTAAAAATTAAAGTTCAGCTTTCCAGAGGGCTTCTGAATCCGGATTTGAACTACCGCAGGTAATTCAGCAGGCTGGTTTGCATCAGTCGTCCCGTGATGTTCAGGGACGCTTCAAACACATTTTGTTGCTGGTTAATATTGGAAATCAGGGCGGGCATGTCAATGTCCTGAATACTGGCAAATTCCTGGGTCAAAATGGATTTGCGCTCATCAATGCGATCCTGAGTCAAACTCAATCGGTTTGAAGTGGCCCCGATGATGGATTGCTTGCTGAGAACGGTATTCATATCCGCAGTCATTTCGTCCAGCCGGGTGCGGATATCGGCCAATTGAGACGGGTTGCTGGCGTCGGCCAAATTCTGTTTCAGTTGCACCAGGGTTCTAAAAATCCCCGAACCGCTCACAGTGACCGGTGGACCGGCAGTCACCGCGCTGCTGCCCATCATATCCTGCCCATTCACGTTAATGGTAACCTTGACGCCTCGGGCAATTTCCACTTCCCGCTCCCACGATTCGGTGACGGGATTTCCGGTGTAGGTCACATCATCGCCGGTGCGGCTGAAGGGAGGGCCATCGGTTTTAAACCCGCCAAAAATGTACTTCCCACCAATATCGGTATTCCCCAGTTGCACCAGCTGGTTGATGATCTGGTCAATTTCCAGCCCAATGGCGTTTCGCCCGTCCTGATTGTTGGTAAAGTTGGCCGCCTGTGTGGTTAATTCCTGGGCCCGCTGAACCAGAGCCACCATGCTGCTGATGGCATTATCGGCGGTATTCACCTCGGCAATGGAATCCTGAATGTTGCTACTGTATCGGTCATCAGTTTTCAGGGTATTGGATAAGGCTAGAATACGGGTTAAACCCACCGGATTGTCCGAGGGAACGTTTATGTTTTGCCCGGACGATAAAGTTTGCTGCAAGGAGGACAGCAGGGACATGTTGGTATTCAGGTAGCCCAGGGCCTGATTTCTCATGTAGCTGGTGGTGATGCGGCTGATACTCATGGCGGAAGGTCCTTACAGTTTTCCTTGGTCAAATCTTCTCGGGCAAACTGCCCTTGGTCCGATATTCTCGGGCATTAACAGGCCTTAATTGACCAGCCCGATGATGCTTTGGGTCACCTGATCCAGAATGCTGATGGTTTTGGAGGTGGCTTCCAGCATGCGCTGATAACGCAGCAGATCAATGGTTTCCTCATCGATATTCACCCCGGAAATAGACTGGCGTTGCTGCTCCACCGACATATTCAGATTCTTCTGGTTCTGGCTGCCGTTTTTGTAGCTTTGAGAATCAATGCCCAATTTGGCCGTGGTGCTGTTAAAGTAATCCACCAGCCCGGTTCCCAGATTGGCAAAGGTCTGATTTTTCAGTTGCGCCATGGCCAAAGCGTTCCGACCATCGCCCACCCCGGCAAACCCACCCGCCACGGTGCTGTCATCAATGGCTGCCGCAATCAGCTTGGGATCGGCCAGAATGGCCGGATTCACCTTCCAGTGGAAGATATTCAGGGTTTGCCCCGGATTGAGCGTGGCATCATTCAGAAACAGAGCATCCGTGGCCAGGTTCCCGTTCTGATCCCGACCGGCGGGCAGGGGCGGGGCGACTTGACCCACCTGCAGAATGTTCAGCTGATCCACCACGGTGCCCATCAGGGTATCCAGCTTGCCCATCAGGTTGCGCACGCTGCTCAGGTTGGGATCATTACCCCCCATATCCAGAATGGCCTTGATCTTCCCGCTGGTGATTTCATCACCCGTGCCATCATTCAGCACCACGCCCCCATTCACCGTGCTGACCAGGGCCGGAACATCATCCGGTGTAGGGGCGGCACCCGTATTTTCCAGGGCTTGCAGACTATCCAGTTGATTGACGCCTCGTATCATGGTTTGTCCGGCAATGTTCAAATCAATCTGGCCATTGTCGTAATAGGTCACATCAATGTCCACCAGATTGGAGAGATCATCCAGCAGCTTATCCCGCTGATCCAGCAGGTCATTGGGTGCCGCGCCCGAGGCTTTGATACTGACAATATTCTGGTTCAGGGCGGCAATGCTGGCCAGCTTCTGGTTAATATCGCTCACAGTAATGGCCAGCTGACTGGTTCCAAAACTGTTCGGCGATAGCGGGCTGCCCACCAGATTCTGCCGCAGATCGGAGAGCTGCAAGGCCTGTTGCTGAAAAACATCCACCAGATCCAGCGCTTGTTGCACAAAGGTGGAGCGCACGGCGGCGTTTTGCGGGTTAACGCTCAGGGCCTGCGCGGAATCAAAAAAGCTCTGCAGGGCATCATTCACCCCACTGGTGGAGGGCTCATTCAGGATGCCTTCCAGTTGTTTGAGGACATCCCGGGTGGATTCATTCCGCCCCAGCGCACTGTTGGACAGGCGAAACTGGGCATCCAGAAACTGATCTCGCATACGGGTCACTTGCTGCAAAATTGGGCCCTGCCCAATTTGCCCGGCATTCAGTTGGGAGTTGTTGGGAAAGGCATAGGCGTTATAGGCCATTAAGTCGACCCGTTGGCGACTATACCCCGGCGTGTTGGCGTTAGAGACGTTGTGGTTAATAGTACTCAGGGCGTTTTGAGCCGCTATGAGTCCACGGTGGGCATTATAAAGGCCGAAAAATCCCGGTGTAATCATGGTGAACCTCTCTCACTGGGGATGCGTTTTCCCCGGGGTATATGCCGTGATGAACCTGCAAACTGGATGAACCTGAAAATTGGAAGATCGAAAACAAATTCTGGGTGAACTGGATGAGATGAACTAAATAAAAAGTGGCCAAACGCTTGCTTAAGCGGAATGACTGATAGTCGACTGATCGGGACTGGTGGGCTGATGCCCCCCCTTGGCCTGCTGCTTTTCCCCGTGGGCGTTGTAGCTGGCCGGGTCCGGGTTCAGGGCGCCCCGCACCACCGCAATAGTATCCTGCGTCCATTTAAGGGACAGGGTCAACAAGTCCCGGGTTTCCCGATTCGACTGTTCCACGTCCCGGGCCAGGCGGGTTAACTGTTCCCGCAACCGGGTCAGGCGTGGCTCGTACTGGGCAGGAAGTTCCGCAATAATCTGCTTCAGGGGACGCTGTCCCCAACCAGACTGCCGGGACAGTTCCTCCCGATTCCGGCTCAGGGTGGCGCACTGCTTGCCGATGGCGCTCAATTGACGATCAATGGGGGGCAGTTGATCAATGGCTCCGCTCACCAAGGCCTGTTGCTTCAGCTGTAGCTGCTGCCGGGCCGCTTCCAGCTGCTCTCGTTCCTGCTGCAGGATGCTGATCAGATCCTGAATGGGTTGAGGCATGGATGAATGGTTGTTACTCATGGCTTTCGCGCTCCTCCTATACCCGGTAGTCGGCCAACAGGCTTTCGCCCTGCTGGTAAGCCCGACGGATGTCTTGTTCGGTCACACCCACAAACCCTGCTTTGGCCGCAATATTTTGAATGTCATTGACCGTACGCTGCCATTGCGGAGAGATGGGCTGGCTGGGAAGGGCCGCTGGGGCTGGTGGGGTTTCAAGTTCAATTCTGGATGCCGGAAACTCGCTAGCCGGTGTTTGCGGTTTGCTGGCCCGACGGGCTTCCCAGGCCTGTTGGGCTTTGAGCATTTGTAACGACTGGGCGCCGGATTCAATACGCATGCCTATTTCACCTCACCATTTGTTCCCTGAACCATCGTTGGCGCGGCACCCATGGCCCCGCTCGCTCCACTCTCATTCTTTTTGCCGTTTTGGGCCATTTGCCGGTAAATGCTTTCCGCCAAGCCAAAGCCGCTGCCCCCTTGCTTCGTGGTCATGGATTTGGAGATCTCCTCGTTCAGCATGCTGCGGAAGTACTCCTCGCTGCTGCCGCCATTTAAAAAACTGTCTTTGCGATCAATGGTTTTGTCCATGGCATCCAGCATTTGCTGCACAAAAATGGCCTCAAATTCCTGAGCGGCCTTTTTCAGCTTTTTCTGATCCTGATTTTCAGGATTCTGGTACTGGCGCTGTAACTCCAGCAGCTTGGCCGTTTGGGCCTGACCTTGCCACTGGGTGCCGCTGGTTGGAGCATTGAAATCCATAACATTGATTCCTGTTTCGTATCCGATAATCTGAGACTAGATAATCTCAAGCGTCGCTTCCAGGCTGCCAGAGGCTTTGAGGGCCTGCAGCACGGAAATCAGATCACTGGGCGTGACCCCCAGCGCATTGAGGGCGGCTACCAGATCCTGCAAGGTGGCGTTGGCCCCCAGCTTCACCAGACTGCCCTGGGCCTTGTCGATGGAGATTTTACTGTTAGAAATACCCACGGTTTGCCCACCCGGGCTAAAGCTGTCCGGCTGGGAAACACTGTTTTCGGTACTGACGCTGACGGTAATGCCCCCGTGGGCCACGGCGGCGGGCAACAGTTTGACATTGTTGCCAATCACAATGGTACCGGTACGCTCGTTAATGACCACTTTGGCCACTTCTTCAGTGGCGTTCACGGTTACGTTTTCCACCCTGGATAAAAAGGCCACCCGGTTATCAATAAACTGATCGGGAAACAATACCCGTACGGTGCTGCCGTCAATAGCTCGGGCCGGGGCCACGCTTTTGGTAATGGATTCCGCCACCCGGCTGGCCAGGGTAAAGTCCGTGCGGTTCAGCACCAGATCCATCCCGTTTTCATCGCCAATATCGGTATGGATTTCCCGCTCCATAATGGCCCCATTGGGAATACGAGCGGAGGTAGTAATGGCCGTGCGCTTGGAAGAGCCACTGGCGCTGACCGAGGTGCCGCCGGTGGACAAGGGCCCCTGAGCCAGTGCCACCACCTCCCCGTTGGGGGCTCGCAATTCGGTATTCACCAGAACGCCCCCCTCCAGACTGGCCGCATCGGCCATGGAAGAGACCATGACATCCAGCGGGTCCCCTTCCTTGGCAAAGGGCGGCACAATGGCCGTAACAATAACGGCGGCGGTATTGGTGGAGCGAATGTCGTTGTCGTTGTTCAAACGCCCGTTGAAGTTGTTAATCAGATTGGCTGTACTGGTTTGGGTAGAGCGGCTTTTGTCCCCGGTTTTACTGAGGCCCACCACCAGACCGTACCCTACCAGCTGGTTATTCCGGACCCCTTTCACCCGAGAAATGTCCTTTACCCTTAAGGTGGCCGCCGAAGCGCTAAACCCCAACAGGGCATGGCCCACGATGCCAACGACGAGAAGCCCCCAGGCGATGAGTTTGCTTTGAGTTGAGTTCAATCCACGCATATCCATCTCGCCTCGCTAGTTAAAGAACTGGTAAATCTTGTTGGCGATACCGTCGTTTTGTTGACGGCTGAGAATGCCCTTGCCGCCTTGCATCATCTGGAAGTTGCCCACCATATTGGAGCTGATTTCGTTGCGGCGGTTCAGGTAGTAGGGCTTGATAATCCCGGTGACAACCAGATCGGTACGCTCCTTGCTGCCCTGCACTGTTTTTTGCCCCTGTACCATCAAATCGCCGTTGGGCAGCACTTGCACCACCTGGCAGGTAATGGTATCCACCAGCCCGGTGGTGCGGTTGATTTCGGCCCGGCTGTTCATTTGGTTGTTATTGTTTAAGCCGTTAAAATTAGGCGCCTGCAAAGTGGTGTTGATGCGGCTGGTGTTGAAGGGCAACTTGCCCAGCATAAAGCCCAGCATGCTGTTAAATAAATTACTGCCGTTTTGGTTAATACTCTGCTCTTTGGTCATACGGATGTCACTGCGAATCAGATTCTGGGTGGTTTCGTTGATCTGAATGGTCACCAGATCGCCCACGGCTCGGGCAATGGGCGGCGTAAACAGGGAGCGGGAGTACACTGGCTCCTGACTCGTGTACGTGGTGCTGGCCCGGAACAGGGATTCAGCAGGAGCGGAAGCCATATGGCTGAGTGCGGCCAGCAAGAGCAGACCCACCCAAAGGGCTTGGAGCGACTGGCGTTTTTGAGGGCTGTGGCTTTGCATCTTGTTTGATTCTCCCTGAACTTCCCTGATTTGGCTTAACGCGTGTCTTGACCGGGGTAATGGGTTACATTTCAACCAATACCTTGTTTTTATCCACGATTTTGGCGCTGTAGTCCTTGCGCTGAAACACGGCCTGACGCACCCGGATGGTTTCCCCGATTTTGCCGTTGGCCAAGGCAATACCCGGCACGGTGACCGTCATGCCATCGCCATTGGACAGAAAAATACGCACCGGGCTGTTGTAGGTGACATCCGGGGGGATGACGATTTTACGGGCGTCCAGAATATCGCCGGGCCTCAGGTTGACCCGGGCCAGATATTGATTCAGGTTGCGTTCAGCACCCACCGCATAGTTATAGCAATTGCTGACCTCCTTGCTTTGCAGGCTAAAATCAGAGGCTCGCAGCGGTTCGTTAGCGTTAACCACGTTTTTTACCACCCAAACCGGCTTCTGAATGCCAATCTGGACGGGTACCCCAATTTCCCGCTGATGACCGCTGCCATCCTGCAGGGAAACCTGCACGATGCCCCGGGGGGAGTACACTTCCCCCAACCGGGAGGTAAGACTGACTTTAATCTCCTGCGGGGTTTTGGCCGCCGGGAAATCAAAGGGGGCCGCTGGAACCCGGACAATGGAAACGCGGATGTTTTTGGCGTCGGCAGGGTCCACCACCTGAGCCACTTTTTCCTGAACGTGGGCCACCACTTTGTCTTTAATTTGCCCTTCGGTCAGCAGCACGGCCTCCGAAGATTGCCATAACCCGCCGCAAAGCCCCAGCAGCCAAGCAAACAGGGAAAAAAGCGAGGATTTGAATACAATGCGGGTCATGGAATCATCCTTGGGTTAGGGTTAGGATTATGATTAAACGGTGTTGTTGGCGGTTTGCAGCAGTTCATCGGCGGCTTTAATGACTTTGGAGTTGGCTTCAAAGGCACGCTGGGCGCTGATCAGGTTGATCAGCTCTTCCACGATTTGCACGTTAGAACCTTCTAAGAAGCCTTGAGTGATGGTGGTTTTGGAGAAATCGCCTTGTCCGGCGGTGCCTTGAACAGCCGCCCCGGAAGCGGGAGTTTCCTGAAACAGGTTGCGTCCAATACTTTCCAGACCTGCCGGGTTGGCAAAGCGCACCAATTGCAACTGACCCACCTGATTTAAGGTAATAGAGCCAGCTTGCCGCACCGAGATGGTTCCGTTCAGGCCAATGACAATTTCGGTGGCGTCGTTGGGCAAGGTTATGTTGGGTTGTACCGGGTAGCCGTCACTGGTTACCATTGTACCGTTGGCATCGCGCTTAAAGTTGCCATCCCGGGTATAACCAATGTTGCCGCCATCGGTTTGCACCTGGAAAAACCCTTCGCCCTGTATGGCCAAGTCCAGTGGGTTGCCGGTCTGCTGAATGGAACCGGGCAGAAAAATACGCTGGGTAGCTGTTACCTGAACCCCCAGACCCACCTGAATCCCCACCGGATCAGTGGTTCCCTGATCGCCAATGGCCCCAGCCGCCGAGTAGGTCTGGCTCAGTAAATCCGAAAATTCGGCCCGGGCCTTTTTATAGCCGGTGGTGTTTACGTTGGCCACGTTGTTGGCGATGACATCAATATTGAACTGTTGGCTGTTGGAGCCGGTGGCTGCGGTATATAGGGCTCTAAGCATGCGGGCCTCCGATTGCGGGGTTTAAAACAAAACGGGGTTAAAGTGGAAATTCTGACAATCTGGATTTCAGGGCCTAGCGGGGACGACCGACTTCGTTCACCGCTTTGCCCAGAGTATCGTTGTGGATGTGGATATTTTTTTGCAGGGCTTCATACAATCTCAGCCCCTGAATGTTATTGACCAATTCGGCCACCGGGTTGATATTGGATTCTTCCAGCATGCCGCTGTTGATCTGGTAACCCAGAGGATCGCCGTTTTTGGGTTCCGGGAGTTGTTTGCTGTTGTTGGTAGCCTGAAACAGGTTATCGCTGAGTTTTTCCAGGGCTTGGTTGTTTTCAAAGCGGGCTATTTGCAGTTGAGCGATAATGCCGTTGCGGCCGCTCACATTTCCTTGCCCGTTGATGTTAAAGGGGCCACCGTCCAGGGCCATTTGCACGTTGCCCAATTTACCCTGCACAAAGTCACCATTTACAGTGGTTAAAAATCCGTTTTGATCCATGGTAAAGTTGCCAGCGCGGGTGTAGTAGGTATCGCCATTTACTTTGGATTTCACGGTGAAGAAGCCATCGCCCTGTATGGCCAAATCGAAGGTATTACCAGTTTGCTTCATGGCTCCGGGGGCAAAATTAACAAAGCTGCCGTGTACTTTACTGCCGGCCATCAGGGTACCCACCCGCTCTTGTCCCTGGCTGCTCATGCGGTTGATCAGCATTTCGGGGAACGTCTGGTAATTGACCTTGTTGCCTTTGAAAGCCACGGTATTCACGTTGGACAGGTTGCTGGCCAGCGTGTCGGTCCCGGTGGTGGATGCCAGCATTCCGGCGGCGGCGGTATACAGACCTCTCAGCATGGGTTAACCCCCTTGGGCGTTTTGATACGCCTGATAGGATTGCATTACTTTTTGCACGTACTGGGTGGTTTCCTTGTACGGCGGAATGCCGTTGTACTTATCCACGGCCCCGGGACCAGCGTTATACGCGGCCACCGCCTGCGGAACAGAGTGATATTTATTCAGCAGCGTTTTCAGGTACTTGGCACCCCCGGCAAGGTTTTGAACAGGATCGAAACTGTTGGACACCCCCAATTCGGCTGCCGTACCGGGCATCAGCTGCATCAGCCCCTGAGCGCCCACGGGGGAGACCGCATTGGGGTTGAAGTTGGATTCGGTCTTGATGATAGCTTTCAGCAGATCCCCATCCAGACCATTGGCTTGCGCCTGAACCTCAATTAAGCCGGACAAGGCCGCAGGCACCGGAGCGGCGGCTTGATTGCCCATGGTCTCACTAAGGGCTTGTCCCAGGGCCTCATCGAACGTGGGCGCCCCCTGAGGGGTGGCAGGCTGGGCAGTTGGCAGCAAAGTGCCAATGCGGCTTTCAATGTCCGCAATGCGCTGCAAGGTCGATTGGAGGTTTTCCAAGCTCACGGTATGGTTTCCTAACGCTTTCACGAGTTCCCTGAAGTATTGGCCGTTGACCACGACGGCGGTGAGAAAAGCCCTGATGGGGATATCTGTTCAAACCGGGTATTCCGGTCGTCCAGACACCCTCGCTCAGCATAACCCTTTACAGAAGGCCTTTCATCGGTTGTCTGAAGGAGGGTCGGTTGTAGATTCCACCTGTTCTTGTATTTTTCCTTTTCAAGCTCCTCATAAAACTTGACCCATTGGTCGGTTTTTCCTGCGAACGGTGGTCAACCACATGGACGATTCCAGGGACTGGTTGAAGCCCGGGTCGTAAACAGCCTTGAGCATTGGGTGGGTGTGGTCAGGCCGCTGGATTTCAGATACAGTATTGATAACTTGGTAAACTTGAGTGGAAGGAGCAGTGAAAAATGGGCGGTTTGGTCGAACAGGCCGGTTTGGCTCGCACCGTTGAGTTAAAGGGGCACGTCATTGATTCCCTGACCCTGTCCAAGGTCATTGACCGGGTTCAGCAACTGGGCGGCGATTACCGTATCAACGATATCCACGTGGGCAGCCTGAAAAAAGACATTTCCTCCATCAATCTCACCCTGTTGGCTCCCGACGCCGATACGCTGGAGCGGCTTCTGGAAGCGGTAACCCCGTATGGGGCCGTGCCAGAGGTAGGCGATGCAGAGACCCTCCTCTGCGCCGAAGATGGTATGCTTTCCGAGGAGGCCTACCGGGTGCGCTTACCTCGAAAAATCAGGCAAAACGGTCAATGGGCCCCTGTGGAAAACGGCAACGACTGGTGTTTACGCATCCAGAACGGACAGGCCCAAATGATTCCGGTGGCCCAGGTTCGTAAAGGAGACACCGTGGTCCGTGGCGCTCACGGTTTGGATTGGTAGAGGCCCGGTATGAGCCCATCCTCTTCGCACCCCCTGAGCAGTGACTGGTTTAACCCCCATCCAGTGGGACGCACGCCTTTTTCCAAATCGGGCAAGCCCACCATTTTAATGTGTCCGCCCACTTACTTCACCGTATCCTACGCCATTAACCCCTGGATGCAGGAAGCCCCGCCCTGCGATGAAGCGCTGGCCCAGCGACAGTGGGAAACCTTGTATAAAACCATCCTCAAAAAAGCGGGAGCCAATGTGGAATTACTGACTCCCGAACCAGGCTTGCCCGATTTGGTGTTTACGGCCAACGCCGCCTTTGTGTACAACGATATGGCCATTATCGCCCACTACAAGCACCCGGAACGCCGGGCCGAAGAGCCTATTTGCGCCCAGTGGTTTGAAGAACACGGCTTTTTACCGGTACTAATGCCGGATCACGTATTTTTTGAAGGGGCGGGCGATGCCCTGATCTGGCAGGATCGGGTCTTTGCCGGTTACAAAACCCGCACCGACATTGCCTCCCATAGTTTGCTGACCGCAGCGACTGACTTGCCGGTGCTGTCCATGGAGCTGATCAACGATCGCTACTATCACATTGACGTGTGCCTGTGCCCCTTGCAGGACGGCCACCTGATTTACTCTCCCGACGCCTTTGATGAATACGGCCGAGCGGTCATTGAGGCCAACGTACCGGAGAAAAAGCTGATACCCGTTTCGCCGGAGGAGGCGGCCCGCTTTGCTTGCAATTCGGTCAACATTGGGGATACGGTCATTTTGAATCAGGGCTCTGGCAAACTGGTGGATGACCTGAAGCAACGGGGTTTTCAGGTGATTGAAGTGGATCTCAGCGAATTCCTCAAGGCGGGCGGCTCCGCCAAATGCCTGACCCTGCGCATTGCCTGAGTCCGAACCGGACGTAGCCCAGAGCGCTCGTTTTCAAGAGCGTTTCCTGTCCACAACGCCGTCTGCATGACGCCTGGAAAGCCGCCTGGATCGTCTAGATCATACGATTACTGAAGGTATCCAGCGGACTGTCGTTGGCGGGGAGTGGTGGGGGCTGCAAAGCCGGGGCCGGATTCTCCTCGGGAGTCAGCGAGGTGCCTTCCTCCCCTTCCCCCATTCCGGCTTCAGCCGCAGAGGATTTGGCGTCTCCACCCACTTTTTTGGGAATGGTAATCACCAGTTCGGTCTGCTTGCCATTCTGCTCGGTCTGTCGATACACTTGCCCCGGTACCACTTCCTGGGCGGTGCTGAAGGTTTGCATGAAGGACGAAGAGATTGTTTGGCCTTCACTTTGGCTGCCCGTCTGCCCGGAGACTTCAATGCGGTGCGGGGTCACCTCCACCTTGATGGCCGAAGAATCCTCCGGCTTGGCCAACGGCACCCGCAGCACATAGGCGCTGGAGGTCTCTTCCACCATAATGTCCGTGGTGGGCACAGGCATGCCAAAAATCGAATTCTCCAGATCCGGGAACTTCAGGGGGTCTGGCAGGGAAGGCGCGGGCGTCGCCGGAGCGGCTTCCCCCTCCGGGCCGTTGGCGCTGGCTTGCCCCAACAGGTTGTCCAGGTGCTGCCGGGCATCGTTGGAGGACGCCCCTTGCCAGAGCAGAATAACGGCCAACAAGAGGGCAGCCCCCGTGAACACGTATAGCCCGGCAGTCCGTCGGTTTCTCATGGCTTGAACTCAAAGCCCTCTTTTCGATAGGTGGCCACAATGGTACTGGAAATAGCGCCACGAGCGCTAAAATCGCCAGTCACTTCCATAAAGCGGGGCTGGCAGGTGGCCACCAGGTCATCCAGAATCTGATTGGTCACCGCTTCATAAAAAATGCCCCGGTTCCGGTAGCTGAGGAAGTAATACTTCAGGGATTTCAGCTCCAGACATTTCTGATCGGCCACGTAGTCAATGCTGATGGTGCCAAAATCCGGCAGGCCGGTTTTGGGGCAAACCGAGGTAAATTCGGCCACTTTGATGGAATTGACGTAATCCCGGTTGGGACGGGGATTGTCAAAGGTATCAATCACCGGGGCTTCGGTGTACATTTTTTGCTTTTCAAGTTCGCTTAAGCTACCAGTGGGGGTCATCAGACGTCTTTCCATTAATCTGCTACAACAAGCACATTATACGGAACATAGTCCCTAAATTCCATTCGCGAACACAGTTTCAAGCGTTATTCTGATTTCGCTGGGTAAAGTAGGCATCCACCAGCCGATCAATGCTACGGCCCAGAAATCGGTTGCTGTGCAGCAGTACGTCCTGGCTAAACGTATCTATGGCATCCGAAATGGACTCACTATGGGGAAGTACCGTTTCTTTCGCCAGCTCAGAGGCAATTCTGGATTCCAGCAAGAGCGCAAGCTCCGCCATATTTTCAGGCACGAGTTTTTCAGGCGATGGCTTTGCGGGCTCCGGCTGAGACTCGGCGGTCACTTGCGGTTCTGGTGAAGCCGCCGTGGTGGGCGATTCCCGGTCGGCCAGATCTGTTGGCTCCATACTCGTACCCGATTCCATATCGGACGGAGGCCAGCCGTCCGGCCCGGCTGTGTCATCGCTGCTGCCAGATCCCAGCAAGTCAGAGTCCAGCAAGAAAGAGGCGTAACTGTTGTCTGGAAGGGCTTTGGTAGCCTGCTCTTCCATACTGTCCCGATCATCGCTGTTTTGACCATCGCTATCCTGCTCTTCAGAGGCCCACAGGTTGGCGCGGAAGCTCAGCTCGCTTTCCGGCTCGGTGTAATACTGGTCGTAAGACAGGTTGTCGAGGAACGCAGCGGCGGGCTGTGGCGCTTCATCCAGCACAAAGGCTTCCGCGGGGGCGTCCGGATCTTCGTAATGGCCAAAATCATAGGAGTCCAGATTGTCGTGCCCCTTCAGGCCCTGAGCCTCATCCCCGAAGTAATGCTCCAGAATATCCGCGTCCGAAGGCTCGACACTGTCAGCCAGAACAACTGAAGGCGATATTTCAGAGGGCGGCATTTCAGGGGGTAGACCGGGTTGGCCCGGAAGTTCGGCGGGATCGGCGGTGCCCAGCAGAATGCGGTCCAGATCGAACGTCTCGTCATCCAGGCTCAAGCCATCCGGCAACGGCAGACCCAAGTCATCCGGCAAGGACGGGGCTACAACCTCTGGGGGGGTGTCAAACAATGACACAGGACTTTCCGGGCTTCCCAGAATCTCAGGCCCCAATTGCAGATCATCCATTGCCGAGGCAAACCCCTCCGAAGGAACGGCATTGGGTGGCACTGAATCTGGCAATATCGGCAAGCGGAACTCGTCCTGCCCACCCGGCAGGGAAACTGCATCCGATGCCTGAGCCATCCCCTGAGCCATCCAGAGATCGACGGGGCTCATCGCATCGGCAGGCTCCCAAGGGTTGAAGGGATTTGCCGACAGTGGAGGACTATCCGTCTGGCCAGCAGACTGAGCCTCCGGGGTTGGATACAGGAAAAAGGCTTCTGAATGCTGAACGAGATTTTCAGCCGAATGATCAGCCGAGCTTTCAGCGTCCCAGCCTTCAGCCTCCGGGAACGATGCGGCCTGTACCGAGGCCGGGAAGGTATTAACGGTACTCATCAGGGCATCATCGGCACCGGATGGCTTTAGGAAACTATCAAAGGCAAACCAGTCCTCAGGGGAGGTGGCGGGCTCCGGCGCCACCGGGGCAAAAATACCCGTGAGTGGATAAATCCCGGCTGCAGGATCGTCAACTGCATCATCAACAGTCACAGGGACATGCACAGGGGTCTCTACCGGAGGCAACGGTCGGGTTTCCAGCGTGTTGGGCAGTGCGCTTGGCATTGCGTCCAGCATTGGATCTTGCAGTGCCTCCGGGGAGGAAACGGGGAAGGCACTAAAGGGGGCGTTCAGATCCACAGAAGGCCCCTCAAAATAAGGGCTCAGCCCGGGTGTTTCCGTCTCTTCCGGCGCTAACAGGAACGCCTGCGTGCTGGCATGCCCGGACGATAAGTCGGTGCCCTGCGGTGGTGAAAGTGGATCAAGGCCCGGCACCGGATCGAGCCACTCTGTGGGCATTTCAAGGGAAGGATGAAAAGGAGCAGCCTCCACTGAGGACGAAGCCTGGGACGGAGGCCCGCTGTGCTTTGAACCGGTGGCGATCAACTCCAGTTGATGCTTTTCAAAAAAGTCGGAGAGATCTTTCGGGCTGGTGGCCGGAACAGGAGAAGAGCCCGTAGCAGGTTCATCATCTGCTGGCTGGGATTCTTCCGCCGGAAGAAGAGCCAGATCCTCAAAAGAAGGGGCTGGCGGGGAGAACGCCTCCGGCTGAACCATCGATTCAGGTGCGCTGGCAGATCCTGCAAACCCCACAGATCCCGCTGAGTCCAAGGAGTCCACTGATCTGGACTGAGCCAAAGGAGCGGCGGTGAGGGTATCCGGTTCGTCCGGGCTGGCCAAAATCACACCGGGAGGCAATTCCATTTTCTGGACTTGCTTTGGCGTGAGGGGGCTGGGGTTCGTTTTTTTTGAGAAAGGCCAGAGATTCACGAGCGGAGGTCTCCTCTCAATGGGGATGGCAAATTGGGATTATTGGATGATTCGGCAAATCCAAAAATATCTTCAATGCTTTTTGGTACTTTTCAGGACCAATCCTGCGAGATCATTGTTCCGCCTGCCTTTTGAGAGCAAAAACCGCTTAACATACCTTTAGGGTTGACGGCAAAAGACCGGGACGGCATCGTATTTTTCGGTATACTCTTACTGTTCAGTGTTAAGCATGTATTTTCGGGGTTGGTAGCACGATTTCTTTTTGTGCGCCGTTAATAAAGCAAGCGGAACGTGGTAAATCGTGACTCAGTAGTGATTCAGTCAGTTCAGTTCAGTCAATAAGGAATAGCAATGGCGCTTTCTCGCAAACAATGGACTCTTTTTAACAGTAAGGGGGCAAATTAGTGGGAATTTCTATGGCAAGGCTGACAAAGCCCTCATTGGTGGTTCAAGTGGTCGCGGGTATGGTGCTGGGTATTGCCCTGGGCCACTTTTGGCCGGAAGTGGGCGTTCAAATCAAACCGCTCTCCGACATTTTTTTACGTATGATCAAAATGCTGATTGCCCCGCTGATTTTTGCCACTTTGGTCATCGGAATCGCGGGCACCGGTAGCCACAAGAACCTGGGGCGCCTGGGGGCCAAAACCCTGATTTATTTTGAACTGGCCACCATACCGGCCCTGATTATCGGCATGGTGGTTGCCAACCTGTTGCGTCCCGGTGACGGCATCGATATGAGCGCCCTGAGCGCCAAAGGGGTGGCCCAGTTGGGCGCCATTACCGGCAATATCGAAACCGTTCAGCACCACACCCTGTGGGATACGCTGGTCAATATGGTTCCCACCAGCGTGATTGACGCCATGGCCAGGGGCGATATTTTACAGCTAGTGGTGTTTTCCGTGTTTTTTGCCCTGGCTATTCTTTCTGCCGGAGAAAAAGCCCGCCCCATCCTGGGGGTGCTGCAATCCCTGTCTGAAATCATGTTTGAATTTGTGAACAAAGTCATGGCCTTTGCCCCCATGGGGGTCATGGCGGCCATTGCGGCCACCGTCGGGGCGAACGGACTGAAGATTCTGCTGGTATACGCCAAACTAGTGGGCGCTTTGTACTTCGCTCTGGGGATTTTCGTTCTGCTGGTGCTTTGCTCCGCCTGCGCCATCGCCCGCATTCCATTCCTCCGCCTGATGAAAGCCATCAAAGAGCCCTTTCTGCTGGCTTTCTCCACGGCCAGCAGCGAATCCGCCTTGCCCAAGGCCATGGAAGTAATGGAACGCTTTGGCGTTCCTAAAAATGTGGTTAGCTTTGTCATGCCCACGGGGTACAGCTTCAACCTGGATGGCAGCACGCTGTATGTGGCCTTGGCCGCCCTGTTCGTGGCCCAAATGGCCCACGTGGAAATGAGCCTGCAAAGCCAGCTGGTGATGCTACTGACCCTGATTCTCACCACCAAAGGGGTGGCGGCGGTACCCAAAGCCTCACTGGTAGTTCTGGCGGCCACCCTCAGCGCCTTTCACCTGCCCATGGAAGGGGTGGCTGTCATTCTGGGCATCGATCACTTCCTGGACATGGGCCGTACCTCCATCAATCTGGTGGGCAACTGCGTGGCCTCCGCCGTGGTGGCCCGTTGGGAAGGCGTGTTTGACGATGACAAGATGAACGTTTTTGGCACCGAAAATGAGGTGTTTGAAGAGGAAACAGTCAACGAATCCATTCGCACCCCCCTGTTGGTGTGACCAAAGGGCTTTCAGGCCTTACATTCAGGAAGGATGGTCTCATCGCCGGGACCATCCTTTTAAATTTCAGGTCAAGTTTCAGAGCAACTTTCGGGGCATGCCTTGCATCAGGCAGGGCTTCAGGAGACAATAAACCCAGTTTGCCCCACCCCCACAGGAGCGTATAACAATGACTTCGCCCGCCACCGCTTGCATTCTCGATGGCAAGCTGACTTCCCGGAATTTACTGGACTCACTGTCTCTGGAACTGGCCCAACTCAAGGCACAAGGATTGTCACTGCCCAAACTGGTGGTGGTTCTGGTGGGGGATGACCCGGCCAGTCAGGTTTATGTGGGCAAAAAAGCCAAAACCGCCCAGAAGATCGGCATGTTGTCTGAACTATTGACCTACCCTGCCGAGATTTCGCAGACGGAACTGTTGTCCGTAATCGCCCGCCTGAATCAGGACGCCAGTGTGCAGGGTATTCTGGTGCAATTGCCCCTGCCCAGGCATATCGATACCCTGTCTGTCATTCGAGCCATTGACCCCAAAAAAGATGTGGACGGTCTGCATCCCCTGAATATGGGCCTGCTGATGAGCGGTGACCCCTCGGCCTGCAAGCCCTGCACCCCAGCTGGGGTCATGACCCTGCTCAAAGCCTATAACGTCCCGCTGGCGGGTAAAAACGCCGTGGTACTGGGACGCTCTAACATTGTGGGCAAGCCCATGGGCTTGCTATTGCTGCAGGAGAACGCCACGGTGACCTATTGCCACAGTAAAACCGCCGATTTGCCCGCAGTGTGCCGAGAGGCCGATATTCTGGTGGCAGCGGTGGGTGTACCCAATCTGGTGACAGCCGATTTCATCAAGCCGGGGGCCGCCGTCATTGATGTGGGCATTAACCGCCTGGATGGCAAGCTGGTGGGCGATGTAGACTTTGCCAGCGCCAGTCAAAAGGCCGGTTTCATCACCCCGGTGCCCGGTGGGGTGGGCCCCATGACCATTGCCACCCTCATGGCCAACACCCTGTTTCTCTATCGGCAAGGTCAACGCAACGCATAGACACAGTCTGCGGATACTTCCAAGGGCCAATCAGGGTTTAAAGCCTGATTGGGCGCAGGGACAAGCCCGCCTGTTTGTGGTATATTGAGCCCAATAGTTCGGGTTTGATTTCCGTATAATCTCGACTGAAATGAAAGAGGAGGCCCATAATGCCCGCCACCCAAGTGAAGCCCTATGAGGCTCAAACTTATAATTTGCAACTGGATGGTATTTCCGCTGAGCAGCTGGAAACCCACTACGCCCTGTACAAAGGCTATGTCACCAACACCAACACCCTGAACGACAAACTGTCCGAGCTGCGGGAAGCCGGAAAAGTCGGCACCCCGGAGTACAACGAGATTCGTCGTCGCCTGGCCTTTGAATACGATGGCATTCGCCTGCACGAGTACTACTTTGAAAACATGATCGGCAACGGCGGCGCTGCCCCCACCAGCGGCAAACTGGCCGAAGCCCTGAAAGAATACTTTGGCAGCGTGGATGCCTGGGTGGCTGATTTCAAAGCCACTGGGGCCATGCGAGGCATCGGCTGGGCGGTGTTGTACCAGGATCCCATCACCGGCCGCCTGCAAAACTTCTGGATCACCGACCACGAGAACGGCCACCCCGCTGGCTTCACCCCCATTCTGGTGATGGATGTATGGGAACACGCTTACGTGGGCGACTACAAAGCCACCGAGCGCGGCAAATACATCGAAGCATTCTTCCGCAACATCAACTGGAAAGTGGTGGAATCCCGCCTGAAGTAGGCTAACCGCCCTCCATAAACTCTAAAAATACCCTGATACGCCTTGTTAGGAGTGCGGTCAGGGTATTTTTTTGGTGGGTTGGTCCAAATTTTAAATGCTGATTGATTCTTAAATGGGAAAATTTTCTAATTAAGAATCAATCTAATTTAGGAATTTCTGATTGCGGATAGGGCGGCAGACGTTCCCCGGCGTCCCGATGTTCAAGCAGCCTGTTCAAAAGCAATCGGGAGCCAATAATCACTTGCTCCAAAGAGAACGGCGGCGAATACTCGAATTGTCGGGCCACCGCGTCCAGCTTTTCCAGCCCGGATTGCAGCTTGTTACGCGCCCCCACGGCATTGCCCCGCTGCCAGTGGTAAAAACCGACGCCCACCTGGAGCAAGCCCTGCAAGCAAGTCTTTTCGGGGCCCGACGGCAGGGGACGCCAGAGTTCTTCCAGCACCTCATGGCACTCAAAAAAGGCCTGTCGATTGAACAGCGCCATCGCCTCTGTCAGCAAGGCTTCAGCGTCCGACTTTAAATCGCTCATCGTGCCCCATCAGCTTTCAGAACCATAGTCACCAGCGAATGGTAACACACTCAAAGCCGGGGTTTCCGTGGCTCAAGTGTCCGTTTTCAGCAGGGTGGGCGTGAGGCCCTGCTTTTTCATGGATTCCAGAAAACGGTTGGCCGCCTGACGCTGAATGGCCGGGGGAACCACCCGCAGCAATTCCACGGCTTTAGAGACAATGGGATCCTGATCGTACCAGCGATTGCCCATTTTTTCGGGCTTGGCCAGCTGATAAAACTTCTCCAGGGCCTCTTTGCCGATTTGCTCTTCGACTTTACGGAGAAAGGTCTCGGCCTGTTCCCGGACATCAGCGGGATAGGCCCGCAGCAATTCCAGCACCTCACCGAGCAGAGGATCCTGATCGTACCAGCGCCGGGGGGTACCCGAGGGATTGGATGTTTCGCTCATGGAAGATTACCGATTACTCTCTCTATCCTGCCGAGATAGCTGTGTTCAATGTTCAGGCAGATGTCTCTTCGCTCACCGGGCGCTCGGAGTTATCCGGGACTCGCTCAATGGTGGCTCCCAGACTTTGCATTTTGCCCACCACGTCTTCATAACCCCGATCCAGATGGTGGAGATCGAAGACCTGAGTAGCTCCTTCGGCCATAACACCAGCAATGACCATGGCGGCACCGGCCCGCAGATCGTGGGCATTGACTTCCGCCCCGCTGAGATGCGGTACACCCGTAATCACCGCCACATCACGCTCCACGGAAATATCGGCGCCCATGCGCTTGAGTTCGCCCACTTGTTTAAACCGATTCTCGTAAATGGTTTCTTTGACGATGCTGACCCCATCCGCCGTACTCAACAAGGTCATAAACGGCGCTTGCAGGTCAGTGGGGAAGCCCGGATAAGGCTGGGTCACAATATTTTGGGCTTGCAGACGGCGATCGCTGCGAATGCGAATGCTGTTGGGGGTGGGCATCTCGATATCGGCACCCATTTCAATCAGTTTATGGGTCAGGGAGCTTAAATGCACCGGCAACACGTTGTTGACCGTCACATCCCCCAGAGTACCCACGCCGGCCATCAGGTAGGTGGCCGCTTCAATGCGATCGGGCATCACGCTGTAGGTGGTACCGTGCAAGGTGCCGGGCTTCACCCCGTTGATCACGATTTCGTTGGTGCCCGCGCCGCTGATATCGGCACCCATGGCATTCAGGAAATTGGCCAGATCGACAATCTCGGGCTCCTGGGCGGCATTGGACAAAATGGTAGAGCCTTCCGCCATGGTGGCAGCCAGCATAATGTTCTCAGTGGCGCCCACGCTGGGGGTATCCAGCAAAATTTCAGCGCCCACCAAACGGGTGGCCTTGGCTTCCACGTAGCCATGGTTGATTTCGACTTCCGCACCCAGCGCCATCAGGCCCTTGACGTGCAAATCGACGCTGCGCTTGCCAATGGAGCAGCCACCGGGCAGGGCCACACGGGCCTCGCCGAAACGGCCCAGCAAGCTGCCCAGCACATCAAAGCTGGCTCGCATCTTACGCACCAGATCGTAGGGGGCTTCGCAACTGGTAATGTTTTTGGCCTGAATATACAGGCGATCATCGTCCTGCTGGTCCACATCGCAACCCAGATGCTTGAGTACCTGGGTCATGACGCCCACATCGCTGAGGTGGGGAACATTTCGCAGTTCAATGCTGTCTCCAGTCAACAGCGTGGCTGCCATCAGTTTGAGAACGGAATTTTTGGCGCCCGAGATTTCAACTTCACCGCGCAGGGCCTTGCCGCCGTGAATGATTAATTTTTCAGTCAACCCTGGATTCTCCACGCTGTCTTCGTAGGGGGGATATTGGTTAATATAACATATATTAAGAAACGGTGGCACCGCCTTGTTGGATGAATTAAAACCGACCGAGCCCCCTGATTGCCTCATTCTGCCTGCCGCGTTTTTTGCACAGGACACAGTGACTGTGGCCCGTGCCCTGCTGGGCTGCCAGTTGTGGCAGTTTCATCCCCCCACCAGTGCTTGGCGGGCCTTCCGCATTGTGGAAACGGAGGCCTATACCCAGAACGATCCGGCCTGCCATGCCTACAACCGCACCACCGGACGGGCGGAAACCCTGTATCACCATCCGGGAACCGCCTATGTATACCTGATTTACGGCATGTATCACTGTTTAAACGTGGTGACCGAACCGCACGGTACAGCAGGGGCGGTATTGTTTCGGGCTTTGGAGCCGGTTGAAGATCAGTCCCTCAAAACCCATGGGCCGGGACGCCTGACCAAGGCGCTGGGCATTACCCGCCAAGCCGCAAACGGACTTCCCTTGACCCGCTGGGAACATGGGCTCTGCCTCAGTGCGGGGCAGGACTACTCCGATGGTCAAGTGATTCAGACCACCCGAATCGGCATTACCAAGGCGATGGACTATCCCTGGCGCTTTTATATCAAGGACAATCCCTGGGTGTCAGTCAAAGCGGCGAGTGTTTAGGGCACCGTCATCGTTCCCTCGATGCGCCAATACTGAAGCGGCAAGCCGCCCTCCTTGTCAGGTTTCATCACGCATTATCACGCAAAAAATCAGGCAGATGGACTGCCTGATTTTGGGTTGCCGATGGCAAGTTTTAGTTTTCTTCGCCTGCGAAAGCGTCTTCCAGTACGAATTCTTCGTGCTTGGCCTTGATGGCTTTCACTGCCAGTTTCACCTGGGCGGAAACCTTGGCGGAGAATTTCACGTACACCGTGTACTCACCCACTTTATTAATGGGGTGATCCACGTTGACGTTACGGCGCTCGATTTCGTAGCCGGTTTTCTCCTGCAGAACCTTGGTCAGTTCCTTGGTGGTGATGGTGCCGTACAGTTTACCGGTGTCGCCAGCGTTGGCTTCCAGGGTAATCAGTTGCAGGGCATTCACTTTTTCGGCCTTGGCCAGGTCTTCCTGATGCTTTTTCTCGGCTTTGGCGCGAATGCGGTCGATGCGACGCTGCAAGTCGGCCAGGGATCCTTTGGTGGCGATGACGGCCATGTTACGTGGCCCGAGGTAGTTGCGGTAATAACCGTCGGAAACCTCGATGATATCGCCGTTGCTACCCAGCGTATCCACATCTTTGGTTAAAATTACCTGCATGGGTGTGTCTCCAATTCCTTTCCAGAGTGTAGGGGGTCATTAATATAACACAAAAGCAAAGCTGGCAAGCAGCAGCCATGATCATGCCACGATTGAACGCAGCTTGCGATTGTGACGAGATAGCAACATGAGCTTCATCAATTGTTTCTATCGTTATATCCTTAGAAGAATCAGGATGACCAAAGGTGAACAAAGTCACATGCTACAATCAGCAGTGTTAAAGATCAGTGCGCCAATGGTGGTCTCCTGGCGGTATATGGGTTTTCGAGGGTTTTAACGGTGTCAGACAGCCTGATAGACAAATTAAAAGAGCTGGGTTTCAATACCTACGAAGCAAAAGTCTATCTGGCACTGCTCAAGCAGCACCCCGCCACGGGGTACGAGGTCAGCAAAGAGTCTGGCGTCCCGCAGGCCCGGGCTTACGATACCTTAAAAGCGCTGGAATCCGCCAACGCAGTGGTGGCCATTGGCGGAAAGCCGGTGACCTACATGCCCATCCGTCCGGAAGAACTGCTGGATCGATGGGAAAAGTCGTTTCAGGGTTCAATCGATTACCTGCGGCAGGCCTTACCCAGTATTGCCGAGGAAACCGTAGAGCCCGTCATCAACATGCGTGGGCAGGAGTCCATTTTCAAGTACGCCCTGGACATGATTAACAGCGCCAAGCGCTCTATATTTATGGAATTCTGGAAAGATGACGCTGCCGTCTTGCATGCGGCCTTGTTGGCCGCCAAAGACCGAGGGGTGGATGTGCGTCTGGTCGGTTACGACTACTGCGAGCTGGAAGGCCTGGAGGTCTATCAGCACGGACTGGCTTGCAGTATCGAACAATCGTTGGGTGGGCGCTGGATGATTCTCTCCGTGGATGACAAGGAGGGCCTGGTGGGAACCGTTTCCCAGGCGGATCGTCCCCCTCAGGCGGTGGTGACCCGGAACCCCGGCATCGTGCTGGTGATTAAAGAGTTGATTGTCCACGATATTTTCCTGCTGGATATTGAAAGCAATTTACAGCCTGAACTGGAAAGGCTGTACGGCAAGGACATGTTACGGTTACGTCGAAAAATTTTGGGGAACGTGACCGCTGCCTTAGGGGTTTGATGGGCTTGTGCTAAACTGATACGGTTCCACAAAACGCCACCAATCAGGATGGAGTTTGTTATGACCTCACAATCGCCGAAACTGGAAAAATCCAAGCCTGCCGCGCCTCGTAAAAAATTCTCGCAAGAACGCCTGATGATTATGTTCACCCTCTTTTTCATCGCTGGCATTCTGTTGCTGGTGGTCATTCCGGAAGGTAGTCCGGTCCGTGGTGTGGCCATGACCCTGTATTCCGTTTCCGTGTTTTGGGCCATGTTCAAATTTTGCATGTAACTCACGGGCCGTCTTGGTCAAACCCCGCGTAGAATCACCGAATGAAATCGCCGGATAGCGTCACGAGATCGTTGTCGGGTTAAAAATTGGCGCCGTGCCCTGGTGTCTTTTTTGGGTAGATAAAATCAAGCCGGTCATGCTATCGAACCGAACAGGGCAGAAGATCCTCTGGCCTGAACTAAACGCCCTCCCTTAAGACGCCCCTGCCGTAAAACCGAAGATATGGAACTCAAAACTTCGGTTTTGTGTGAAAACCGAATATTTACCTGCTTTGTTAAGCATTTGTTTTCGGTATAAAGAGAGAAGTGAGTGCCGGGATAGCCGCTGAGAGCCTAGTGCGCTGAAAGATGAAACGGATTTTGGGAAATCGATTTGGGGTAATACCTGCAAGCAGCGGTCGTTCAGGCGTCCCGGCCCTAAAGTACAATGCGGAAGAGGTAACTTGGCAATGGATAGTCAGGAGTTTATAAAGGGTCTTCTTGAATTAGTGAAAACAGCGCATGCCGCTTACTTGCAAGGCTTGGGGGAACCCCGTCCCGCTCCATGCTGGCCTGAAGGTTCTGAAAAAAATCTTTAGGGAGCCGCTCAATTTCACCCTGTCGAATATACTCCACCAAAGCCAGTATCAGCTCTTCAAACTTATACTCATCAACCGCTCGCAGGGCTCTTAGCTGGCTGAGCAGGAGGCCTTCTTCCTGCAGGGCGGGCGTGTTTGCCAGCTTGACCAGAGTGTCATCCTTAAATCGACGGCGCCCATGGATCAAATTGGAAAGCGCATCGCCGGTAATGCCCATCTGCTGGGCCAACTCCTCAATTTGCAGACCGCTTCTCATTAACAACAGCTGGATAGCCAGACCCAGTCTCTTCTCTGACGGTTTCATGCTAAAACAGAATCCTTCTCCGGACAGAGGGCACCACCGCTAAAAAAATCGTAAATTTCATTTATGATCGCTCATCTTTCAAAAATGATATTATTGGTTCAGTTGTATCGACACGATGAGACCAGAGGCAAGGCGGGCGCTTAAATGCAGCTAAACTTTACTTATTTTAATCCAAAATGAAGGGTCTCTGTAGGGTTTATCTTCGGTTTTCAGGATTGTGAGGGTTGTACGGGATGCGATTGTTGATTGCGGAAGTGGCGTATCGTAAAAAAGGCTGGAACATGCGCAAAGTGGCCGACAGGCTGGATGTGGATCATCAAACGGTCATGTACTGGAATCAGGGACGGGCTTACCCTCGATTTTTGACCCTGGTTCGGTTGTGCCGCCTGCTGGAATGCACCTTTGAGGATTTATTGGCCGAGTAGAGGCCAAGCCGGGTATCGGGCGGCAGGCCTGTCACGGCAAACTTGTAACGTTTCTGTGCGAAATCAATATCCGCCTGAGGGCCTCCGTATCTCCGAAGTTTTCTAGCAGACGGTAAAAGGATGCAGAATCCCCTCCTACTGAGCAGCGTTGCCCCCATTCACCAAACCACCGGGACTCAATCCACTCGGGGAGTCGGGTTTTATTTTAAAGAAGACAACCCGTTTGACCGCCTGGGTGCGAATCGCAGGCGGGTGATTTGGTTCGGCATCGCTTTGGAATGATTGGGCTCCCCCGGTAAGCGTGTTGAGGTGACAGTTCCGCATGCAGCAATGGCCAGAAATGAAGCAGGAAAACAGGCAGGAAAGCAAAATTTCAGGCCGATCAGCCTGCTTGCTGCAGACCGGCGATCCGTTTTTTGAGCTATGGGCCCTGGAGATGGCTGGCTTGCACAACGCCCGGACGGATGCCTTCTTTCAGCAGTGCCATGAGGACATTCAGCGACTTTTAGCCTATACTCTTGTGCTGGATGCTGGCGCTAAAAACCCCTTTCAGCTTGCAGGGCATCCCCGCATGAATTTAATATAGCCCGGTGGCTTGTGAAAAGGCGCCGCTTCAATTGAGAAAGACTTTTGCCATGACCCAGGATACGGTTTCTCCTCCCACCCAATCAGCAGACCAGCGGTCTGAACTGGAGGCCCTTTTACCCCCACCCCCCTTGCCCATTGGAAGCTATGTGGCCACGGTACAGGTGGGTAATTTAGTCCACACCTCCGGTGTATTGCCCATGAAAGAGGGTCAGGTTGCCGTGACGGGCGCGGTGGGCAGCTGGGATGTCAGCGTTGCGGAAGGCCAGGAAGCGGCCAGATTGTGTATTTTAAACGCCCTGAGCCTGCTTCGGCATGCCCTGGGCAGTCTGGATCGGGTCAAGCGCATTGTGAAGCTGACCGGCTTTGTGAGCAGCGCCCCCAACTTTTATGAGCAACCCCAGGTGATGAATGCCGCTTCTGACTTGCTGGTTGCGTATTTCGGCGAAGCCGGAAAACATGTGCGTTCTGCCGTGGGCGTGGCCAGCTTGCCAAAAAACGCCGCCGTGGAAGTGGAACTGGTGGTCGAGGTCGCTTAAATCCGTCTATAGCGATTGCCAGAGCGATACGGTTTAACGATTACTGACCGTAGCGCCGTTCCCGCCGGGCAAAAACTTCCACAGCCCGCTCAAAAGCCTGCGGACTGAAATCCGGCCACAGCAGGTCGGTGACATAGAATTCGGCATAGGCGCTTTGCCACAGCAAATAGTTGCTAATGCGGGAATCCCCGCCGGTGCGGATAAGCAAATCCAGATCGGGCAGCCCGTGGGTGTAAAGTTTGGCGTCAATATGGGCTTCCGTAATGTCTGTGGGGGACAATTGACCCTCCTGCACCTCCTGAGCCAATTGTTGCATGGCCTGAGCCAACTCATGGCGTCCGCCGTAATTGGCGGCAATCTGGAATTTCAGGCCCGTGTTGTGGGCAGTTTGCTCGTGGGCGGACTGAATCAGGTTGTACAAATCCGGGGGAAAGGCTGAAATATCCCCGATAAAGCGAATTTGCACGTTGTTACGGTGCAGTTCGGCCAGCTCTTTGGACAGGGCTTCCACAAACAAGCGCAGCAAATAGCCCACTTCCTCGGTGCTGCGCCGCCAGTTTTCCGTGGAAAAGGCATAGACAGTCAGCGCTTTCAGCCCATGATCCGAACCAAAGCGAACCAGCGTCCTCAAAGCGTCCACGCCTTTCTTGTGACCCACCAGCGTGGGTAAGTGCCGCTGTTTGGCCCAGCGGCGATTGCCATCCATAATAATGGCCACATGCTGGAGTCCACTGCTGGTGAGCAGTTCGGTAAATTGGGTACTGACTTCTGTGGTAATCATTCGGTTTATTTTAGGACAAGCGCTCCGCAATACAAACCCGCAGATTATCCGGTGCCGCCCTCACGGGGCCAGCAGTGCTGGCCGGACCATCGCCCGCTCTGGTCAACACCCTTCACCAAAGCCCTGAATCCGGAGATCAGAGAACACCATCGGTTCTGAAGTAGGCTACCACGGGTTTCCTAACGCTCAAAATGTCTTTTTTTAGAGGCAACGGCTCGGACTAGATTGCCCCTAAAGAAAAACAGCCTTACCAGTTTAGAGGAGATGACATAGTGTAGTAGTAGGTGTGTTTGTTGGTAAAGCTGGAGAATTGAGTAGTTCGTTTTGTTTAACTTTCGCCAGACAATTATAGCAAAACAGCCCCCCACTGGTCTAACAACGGACGGATTTTTATTAGACTGCTGGCTAATTCACAAAACAGCCTGACTTTTCCTCAAAAACGCAAAAACTGCCCGACCAGCAGGCAGTTTTTGAGATCCGGCGGTTCCGGATAATGCAGAAAGCCTAGCAGGCCACGCTGATTGTGTGGGCGCTAGCGGCCACCACGGCCTGGCAGCGCTCCACCATCTCCGCTTCGGTTTGGGCTTTATTCACAAAGCTACCCACGCCTACGGCACTGGCACCGGCTTCCAGAGCGGCAGCCACATTGTCAGCGGTAATGCCGCTGGCGGTCATGATGGGCAAGCGGGTGGCTTTTGACAAAGCACGGGTGTTGCGCAGGGTGATGGCTTCTTTTTCTTGCTGACTCATGGATTTTACAGTGGGCTCAGCGGCCAGAACGCGGCTCGCGCCTTCGGTTTGAATGATATCCACACCCAGGGCTTCCAGTTGAGCAGCCAAGCGTACTTGGCTTTCCACGGTCAGGTGACCGGGAATGGTGATGGACACCAGCGCTTGACCCTGAACGGCAGACACGGTTTGCTGAGCCAGTTCCAGCACTTCATCGGCGCTGAGGAACAGGCCTTGATCGTAGAGGGCATCGAAGTTGCCCAATTCGGCCACATCGGCACCGGCGGCAACGGCGGCAGCCAGCGCGGCAGGCTCTACGCTGGAGGCGAACACGGCAGCTTGGGTGGCCTCTTTGGCGGCTTTCACGATTTCAGGGTGAGCAGCCACGTCCACAGCCACGGCGCCAGCGGCTTCAGCGGACCGAACCACTTGCAGGACATGGTCCAAATCCAGGTTAGCGATGCCGGCAATGACTTTAACGGCGTTGCGGGCTTTTAATGCGGACTTTAAGGCGTTAATACGAGCGTTCATGATGAATGTCTCTCCAAACAACAGTTGATATGAATGTCATTATAATGGAAGCATGCCTGCTATAAGGCAACACTTTGCATGAGGGTTTCAATGTCAGGATTCAGGGCCTTGGCCTGAGCCAATTTCTCGGTGGCGGCCTCGACTTCTCCCACTTGGCGCAGGGCTTCACTCCAGTAATAACAAATCAGGGCACTCTCTGCCGGGGAGGCGTCGTTGAGCAACAGGCCAAACCCGCTGTTCAAGGCCTCTACGGAGTCCAGCAAGCCCGCCAGCAGGGCCAGATTGACCTGGGCCTCCAAATGTCCGGGAACTATCCCCAGCAGGCTATGGAAGGTGGCTTGAGCGGCTTGCCATTGCACTTGCCTCTCTGTCGAAGCGCTGAGCGCCTCAGCCAGCCGCATGTGGCACAAACCCAGCAGGTAAAGGGCGGGTACGTTCTGTGGCTCCTGCCGCAACACCTGAAGCAGAAAGTCCTGAGCCTCGCCGGATTCGCCCAATTGCATCAGGGTTTCCGCCATGGCCACCCTGGCGCTCCGGTGTTCGGGCTCCAGTTGCAGGGTTTTGCGGTACTTGTTCAGGGCGTCCTTGAGATCGCCGTGGCGGTACAAGACCAAGCCGTAAAAAAAGTTAATTTGGGCCGACTCCGGCTTACGGCGGATGATGGGACGCATCTGCCGCACGGCCTCCAGCGTTTCCCCCTGTTCGCACAGCACCAGCGCCAGATTGACAGCGGCATCATCGAGGTCGGGCTTCTCCATCAGGGCTTTTTGTAAGTGCGCTTTGGCTTTGAGCCAGTCTTCCAGCCCCATGTAATAGGTGCCCAGCAAATAATGGGCTTGCGGGTTCCACTGATCCCGTTGCTCAATGGCCTTCAGGTGCGGAATGGCCTCTTCGGAGCGGCCGGTTTTGATCAGGGCCAGGGCCAGATTCATAATCAGGGTCAGGTTGTCCGGCTCTTGGGCAAACGCCTTGTTCAAATGCGGCAAGGCCGCTTCAAACTGGCCACACTCCAATAGCTGTTGTCCCCATTCGGATTCCAGTCCCGGAAAATCCGCCTGCAGGGCATGGCAGTGGGCAAATTGCTGAAAACCTTCCTCATAGTGCCCTTGCTGGCACAGGGCAATCCCCCAGCTTAGATAGGCTTCCGGGAGTTCCGGGTTGAGGAGGGTGGCCTGCTTGTAGTTCTCAATGGCCACATCCGGCCGCTTTAAATTGGCCAGAATATCGCCCTGGTTCAGGTAGGCCTCCGCCTTCTCCCAACCCAGTTCAATCGCCCTGCGGGATTTGCTCAGGGCCTCTTCATAGCGTCCCAACCGGTTCAGGGCCACGCTCCAGAAGTAAAAGGCCTCGGCGTGCTTGGGCAGAAAGCGCAAGGTAATCCTGAATTTTTCGATGGCCCCCTGATAGTCCTGAAGCTCGGCCAAAATGGCTCCCCATAAAAAATAAACCTGGGGCTGATGGCCAGAGATGGCCAAGGCCTGCCTGAAATGCTTGATGGCCTCCCGGTAATTGCCCTGCCGGGCCAAAGCAATGCCCCAGTTCACGTGGGGTTCCGGATTTCCGGGGTTCAAGGCAATGGCCTTCTCGTACAACTGGCAGGCCTCTTCAACCTTCCCCTGAGTCATGAGAACCGCCCCCCAAAGCATGTAGGGGTTGACCTGTCCGGGATCTTTTTCAATGCAGCATTTAAACTGTTCAATGGCCTCATCCAGCCGGTTCAGCTTGGCCAGAGCCACCCCCCAGTTCAGGTAAGGCTCGTAGCGATTGGGGGCAATCTCGCTGGCCTGCTTGAATTTGGCCAGCGCTTCTTCCAGCTGGCCGTTCTGGGCCAAATCCACACCCCAGTTCACATAGGCCATGCCATGGTCAGGGGAGGACTCCACGGCACGCAAGTAATCGGACACAATACGGTTGTACTGCCCGACTGTATCCAGAAAACTGCCCAGAAAGCTGCGTATGGTTTTCTTCATGCCGTCTCTAAAGCCATTTATACAGATTGATTATGCCTATCAAAAACCAAAGGGAGCCTGTTCACAAGCTCCCTTTGAATGAGGTTGCACCACACTCCGTGAAATTTGGCGTTGAGTCAGCTCAGGCCCGATTTTCCCATTCGGCTTGCCCGGCTTCGGGCCAGCCCAGCTCAGACTCAAAATTCAGGGTGTCGTAGGCGTCCAAATACTCGATAAAATCTTTTTGCTTATAGCGCTGGCGTTTGAGTGAGCGGGTTTGATACAGTCCTGCGGTGAGATCCAGGGCCTCAAATTTTTCAACATACTTTTTCATGGGCCGGTTCATAGCCACTTGTTCTCCTCTGTTCACTGTGGGAGTTTACCCAATTGGATCGTGTGTAAATGTCGTTCTTACCCCAATCATCGGCCCATTCCCAAGCCATGCGACAGCAGGCGCAGGCGGACCAACTGGTTAAAAGCGTATCCCTCTTTCTTGCCTCAAGAAACCTTTAATTGGATTAAATCATTCCGTTTTTTCTTGAGCCTATTATACCAGCTGGACTTTAATGTGAGTAGCCTCATATTCATCCGACCATTCTCCTCGCGGAAGAGAAGGCCGGGCGAAAAAGAAAGCAACAGAAACGCATCAGACCTCAATCGTCTCTGTCTTTGGATGATTCCAAAACAAAATAACGGCCCGAAAGCCGTTATTTCAGAAACTTTGAAAGCTGATTTAGCCGATCAAGCCGTCGCCGATATCAATCTCGCTGGACTTCATGATCAAGGCCTGGTAAATCACCTTCTCGGAAGAGGTGGACGCTTTGGAAAAGGGATCGTGGCCCAGTTTGTCCCGATTGTCTTCCAGCAGGCGCTTGCCCAGTTCGGCAATTTCCAGCACCAGCGCATAGCGGTTGGTTACTTTTTCGTTGAGATCGCAGGCGATCTGGGTAATGGTGGTCATGCGGTAAAGCGCTCCCTTTGTTAGATGGTTGCCGATAATGCGATGATGATGGGTACATTCCGTACATGGCAAGGCTTTTTATTTTAAGGAAAACACCCGGCCAAAGTCAATTTGCGATGGCGCTTTTCAGGGTCAGTTGCACCGGTAAAATGGGACTGACCGAAGTGCTGCTTTCCTCCGGGGCCTTGGGGGTGGCGATGGTGAACATATTGAAAAACGCTTCCAGCAGACCGGGGTCCCACTTGGTACCGGCCCCCGCTTCCAGAATTTTACGGGCATTGGCCACTTGCATGGCCTTACGGTAGGGCCGATCGGAGGTCAGGGCATGGAAAGCGTCCACAATAGACACAATGCGGGCCCCCACCGGAATTTTTTCGCCTTTATGCCCGTGGGGATGGCCGCTGCCGTCCCAGTTTTCGTGGTGACATTCCACCGCCGGGATGATGGGTCGAAGAGAAGCCACCGGGTATAAAATCTGCTGGGCCCCGATGACCGGGTGCTGTTTCATGATTTCCCACTCTTTTTCATTCAGCGGGCCGTCCTTGCACAAAATATCCTCGGGAATGCCGATTTTACCGATGTCATGCAGGAAGGCCGCCGCCCGAATTTCCTCCACCTCGGTGGGGGTCATTTTTAAGGCATGGGCCAAGGCCACAGCATAGTTGGCCACCGCTTGAGAGTGCCCCCGGGTGTAGCGATCCTTGGCCTCCAGGGCCCCGGCCAGCGAAGTGATGGTTTCCAGCATCAGGTCATCGGTCTGGGCTTTGCTGGGGGTCTTTTTCTCGATGTGGTTGACCAGTTCCTGGTAGACGCTGGGCACGTGAATATTGTCGTACTTGCGGGCCACCTGCGAGGCAAAGACCTCAATCACCGTCTTGTCGTTGAGCTGATCAATCTCTCCGCAGGCAATGCAGGCGGATTCTCCGGCTTTATTGCCCTTGAACTTGGCCAGATGTAAAGCCTGTTCAGCCAGTTTGAGCAGTTTCTCCCGGGTTTTGGTGTCATCCGGGTAAGTGGCGTGCCCGATACTGATGGACAAATGTCGGAGCTGCTCGGGCAGGCGGATTTTGAGCCCTTCCAAAAAACGATGGGCGATTTCATCGGCGGCTTTTGGGCCGGTTTCCGGCAGAATGACCACCACTTCATCCCCGCCATAGCGGGCAATGGTATCCAGACCCCGACTCAGCCTTCTGACGGTGGAGGCCAGATGGCAAATGGCCTCGTCGCCCGCCTGATGGCCCAACGTCTGGTTGATATCCTCGATGTTGTTGATGTCCAGAATCATGATAGAAACCGAGCCCTGATTGGATTCGGCCTTGCTCATTTCCCGTTCTAAAACGCCCTGAAAATAGCTGTAATTCATCAGGCCGGTCAGGCTATCCACCTGCGTCTGGCTTTTCATACGGTCCTGCAGGATGAGGTTCCAGATGAGCTGGGCGATTTGGTCCCGCAGGGTGTACACATAGGACAGCTTGGCCTGCGAGAAGGCGTCCATTTCCTTAAAACCCAGGGTGAGCATGGCAATGGCCTCGCCCCCGGCGATGAAGGGCACGCTGAACAGGTTAAAACTGTTGGTGCCAGGCTCGGCATCCGCTGCCGCCCAGGGCGTATGGGACAGAATATCGGCGCCCAGCGACTTGAGGTAGGGGGAAAAGGTGGTATCTTTTAGATTGTAGGCCTGCACCAGATGATTACTGGTGTCGGCGGTGGAAATGCGGGGCGGCTCGCTCTGTCTGGAGGTGACTCCGGTATGAATAAAGCGGACCTGAATAAACTCTCCCCGTTCATCCTTGATGGAAAAGCACAGAAAGTCGATGGGCGTCCCGCTTTTCAGGCGCTTGAGGAAAAATTCCCACACATCGGCCAATGAGGCGGCGGAGCTGACCAGTCGCCGAATTTCTTCTTCCGGGGTGGCCAGCTTGGTTTTGGCCAGTTTAGAGCCGTGGGGCTTTTTGCCCATCTGCACTTTTTCAGCATGCAAAATGCCGTTGGCGCACTGATCCACCCGCTGGGACAAGTGACTGCAAAACTGGTTCCATTTGGCGGCCAGCCGCTTGCTGACCGGCCTGGCTTCATTTTTGGGCAATTCCTGCTTTTCCACGCTGAAAAAACTCCCCGCTGTCTCCCGGAATGAAAGCGGTTACACACGCCTAGTTCAGCAATTCTAACATATTGTAAAGATGGCATGAACTGGCAGTTTTTCAGGACTAACGCTGGAGCAGACCCAGTTCTTTCCCGATTTTTTCAAAGGCCTCAATACACCGGTCCAGATGGGCCTGAGTGTGGCAGGCGTTGATGATAACCCGCACCCGGGCTTTATCGGCGGCCACGGTGGGGAATACAATGGCCCGACCATAAATGCCCTCTTCCAACAAGCGCTGGCTGAGCTTCTGGGCCTTTTCGCTGGTGCCCACAATCACCGGGCAAAGCGGGGTTTCACTATCAATGGGCAAGCCAATGGACTTCATGCCCGCTTTGAAATAGCGGGTGTTGAACCACAGCTTCTGAATCAGGGCGTCATCGGCCTCCAAAAGTTCAATGGCCGCCAGACAAGCCGCTACCACCGACGGCGGATGCGGGGTGCTGAACAGCAGCGGGCGGGCCTTGTTGACCATGATCTCTCGCATGGCCTGGGTGCTGGCCACGTAGCCACCCATCGAGCCCAGCGCCTTGGACATGGTGCCCACCACAATATCCACCTGATCGTGCAGGCCAAAGTGATCCACGGTACCTCGGCCATGACTGCCCAAGACACCGCTGCCATGGGCGTCATCCACCATGACGATGGCGTTATACTGCTCGGCCAACGACACAATGTCCGGCAATTTGGCGATGTCCCCGTCCATGGAAAACACGCCATCGGTGACGATCAGCCTGCGGCGGGCGGTTTTGTGCTTTTTAAGCACGCTTTCCAGGGCGTTCATGTCGCTGTGGGCGTAAATATCCTTGCTGGCCCCACGGCTGAGGCGCACGGCATCAATGATACTGGCATGGTTCAGGGCATCGCTGATAATAACATCGCCTTCGCCCATAATGGGGGGAATGGCCGCCATGTTGGCCGTAAATCCGGATTGCAGCACCAACGTTGCTTCGCAGTGCTTGAAGCGGGCCAACTTTTCTTCCAGTTGCTCGTGAATGCCCATGGTGCCGATGATGGTGCGCACCGCACCCGCGCCCACGCCCAGTTCTCGGGTGGCCTGGATGGCCGCTTCAATCAGCTTGGGGTGATTGGCCAAGCCCAGATAGTTGTTGGAGGAGAAATTGAGGATTTGCCGTCCGTTCATGGAAAGTTCGGCATCCTGCGGCCCTTCAAACGGTTGCAGGGCCTGGTATAAATGTTCGTCTTTCAGGCGCTGGATTTCATCTTTCAAAAAGTCCAGACGATGTGATTTTTTTTCAGTGCTGGCAGTCATGGGGCAATCCTCTGGGTAAATCTTATGGGCTGTTTGGCCCTATTCTTACTGTAGCATAGCCCCAATGGGCTTTTATCAGGGTTTCAGCAGGATCTTGCCGCTGACGCCCTGGCGAATCAGTTCCATGGCTTGGCCAAACTCGCTCATGGGCAGTTGGTGGGTGATAATAAAGTCCAGATCCAGCTTGCCCGCTTCCATCAGATCCAGCATGAGTAACCAGGTTTGGAAAATCTGGCGGCCATTGACCCCCACCACTTTGGCTTCCTTGAAAATAATGTCCTTGCTGATATCCAGCTCCACCTTACCTTTGGGAATCCCCATCAGCACCACGGTACCACCCAAGCGCAGGCTTTCCAGCGCCCCGTTTATGGCGATGGGGCTGCCGGACATTTCTAGCACCACATCCACCCCGCTGCCGCCGGTTTTTTGTTTAAGTTCTTCCGCCACATTGACCTTATCGGCGGCCAACACGGCATCGGCCCCGGCCTTTTCGGCCAGTTCCAGGCGGAAGGGGGACACATCGGAAGCGAAAACCTTGAGGGCTCCCATGGCTTTGGCCACCACGATGGCAAACAGGCCCAGCGGCCCGCAACCCACCACATGCACCGTTTTCCCGGACACATCGGCCTTGGACACGGCATGCACGGAGTTCCCCAAGGAATCCAGCAAAGCGCCATATTCCGGCTTGATAGAGCTGGGCAGTTTAACCACCTGCTTGGCCGGAATGGCGATGTACTCGGCAAAACAGCCCGGCAAATCGATGCCGAAGATCTTCACGTTCTCGCAAATGTGCTTGTGCCCTTGCTGGCATTGCAAGCAGTGACCACAAGGCAGGTGCATTTCCGCGGAGACGTAATCGCCCGGCTTGAGTCCGTGGACTTTGTCGCCCACGCTTTCAATCACCCCGCAGAACTCGTGCCCATACACCAACGGGGTTTGGATGCGGTTGGCGCTCCACTCATCCCATTCCGTAATGTGGAAGTCGGTCCCACACACGGAAGCCAGACTCACCTTGATCAACACCTCTTTGGGGCCGGGTTGGGGTTTATCCACAGTGGCGACTTTAAAGCCTTTTTCCGGGGCGGCCTTTTGGATGGCTTGCATGGTCTGAATGCTAGTGGCTGGCATGGCGTTCCTTACTGTTCAGGGGTTCAGGGGGAAAGTGTGAATATCCTACTGCGAAGTCGCACTGGATGAAACGAGGCTTTTAATGCCTGCCCAGTAGGCTCGGCAACCCTCCTTAAAATCAGATGACTTTGGCCATAATGGGGCGGGAGGAAGACCGAGTGCTTTACGTCTTTTCCGCTCAAGCAAAAAATTCCAGAGTGCAACGCATTGTAAGATAGGCATGGAAATAAAAAGCATTCCTGCAAAGGCTGAAATTGGGCTCAGCAAAAGTGCTTTTGCATGACTCATAGCGTTTTTGCCAGTAATTAAAGCTAACTGGCATTTACCTACACCAAATAAAGCCCCACCGGCAAACGCCAAGATGGATGCCTCTTTAAGTGGGATGGGCTGAAGCGGATCTTTATTAAAAACAGGGTGAACAGGCTTTGAGGCAGCCAAAGCCGGCTTTTGTGCTGTTAGCGGCAAGGGATAAGTGGGTTGTGGATAAGTATAGGGTGGCTGATACCAAGGCGGCAGCGTTGACATGATTGATTCCCCTTTAGAAGGGTGCAAAAATACAGCAGCTTTTTAAAGCTATTATCTCGGTTAAACGTTCCTCAAGATAGAAAATTAATAGCGCTCATTCACTGCTTGAGCCGTCAGTTTGGATTACACATTAAAACGGAAGTGAACCACGTCGCCGTCTTTCATGATGTAGTCTTTGCCTTCCAGGCGCATCAAGCCTTTTTCCTTGGCGTTTTTCTCGCCGCCGACGGTCACATAATCGGTGTAAGCGGTCACTTCAGCCCGAATAAAGCCCTTTTCAAAGTCAGTGTGGATGACTCCGGCGCACTGGGGGGCGGTCATGCCCTTATCATAAGGCCAGGCCCGCACTTCTTTTTCGCCAGCCGTAAAGTAGGTTTCCAGACTCAGGGTTTTAAAAGCGGCCTGAATCAAGCCGTCAATGCCAGAGGACTGCACGCCCAGGCTTTCCAGATAGCCCGACTTCTCAGCTTCATCCAGCTGGGTCAGTTCCGCTTCAATCTGGGCGGAAATGGGCACAGCAATACGGCCCTCTTCAGCGGCCCGGTCAAACAGCTTTTTAAAGTGCGGATTGCCCAAGGGGTTGGCCAAGTCGCCTTCGGCCACGTTCCCGGCGTAAATGACCGGCTTGGTGCTGAGCAGTTGGGAGCGCTTGAGCAGGATCTGCTCTTCAGCGCTGAGGGTTTTGTGATCAATGACCCCGGCCCCGTCAATAATGGGCTTGATCTTCTCGAACAGGGCCAGCTTCTCTTCCGATTCCTTGTCTTTCTGCTTGATCTGTTTGCGCAGGCGCTCCATTTGCTTTTCCATGGAGCTGGAGTCGGCCAGACACAGCTCAATGTGGATGGTTTCCAGATCCCGCAGGGGATCGACGCTGCCTTCCACATGCACCACATCGGTATCCTCAAAGCAGCGCACCACATGCACAATGGCATCCACTTCCCGAATGTTGGCCAAAAACTGGTTGCCCAGGCCTTCGCCTTTGCTGGCGCCACGCACCAGCCCGGCAATGTCCACAAATTCAAACACGGCGGGGATGACCGTCTGCGTTTTAGCCAGCTCCTTCAGCACGGCCAGACGGGGATCGGGCACCTTCACGATGCCCACGTTGGGCTCAATGGTACAGAAGGGGTAGTTGGCGCTTTCCGCCTGATAAGAAGAGGTAAGGGCGTTAAACAGGGTGGATTTTCCGACGTTGGGAAGTCCGACGATTCCGGCCTTTTGCAAAATAAAGGGTCTCCGTGTGGTTCCGTGTAAGGGTGTGTAATGGGGGACGTACAGATTGAGCCCGGTCTGGGGTATGATAATGCCATGTCCGCATCATCAATCTACCTGAAACACGAAATCACGATCAAGGATCTGCCGGAGTTGACCGGCTCGACCCAACGAGCCAGCCTGGGCAACAAATGGCTGTTTGTGGGCATTGATATGGCCCCCATCGACAGCCTGGAAACCGGCATCGCCGTTCTGGACCGGGAACGGCGCATTCTGCGCATGGACAAGCTCAGCGACAATGATGACATTTTGCTGTTTCTGGACAATTTGGCCCCGCCGGAAAACTTGCTGGTGGTGCTGGATATTCCCAAAAGCCTGAGCATACCCAGCAAATGGCGGCAGCAGCAGATTAAAATGCATCCCCTGCACCTGCGCTCCTCCATTCCTAACGCCACTCAGGAGGTGGTGCCCACCGAGCGCTTTGCCCAGCGGGCCAAGGAGTTTTATGAAGCGGTGGATGAGCGGGGCATCCTGATGCTGAACTTTTTTACGGCCCACGCCAAGCTGCGCTACGATTTAAACATGCCCTTCCGCCATCGCAGTTCCCAGGGTTGCCGCACCTTGCAAGCGGCTCTCAAGCAGCAGTTGTATATTCAGGATGTGCCCGCCAACCTCATGCCCAGCTCCGTGCTGGATGCCATGATTGGCGCTTACACGGCCTGGATGGTCTATAAGGCTCAAGAGGGGCAGCATTTCCAGCTCTATCGGGATGACGAGCGCCGCCTGTACGTAGACCCTCTGAAACGCTGGATTAAACCCGTCCGCTATCGGCAGGGTCGCTACCGTTCCGGCTAGAGAAGGTGAGGCTGGCTGGCTTTTCTGCGAGATAATGGATTCAAGCATGATGGTAGGCCGTATCAATAGAGGGAACGACTTTGGGCGGAAGTGAACTGGCCTTGCTGGATCAGTTGAGAGACAGCACCTTGCAGCTGGCGTTTGTGGCCGGAACCGCTCTGCTACTGGGCTGGATACGACGGGCGCAGCCCACGGGATTGACCTTGGGGCTGATTTTAGTGCCGGTTCCCCTGTTGGCCCTCAGTGTGTGGTGGCCCTGGCTGAGCTGGGTGGCCGCTTTCTACACGCCACTCCTCATGTTGCTTTTGATGATAGACGGCTTTTTGCTCAGTGTACCCGCGCGCTATCTCAGCCTGAGTCGCGCCATGGGGCAGAAGTTTTCCATCGGCCAGAGACAAGGGATTCAGTTAAGTGTGGTCAATAATAGCCCTCAGCCCTTGGCCCTCACCCTGAGGGACAGTGTACCCGAAGGGCTGCGACACGGCCAGACGGGAGCCACTCTGGACTTACAGGTGACCGTGCCAGCCTTCAGCCACGCGTCCGTCAATTATGAGGTACTGCCCACGCGCCGGGGTTTGTATCGTTTTGAGAGCATTCACGCCCGCTATAAAAGCCGACTGGGTTTGCTGTGGTTGACCTTGAGCGGCGGACGGTCGGAGACGGTTCAGGTGGTTCCCGATTTGCGGAGAATTCGACAAATGCGCCTGAAGGCCTCCAGGGCTCAAAACGCCGGGGAGTTGCAAAAGCGCTCTCTAGGGCTGGAAGGTACCCAGTTCAGTGGACTTCGGCATTATTTCGCGGGCGATGATGTCCGTAAACTGGCCTGGCAGGCTACCGCCAAGCTGGATGCCCCGGTGGTGCGCACCTTCGCCCACGAAGTGGAGCAGCCCATTCTGGTCTTGGTGGATGCCGGACGGGCCATGAATGTCCCGGTCAAGCACCTGCAAAAATTCGACTGGGCCTTGAACACCGCCCTGGCCTTTATGGGAGTGGCCATTGATCGGGGAGACGCCGTGGGGGCAGGAGTTTTCGCCAACCGAATTTTGGCCAACATTCCCATGGGCAAGGGGCGGCATCATCTCAGTCGTCTGCTGGACGCCCTGGGGCAGGTAGAAGTCCAGTCGGTGGAGCCGGATTATGAGAGCGTGATGCTGCAATTCGCCCGAGGGCTCAAGCGGCGCTCTCTGGTGGTGGTGCTGACCGATTTGATCGACCCCATGGCCTCTCGCAGTCTGATCAGAAGCCTGCGAAGTTTTTCCCGCAATCATGTACTAATGGTGGTCACGCTGGCCGATTCGCAAATTGCCAGCACCGCAAATATGCTGCCCTCATCGCCTTATGCGGCGTATCAAAAAGGGGTGGCTCTGGATTTACTGGCCCTGCGTGAAGAAACCCGGCAACTCCTGTGCAAGGGCCATCAGGCCATGGTGGTGGATGCCGCCCCGGAAACACTGGATGAGACGCTCATTGCCCGCTATCTGGACCTAAAGCGCCAAAACCGGCTTTAGAAATTGTCGGTTCCACCGGATTGCTGGATAGCGCTTGTTAGCGCATCAAATTGTTGTCAATGAAATCGCCCAGCACCGGGATTTTAAAGTCTTTGCCGGTAAAAGCCATAATCATTAAGTAAACCCACGCACCAAGCAGGCCCAAACCAATGAAAAAGCACGCCAATCCGGCCAATATATTTACAAGCGGGATCATGGCAAAAATACCAAGAAGCGTAAAAATAATGAAATCTATCAGGCCAAAAAATATAGCCTGTAGACAGTGAAATTTAATGTATGCGGATTCCCCTTTTTTCATCAGAAGAATAACAATGGTTGGAATCATGAAGAGGCCCAGGCCCGCATAACTCAACCCGGCCCACAATTTATCATCACTGTTCGGCTCACTGGATACTGGATTGACCACGCGCTCACTCCTTAAAACGAATAAAACCCTGAATCGACTGGCAATACAACGGCTGGTTTGACCACCACCGTGCGGTGCCCTAAAAAAGAATGCCGTAAAAAAGCACTCACCTTGTGTCAAAAGATGAGTGCTTTTAATAGTAGCCTTAAATAGGGTTTTTAGGAAGTTGGCCGAATTTAACTGCGGTAACCCTCCGTGGTGGCTTCGGCTTCCTCTTGATCCTCGTAAGTCAGGAAGACGCCTTGTAGCAAGTCATCCTCATCCGGCCCCAATAAGCTCTCGGCCTCTTCTTCGATGCCAGCCTTGCGGATGGATTCGCCCTTGGCGGACTTGGCCCGGCCCAGCAGTTTGGTTTTATGACGGCTGAGAACCCGTTCCACCTTGTCCACCAGCTTGTCGATACTGCCATACAGGTCAATGGAGGAGACTTCTACCCGCAAAACCGCCCGGTTGACCACCACCGTGGCCTCCGCCAGCTGGCCTTCATTGATACGGGGGTTCTTTTCCACGCTTAGGAATACGTGAATTTCCTGAATAAAATCGTAATGATGCTCCAACCGTCCGATTTTTTCGGAAACATACGCTTTAATCGCATCAGTTAGCTCGATATTACGACCGTTGACGATTAGTTTCATAGTCTCCCGCTCCTCTCTAGACTCCTCTATTATACCCCTTTGGCATTTTTTCAAGTAGTCCTTCTACATGAGCCGGCCCCAGCAAAAGGGACCCAAAGCCAATGGCCGAACCATCCTGAGACGATTCGGCCATTCGGCAAGTTTCAAGAAACGCTAGAGTCCGGTCTATTTGGCAATGGCCACCGGATTACCAGCGTGACGCAGACACTTAAAGGCGCTGGGGCCAGCATACTGGGCCACCGGACCTAACTCCTGCTCAATGCGCAACAGTTGGTTGTATTTGGCAATCCGCTCGGAGCGGCACAGTGAACCGGTTTTAATTTGTCCGGCGTTAACAGCCACGGCCAAATCGGCAATGAAGCTGTCCTCGGTTTCCCCGGAACGATGGCTGATGACCGTGGTGTAACCCGCTTGCTGGGCCATGCTAATGGCGGACAGGGTTTCACTGAGGGTGCCAATCTGATTCAGCTTGATGAGAATGCTGTTGGCCACGCCTTTTTCAATACCTTCCCGCAGAATGGCCGGGTTGGTGACGAACAGGTCATCGCCGACCAGTTGCACTTTGTGGCCGATGGCTTCGGTCAGCAGCTTCCAGCCGTCCCAGTCGCCTTCGGCCATGCCGTCTTCCACGGAGATGATGGGGTACTGCTCAACCAGGTCGGCCAGATAGGCCACCATTTCTTCCCGGTTCAGCTTCTTGCCTTCGCCAGTCATATCGTAGTGGCCATTCTTATAGAACTCGGAAGCGGCTACGTCTAGAGCTAGTTTGACCTGATCCTTGGTGTTGTAGCCAGCCCGCTCAATGGCGTGGATGATCAGCTCCAATGCCTCGGCGGCGCTTTTCAGGTTGGGGGCGAATCCGCCCTCATCGCCAACGCCAGTGGCCAAGTTGCGCTCCGCCAACACTTTTCGCAAGGTGTGGAAGATCTCGGCGCCCCAGCGCAAGGCTTCAGAGAAAGAGTAAGCGCCCACCGGGACGATCATGAATTCCTGAATATCAATGGTGTTGTCGGCATGGGCCCCGCCGTTGATGATGTTCATCATGGGCACCGGCAAAATGGTGGCGTTCACGCCGCCCAGATAACGGTATAAGGGCTGTTTGACAGTTTCGGCGGCGGCCCGGGCCACGGCCATACTGACGCCCAGCATGGCGTTCGCGCCCAGCTTGCTTTTGTTGGGGGTACCGTCCAGATCAATCAAAAGCTGGTCAATCTCGGATTGATGAAAGGCGTTGCGATCCACCAGCTCCCGGTTAATGGTTTCGTTGACGTTCTCAACGGCCTGCAACACCCCCTTGCCTGCGTAGCGGGCCTTATCCCCGTCCCGCAACTCCAGGGCTTCCCGAGAGCCGGTACTGGCCCCGGAGGGAACGGCAGCCCGGCCAATGGCCTCCCCGGACAGGGTCACTTCCACTTCCACAGTGGGATTGCCGCGAGAGTCTAGAATTTCACGGGCTTCTACATGCTCGATAAAGGAAACCATGGGGTGTTTCTCCAATAAACAAATGGCATTTTGAAAGCATTATAGCCGGAAGGCATTTTGAAAACCAATGCCTGAGGACGTTTTTGCCTATAGCGGGTTTTCCCGGGGGGCGGGTTGCAGCTGAATTTCCTGCACGACTTCGTACAAGGTGTCAGCCAATTGGGCGGGTACGGCTTTTTCCGGGGTTTGAGCAATTTTGACGGTGAGCAGGCGGTTACCGAAGCGCAGTTCCAGAGTTTGTCCGGGCTTTACTTCCGCCGCGGGCTTGGCGGTTTGCCCGTTGAGCTTGACGTGTCCGCCCTGGCACAATTCGGCGGCCACGGTGCGGCGCTTCACCAGACGAGAGACTTTGAGGTATTTATCCAGTCGCATAGGCAAGATTTCCAAATTGCAAAAACGGCTCATCCGCTTCATAATGCCAAAAACAAGGATTATCGGTGATAATCGATTATGAGAGACGTCGTCCGCGTTTGAGAGGGAACCATGCAGGAATTTTATAACGAAACATTTTTGAACGCTCAGAAGCAACTGGATCATGTGGCCCAATTGATGAATCTGGATGCCGGGGTGCATGAGCGGCTTCGTTACCCTCGCAAGGCGTTGATCGTTTCGGTTCCCATCAAGCTGGACAACGGTCAAACCAAGGTGTTCAGCGGCTATCGGGTGCAGCACGATCAGACCCTGGGGCCTACCAAGGGCGGCATTCGCTTTCACCACGAGGTCAATCTGGGAGAGGTGGCCGCTTTGGCCATGTGGATGACCTGGAAATGCGCTCTCTTGAACCTGCCCTACGGCGGGGCCAAAGGCGGGGTCTGCTGCTTCCCGGAAGAAATGAGTGTGAACGAGATGGAGCGATTGGCCCGTCGTTACACCACCGAGATTTTATCCATGATCGGGCCGGAAAAAGACATTCCCGCCCCGGACATGTACACCAATGAAAACACCATGGCCTGGATTATGGACACCTACAGCAACTTTATCGGCTACGCCGTGCCGGGGGTAGTGACTGGCAAGCCGGTTTCCGTGGGCGGATCACTGGGTCGCAAGGAAGCCACCGGTCGGGGTGTGGCCCATACAGTCAAAATGGCTCTGGAAAAGCTGCAACTGGGCAAGGATGAACCCACCGCCGCCGTGCAGGGCTTTGGCAACGTGGGTAGCATTACGGCCAAGTATCTGCACCAGCAAGGTATTAGAGTGGTGGCAGTGTCCGATGTGCAGGGCGGCGTGTACAGCGCCAAGGGACTGGATATACCTCGCCTGCTCTCTTACGTGGCCGAACGAGGCACCGTGGTGGGCTTTGACGATCTGGACACCATTGAGAACAAGGATGTGCTGGAGCTGGAAGTGGATATTCTGGTACCAGCGGCCTTGGCCAACGTAATTACCGAGCATAACGCCGATCGCATCAAGTGCAAAATTCTGGCGGAAGGGGCCAATGGCCCGGTCACCCCCGAAGCGGATTTGATTCTGCAAAACAAGGGCATTTTCATCATTCCCGGCATTCTGGCCAACGCTGGCGGCGTGGTGGTCTCTTACTTTGAATGGGTGCAGGACATTCAGCACCTGTTCTGGAGCGAAGAGCAGGTCAATGAGAAGCTGGGCTACCTGATGGGCCGGGCGTTTGAAGAGGTTTATCAGGTGTCCACCAACAAAAAGGTGGACAATCGCACCGCGGCCATGATGATTGGGGTCGGTCGGGTGGCTTCCGCCAAAATGCTGCGGGGCCTGTACCCCTAGCGGCTGGCGCTGCCTGCAACAGGCCGCCTTCATAAGAGTTTACATTCAAAAAGCGTAACAGTTATGGCTGTCTCGCTTTGTGCCTTGCTATGATACTCCCAAATCCTTAAATGGAACGGCCCAGCTGATGCAGTCCCGTTACGCAGGCCTCAGTCAGTTCTTTTTTGAGATTTTGTCAGAGAGTTGCCTGATTCGGTGTCTTGAGTATGAGCCCGAATATGGAAGAGAGGCCCCAGGATAGCACTATGGTTGAACTGCAGGATAGCCACCAAAATCGTGAAGCCGCATTGCTTTTGGATATTTCCTGGGCCGGTAATTCCGCACAGGCGTGTCAGGCCGCTGATGAATTCGTAGGCCGTCTGGCCAACGCCCCGGCTGGCGTTATGGTGGACATCAACGCAGGCGATTTGCTTTTAACCCGTGGAGTGTTGACCAAAATCAAACAGCAAATTCAGCGGGCGAATGCGGGGGTGGGCATTGTTTACGCCACTTTGCCCCAAACCCAGCAGGCCGCTCTTGATGAAGGCTTGTTCGTAAAAGAAAAACTCACCACCGGCTGGACGCCTTTGCGTCAGCCTTTGCCACTAAAGAAAACCAACGTGGGCGCTCAGTTGCCCCTGAAGTCCAAGCCTGCATCAGTGGGTGAAGTGCAGCTACCCAACTTTAATCCGCCAGAGGAAACCAGCGTAGCGGCCGCAACGGTCGAAACGTTCGCCGTAGTGGCACCGCAATCTCTGGAACCGCCAGAATTGCCGGAGGCGATTCTGGACACCCAGCCTGTGGAAGAGCAGCCACTGGAACAGTTAGAAGTGGTTTTGGATACGGAGCAGGTCGCTCTGACCGAGGGTGTCTTTGAGGCATTGGAATCGGGTCAGGTACAGGTGGTCGCTTATCCCGACTCTGCCGTGAATACCCTGTATCTCCGGCAAACCTTGCGTTCCGGGAAAACGGTTCGCTTCAACGGAAACATTGTCATCGTGGGTGACGTCCATGCAGGTAGTGAAATCACTGCCGGTGGGGACATTGTGGTCTGGGGAGAACTGAGAGGCATTGCCCATGCGGGTGCCCAAGGCAACTACAAGTCTGAAATCCGGGCCATGAAGATTGAAGCACTACAGTTGCGCATTGCCGATTATATTGCCCGACGCCCCGATCGTATCTACTACCACAAGGATGGCGCAGACCATCACATGCTGTCCCCCGAGGTGGCCCGGGTGGCTGATGGCGAAATTAAGATCTTTAAAACCATGCTGCCCAAAGGCTAGTCCTTTTGCCACGCGGCACCCCTAATTTTCCCAAGCATTAGCACTGAAAACAATCAAAGTGAGGTAGCTCTCTCCATGACAAAATCCAAAAAAGAAAAAGGACGGGTCGTCGTCGTGACTTCCGGTAAGGGCGGGGTGGGTAAAACCACCACCACAGCCAATATTGGAGCCGGTTTGGCCCGTATGGGGTACAAAGTGGTTCTGGTGGATACCGATATCGGCCTTCGCAACCTGGATTTGCTGATGGGCCTTGAAAACCGCATTGTCTACAACATTGTGGACGTGGTGGAAGAGCGTTGCAAACTCAGTCAGGCCTTGGTCAAAGATAAGCGGATGCCCAACCTCAGTTTGCTACCTGCTGCTCAAACCCGTGATAAATCGGCCTTGAACGAAGAGCAAATGAAGTCCGTCAGCGAACAATTGGCTGAAGAGTTTGACTTTATTCTGGTGGATAGCCCTGCCGGTATTGAGCAAGGCTTCCTCAACGCCACCGCTGGCGCCACTGAAGCCATTGTAGTCTGCACCCCCGAAATGTCTTCGGTTCGCGACGCGGATCGCATCATCGGCTTGCTGGAATCCAAGGAAGAAATCACGAACTACAAGCTGGTTATCAACCGGGTACGCCCTGGCATGATCAAGAACAATGACATGATGGATGTGGATGACGTCTTGGAAATCTTGTCCATCAAATTGCTGGGCGTCATTCCCGAAGATCAGGAAATCATTATCAGCACCAATAAAGGTGAGCCCATTGTGAACACCGAAAATTCCCTGGCTGGACAGGCTTACCGCAATATCGCCCGTCGGGTAGCTGGCGAGGATGTGCCTTTCCTGAACCTGGACGTTCCAACCTCATGGCTAGACAAATTGAAAGGCTTTTTTACCAAAAGCGCCTAGGCCAAGGTTTATAAAAGTTTTGAGACAACAATAGGAGATTCAACATGGGTTGGCTACGAAAACTTGTAGACTGGGTGGACCCGCCTAAAAGAACTATTGAGCAGGATATGATGGCTGATATGAACTCGGCGCGCGGCGATGCCAAAAATCGCCTGCGTCTGGTACTTATGCACGACCGCACACAACTCTCCCCGGTGGTTTTGGGACAAATGCGGGACGATATGGTTGAAGTCATCTCAAAATATGTCGAAATCGACAAAGATGCCCTGGAAGTGAACCTGGAAAGTGAATCCAATACCATTGCCCTGGTGGCCAACATCCCGGTGTTGAGAACGCGAGCCGGGGTCTAATTCCAGACCCTAGGACTGAGAAAACCGTAAAAGACCTGGCATCGAGTCAGGTCTTTTTACATAGCAAGCCCAAATGAACAAAAATCAAAAGCAATGAAATTAAAACATAATAAAAATGCGCAATAAAAAAGACCCGATATGGTGGTCGAGTCTTTTTTAAACAGAATGCTTGCTTGGGACTAGAATTCCAAACCAGCTTCACGGGCAGCTTCAGCCAAAGCGGCAATGCGTCCGTGGTAGAGATTACCGCCGCGGTCAAACACCACGCTGGTGATACCAGCAGCTTGCGCCCGGGTGGCAACCAATTGGCCGACTTTGCGGGCCGCTTCCACGTTGGCGCCGGAAGCACTGCGGAGGTCCTTGTCCAAGGTGCTAGCCGAAGCCACAGTGACGGCTTTGATATCATCAATGATCTGGGCGTAAATGTGCTTACCGCTACGGTAAACAGCCAATCTGGGACGTTCGGTGCTGCCAGTTAGGCGGCGACGAAGCCGGTAGTGCCGTTTACGAGTAACTTCCTTGCGATTGGGTTTACTGAGCATAATCCTGGTACCTGCTGCTTATTGCTTACTTCTTGCCTGCTTTACCGGCTTTACGGCGGATACGCTCTTCAGCGTACTTCACACCCTTGCCTTTGTAAGGCTCTGGCGGACGCTTGCTGCGAATCAGAGCAGAATACTGGCCGACCAACTCTTTGTCAGGTCCACTGACTTCCAGCTTAGTGTTGGCTTCAACCTTGAAAGAGATGCCTTCAGGCGCTTCGATCTCTACAGGATGGCTGAAACCCAAGGCCAGACTGAGCTTGCTGCCCTGTACCTGAGCTCGGTATCCCACCCCGATAATTTCCAATTTGCGGGAGAAGCCCGTACTGACACCAATGACCATGTTGTTCAACAAGGTACGACTCAGCCCGTGCAAACCGCGTGCCATCCGACTTTCATCGCGACGCGCAACAACCAGCTCGCCACCCTCTTGGGTAATGCTTACCTCAGGACGAAAAACGCGGGTCAAGGTACCCAACGGGCCTTTAACAATCGCCTTGGTACCTTCCGCGGTATTTTCGAGCTTGACTTCTACTTTATCCGGAATCCGGATAGGAGATTTACCAATTCGTGACATGGTATAAAACCTTCTCTAATCTTTTCTGCTTCAGTGTGGCCGGGATTAGTACACGTAGCAGAGTACTTCACCGCCAACGTGCGCCTTACGTGCTTCCCGATCGGAAAGCAGACCCTTTGGCGTACTAACGATGGCCGTACCACCACCACCTAAAATACGGGGCAGGTTATCAACCTTGTAGTACTTACGCAAACCTGGGCGGCTTACCCGCACCAGCTTACGAATCAGAGGATACCCTTCGCTGTCATATTTAAGCAGCACACGAAGCGTTTTGAAATTATCCGCTTCACGAATTTCATAACTTCTGATATAGCCTTCCTTTTGAAGTACTTTTGCAAGTTCCGTCTTCAATTTAGAGGCGGGTACTTCCACCATTGGATGGCCGACATTCGAGGCATTCCGAATGCGGGTCAGCATATCAGCGATCGGATCATTGTACATGGTTAGTTTACCCTTGTTCTTACTTCTATGGTTCGTTACCAGCTGGATTTGGTCACGCCAGGCAGTTTACCTTCACTGGCCAATTTCCGCAGACACAGTCTGCAAGTACCAAACAAGCGGTAGTAACTACGAGGACGGCCGCACAGGCTGCAACGATTGTGGAGTCTTACCTTGGGCAACTTGCCCTTAGCGACCTTTACAATGCGCTTTTCCTCTTTAACAATCATGGATGTTTTAGCCAAAATGGAATCTCCTGTTCCCTTTGAATGCTTTCGCGATTACGATGCTTGTGCTTTGGGGGCTTCCGACTTGGACTTCTTCTGGAAAGGGAAACCAAACTGCTCAAGCAAGGCTCGGGCTTCCATATCCGTCCGGGCGGAGGTCACGATGGTGATATTCAAACCACGCATACGCTGAACCTTGTCATAGTTGATCTCGGGGAAAACCAACTGATCCTTCAGGCCCAGGTTATAATTACCCAAACCGTCAAAACCGTTGGGATTCAGACCACGGAAATCACGAATACGGGGCAAGACAATGCCGGTCAACTTTGCCAAAAAATCATACATCCGGTCGCCACGCAGGGTGACTTTCGCGCCAATGGGCATCCCCTGACGGATCTTGAAACCGGCAATGGACTGCTTGGCTCGGGTGATTAACGGCTTTTGACCGGTGATCATCTGCAGCTCTTCCACACCATTGTCAAACAACTTGGCATTTTGAGCGCCATCGCCCAGACCAACGTTGACTACGATTTTCAGAATTTGAGGAACCTGATACTTGTTACTCAGCTCCAGATCCTTTTGCAAGGCCGGAACGATTTCTTTTTCGTAACGCTCTTTTAATGTCATTGCTTAAATTCCTAACTGGTTATGCGTCAAACTGTTCGCCGGTTTTTTTGGCAACACGGACCCGTTTGCCGTCTACCATTTCCGTCTTGATGCGGCTGGCCTGATTGTTCTTGGTATCGTACAACATCACTTTGGACACATAAAGCGGTGCTTCCATTTCCAATATGCCGCCACGCTGACCGACCATCGGATTAGGTTTAACCGCTTTCTTGATGATGTTGACGCCTTCTACCAGCACTTTTCCCTTACTACGGAAAACACGCTTGATCGTGCCGGTCTTGCCCTTGTCCTTGCCAGCGATGACCATCACCGTATCGCCCTTTTTAACACTGTAGTGGAGGGGAAGCGCAATGCGTTTCTTGGATGACTTGGCTTGTAACATTACTTTTCTCCTACAGAACTTCTGGGGCGAGGGATACGATTTTCATATAGTTCTTATCACGCAGTTCACGTGCTACAGGTCCAAAAACGCGGGTACCACGAGGATTGCCTTCTTTATTTACAATAACTGCCGCGTTCTCGTCAAAACCGATAGTAGAACCATCAGCCCGTTTGCGACGCGCCTTGGTACGCACTACAACCGCGCGAACAATATCGGATTTCTTCACGGTGCCGTTGGGCTGAGCCTTTTTGACCACAGCAATGATAACATCGCCGATCCCTGCGTAGGTCTTGCCACCCAGAACCCGGATGCACAAGAGTTCCAAGGCTCCGGAGTTATCCGCTACTTGCAATCTGCTTTCTTGTTGAATCATGGCGCTCTATACCTCCTGGGTCCGTTCCAGAACAGCGGCTAGACACCAGGTTTTGTCTTTGCTGTACGGGCTGCTTTCGACGATACGTACCAAATCACCCTCGTGACATTCGTTTTTCTCATCGTGAGCCTTGAACTTTACCGTCCTGTTTTGAATTTTCCCGTACTTGGGATGGGGGTGTTTCTCGGCAATAGCAACAACAATGGTTTTATCCATTTTGTTTGACACTACTGTTCCGACTTTTTCCTTCTTGGGCATGGCTAAATAAATGTCCTTATTTGGATTGGGTTCAGACTTGCTGTGCTTTTTGAGTCAAGACCGTTTGCAGCTGGGCAATCTGGTGGCGCAGCTGGCGCAATTCAGCGGTACTTTCGAGCTGGTTCATCGAGTGCTTGAACCGCGCTTCAAACAACGCCTTACGGGCCTTTTCAATATGCGTATTGAGTTCGTCCTGAGTAAGCTCGCGCATTTCAGTTATTTTCATGAGTGGAACCTCCCAGGATATCTTCTTTGCATAGAATTTTGGTCCGAACCGGTAATTTTTGAGCCGCCAAAGCCAAGGCCTTGGTAGCCAGTTCACGGTTCACGCCTTCCATTTCGAAAAGCAGTTTGCCCGGTTTCACCACGGCAACCCAGTACTCTTGGTTACCTTTACCGGAACCCATCCGGGTCTCGGCAGGTTTCTTGGTAATCGGCTTGTCTGGGAAAATACGAATCCAGATTTTTCCGCCCCGCTTGATACTCCGGGTCATGGCCCGACGAGCGGCCTCAATCTGACGACTGGTTAACCAACCTGGATCCAGGGTTTGCAGGGCAAAACTTCCAAACTCGAAGCTGGTGCCTCTGGTTTCGGTACCTTTCATGGTACCTCGCATCTGTTTGCGATATTTGGTTCGCTTAGGCATTAACATATGGATATTTACTCCTCGGATGGGGTTGTGTCGACCGAAGGGGATACAACCGGGTTATCTTTACGAGGCCCACGACCACGGCCTGGACCACCACCACGGTTACCACGGCTGGCTTCACCACCGCGGCCACCCGGAGCGCCACGACGTCCAGCACCTTGCAAGCCCTGATCGGAACGCTGCTGCTGACCTTCTTCGGGGCGGGCAGATTTCTGTTTCACATTAGAAATGGCTGTTTCACCCGGCATGACTTCGCCTTTGAAAATCCAGACCTTCACGCCGATGATACCAAACATGGTGAGCGCTTCGGCAACACCGTAATCAATATCAGCACGGAACGTATGCAGCGGGATGCGGCCTTCTTTGGTCCACTCGGTACGAGCAATTTCAGCACCACCCAAGCGTCCAGCGATCATAATCTTGATACCCTTGATGCCTGCACGCATGGAGCGTTGAATGGCTTGTTTCATCGCCCGACGGTAAGCGATCCGTTTTTCCAGTTGCTGGGCAATGGATTCAGCAACCAACATGGCATCAGCTTCGATCCGATTGACTTCCAGAACATCAATCTGAATGTCCTTACGGCTGGTCAGAGTTTGCAGTTCCTTGCGCAGGGTATCCAGACCTTGTCCGCCACGACCGACGACCATACCCGGGCGACCCGTGATGATACGAATGATCAGGCGCTGGGCCTTACGATCAATTTCAACGCGGCTGATGGAAGCAGCTTTCAGTTTCTTTTTAACGAATTTGCGAATTTTCTCATCTTCGGCAACGTTAATGGCATACATCTTCTTGTTGCCAGCAATCCAGGTCACTTCATGAGGCTGGATGATGCCGAGTCTGACGCTTTTCGGGTGAACCTTCTGTCCCACGGTATCTTCCTTCTATTTGGCTTCTTTAACTTGCACTGCAACGGTCAGGTGTGAAGTCGGCTTCTCCCGCTTGTAGATACGCCCTTGAGCCCGAGGCTTGAAGCGACGATAAGAAGGACCTTCATCAGCGAACGCGCGGCTGATTACCAACTGCGCCGGATCTTCAACGCCGAATTTCACCTGAGCGTTACTGGTCGCTTCGATCAGTTTCTTCAAAACAACCCGTGCGGCTTCGTAAGGCATTAAACGGAGCATGTTGTATGCTTCAGGAACTCGCTTGCCACGGATGGTATCTACCACGCGACGCAGCTTACGAGGGGACATAATGATGTACTTTTGTTTTGCTTGAGCTTCTAATGGATTGGTTGCCATAATTGTTCGTCCTATCTCTTGCCAGCTTTCTTATCGCTGCCGGCGTGGCCGCGAAAGAAGCGGGTGGGGGCGAACTCGCCCAACTTGTGACCGATCATTTGCTCTGTAACGTAGACAGGCACATGCTTGGCGCCATTATGTACGGCGATAGTGTGACCAATCATATCCGGAATAATCATGGAACGACGAGACCAAGTCTTGATAACTTTTTTATCACCGACCTTGTTGAGTGCGTCCACTTTCTTTTCCAAGTGGTCATCCACGAAGGGACCTTTTTTTAAAGAGCGAGGCATAACTGCGTATAACTCCTATTTCGTGCGTCGTCTGACGATGTATTTATTTGAGGCCTTGCGGCGGCTACGGGTCTTGTAACCCAAGGTGGGCTTGCCCCACGGGGTTACAGGGGTAGGACGACCAATGGGAGCGCGTCCTTCACCACCACCGTGCGGGTGATCCACAGGGTTCATTACAGAACCACGCACTGTGGGACGAATCCCCAAGTGACGCTTGCGTCCAGCTTTGCCCAGGCTCAAGTTCTTGTATTCGGCGTTGCTGAGACTACCAATGGTGGCATAGCAATCAATACGCACCATCCGCATTTCGGAGCTAGGCAGACGCAACGTCGCAAAATCACCTTCCTTGGCAACCAGCTGGGCAGATCCGCCAGCCGAACGAACCATCTGACCACCACGCCCTGGGATCATCTCAATATTATGGACAACAGAACCCAAAGGAATATTTCTCAAAGGCAAGGCGTTGCCGGGCTTGATTTCAGAGTTAATGCCCGCCATAACGGTGTCACCTACCTTCAAGCCTTCCGGCTTCAAGATGTAGCGTTTTTCACCATCGGCATACGTAATCAAGGAGATACGCACGTTCCGGTTGGGATCGTACTCTACGGTGCTGACAACCCCTGGAATATCACGCTTGTCCCGACGGAAATCAATCAGACGGTAATGTTTTTTATTGCCGCCGCCTTGATGACGGGTGGTGATACGACCATAGTTGTTACGGCCTGCGTGCTTCTTGAGCTTACGCAGCAGAGGCTTGTGGGGTTCATGAGTGGTAATGTCAGCTGTTTCCAGCTTGGACATACCGCGAACACCGGCAGAGGTTGGTTTGTATTGCTTAACGGCCATTACACTTATACTCCTGTGAAGAGTTCAATTGGCTCACCGGTGATAGAAAACACGGCTTTCCGTTTTTCCTGGGTTTGACCAATTCTTTTACCGTAACGTTTGGTACGGGCAGGAACAGTAATTAAACGCACTGCACGAACCTTGCGACCTGGGAAAGCCAATTCAAAGGCTTGGGTCAGTTCGATTTTGTTGGCATCCCGAGCAACTTCAAAAACGTATTGGCTTAGTTCAGCCAGCGACGTAGTCTTTTCTGTAACAATCGGGCGCTTCAACAAATTGTAGAGTTCAGAACGCTGGGCTGTCTTAGACATAAGAGGCATACCTTTCATTGATTTCCTGAATCGCGTTGTTGCTGGCAATGACAGCATCAGCATCCAGTAGATCCTTGGCGCTGAGGTTGTGCGGGAGACACAACTTAACACCGGGAAGATTACGCGCAGCCAGGTAGATAAACTGGTTTTCGGTGGTTTTGTAGTCAGCCAAAATCAATACTTTCTTTTCCGCCACACCCAAAGCCGACAACAGAGTAGCCACATCTTTGGTTTTTGGACCTGTCAAGAAAGAAAAGTCATCGAGGACTTTAAATTTGCCTTGAGCCGCAGACAAGGAAGACCGCATTGCCAAAGCACGGACTTTGCGAGGCAGATTAAAGGAGTAATCACGTGGCTTGGGGCCAAACGTGACACCACCGCCAACCCACAGCGGAGAGCGAATGCTACCGGCACGGGCGCGGCCAGTGCCTTTTTGCTTCCAGGGCTTTTTACCACCGCCTCGCACTTCAGCGCGAGTCTTGCTGCAGGCAGTGCCAGCGCGTCCATTGGCCAGTTCACGACGCACCGCGAGGTGAAGCACGTGTACATTGGGTTCAATGCCAAACACTTCAGAGGAGACTTCCACCTGGCCAGCTTCTTTGCCTTCCTTTGAGAATTTTTTGAGAATGATTTTATCTTCAGCCATGATGTCCTGCTCCTTACTTTCTCAGCTCGTTCCAGCGTTCCGGCTTGGCCTGAATCGTCAAGAAGCCGCCTTCCACACCGGGGACAGCACCTTTAATCAGAACCACATTTTTTTCCGGAATAACGCGAACCACTTTCAGGTTACGGACAGTGACCTGCTCGTTACCCATGTTCCCGGCCATTTTCAAACCCTTAAAGACACGGCCCGGGGTGGTACCGGCACCGATTGAACCCGGCAATCTGTGAGACTTGGAACCGTGACTCATCGGCCCACGACCGTGATTCCAGCGCTTGGTATTGCCCTGGAAGCCCTTACCAATGGACTTTCCGGTTACATGAACCAATACGCCCTCGTTCAAGAAGGAACCATCGCCAGCCGGCTGAATGGTGTCACCCACCTTGAAACCCTCTACCTGCTCTGCGGTCATGCGGAATTCCTTCAGCTTGCGCAGTAGTGGTAAGTTGTTTTTCAGCAAGTGCTGCTGTTGAGCTTTCGTTAAATGCTTGCCCTTCGCCGGGACAAAACCAACCTGGATTGCGGAATAACCAGCATCCTGCTTGGTTTTAACCTGGGTGACCGTTAACGGCAAAAGCTCTACAACCGTTACGGGGACAGCGGACCCGTCTTCCACGAAGACCTGGGTCATGCCACGTTTTCTTCCAATGAGGTGTCTTGGAAAACTCACCTTGTTTACCTTTCCTTATCTAGTAAGTGGTATGAGTCTCAACTTATTCAGTTGTCTTTATCCACTGGAGGACTGAATGGGGTGTCTAACCTGAGGAGGAAAATTTAATGTATTACAAGCGTACTTCGATATCAACCCCAGCCGGTAAATCTAACCGGCTGAGCAGACTGGCGAATTCTTGACCCGGATCAATAATGTCAATCAAACGCTTGTGAGTGCGGATTTCAAAATGTTCTCTGGATTTTTTGTTAACGTGCGGAGAACGCAGTACACAGAAAACCTGACGATGAGTAGGAAGGGGAATCGGGCCAACAACTTTCCCTTGGGCACCCTTAGCAACCTCAATGATCTTTTGGGCCGATGAATCAATCAAACGACTGTCATAAGACTTGAGACGAATGCGTACCCGATTTTGTTTGGGAGCTTTCTTTTTTGCCGTTGTAGCCATATTCCTTCTTCCTACTCTTTCGTCAAATTCATTAATTAGCTGATGATGGTGTCTACGACGCCAGCGCCAACGGTGCGTCCACCTTCACGGATGGAGAAACGCATCCCTTGCTCGATAGCGATCGGAGCAATCAGTTCTACTTCCATCACGATGTTATCACCAGGCATAACCATCTCAACGCCGTCTGGCAATTTGATGGTACCGGTCACATCGGTGGTACGTACATAGAACTGAGGACGGTAGTTGCTGAAGAATGGCGTGTGACGACCACCTTCATCCTTGCTCAGAACGTATACGTTAGCTTTGAACTTGGTGTGAGGTTTGATGGAGCCGGGTTTCGCCAGAACCATACCACGCTCAACAGCGGTTTTATCGATACCACGGAGTAGAGCGCCCACGTTGTCACCAGCCAGACCTTCATCCAGCAATTTGCGGAACATCTCAATCCCGGTAACGGTGGTCTTGCGGGTGTCGCCCAAGCCGATGATTTCAACTTCATCGCCGACGTTGACCTTACCACGCTCGATACGACCGGTTACAACGGTACCACGGCCGGTGATGGTGAATACGTCCTCAATGGGCATCAGGAAAGGCTGATCGATGGGACGCTCAGGGGTGGGAATAGAAGCGTCAACGGCGTCCATCAGTTCCTGAATGGATTTAACCCAGTTTGCGTCGCCTTCCAGGGCTTTCAAAGCGGAGCCACGGATGATGGAGATATTATCGCCGTCGAACTCGTATTTGCTCAACAGTTCACGGGCTTCCATTTCGACCAGGTCGAGCAATTCAGGATCATCAACCATGTCACATTTGTTCAGGAAGACAACCAACTGAGGTACGCCAACCTGACGTGCCAACAGGATGTGTTCACGGGTCTGGGGCATCGGACCATCAGTGGCCGCAATTACCAAAATAGCGCCATCCATCTGGGCGGCACCGGTAATCATATTCTTCACGTAGTCAGCGTGACCAGGGCAGTCAACGTGAGCGTAGTGACGGTTGTCGGTCTCGTACTCTACGTGAGCGGTAGAAATGGTAATACCACGGGCTTTTTCCTCAGGTGCCGCATCGATCTCATCGAATTTTTTAGCCTGAGCTTTACCTTCTTTAGCCAACACAGTGGTGATGGCTGCAGTCAACGTGGTTTTACCGTGGTCAACGTGACCAATGGTACCGATGTTGACGTGCGGCTTAGTCCGGTTGAACTTCTCGCGAGCCATGTTTTTGTTGTCTCCTTTACGTGCTGATTATTTCAAACAAGTTTGGATAACCTGTACCTACCTGGATATGCCCTGTGGTGGGAATCTCCGAGTTACGCGCCTGATTCTTTCTATTGAGCGGTGCCAAGTTATGCTGAATAAGGACACGTGGAGCTAGATAACCACAAAAAAAGAAAAAAAAATAGCCCATGACGAGATTTGAACTCGTGACCTTCCCCTTACCAAGGGGATGCGCTACCCCTGCGCCACATGGGCATGTGTTTTGTATTTTGAGTTGCTTATTGAGGCTATCAGAATACTGGGGGTGAAATCTTGGAACTATAGAAAATCACAAAGGGAATTGGTCTGTCTAGTGGTTAATCGGATCTATCCGTAATTTTTTTATCATTTGTAGGAACCAGCTGATTGGAAGCCGCTTCCATCCTACTTCAAAAAGAACAAAACCGCCTCAAGAGAGACGGTTTTGGTATGGGTAGGGTTGGATTTGAACCAACGTAGCTTTCGCAACGGGTTTACAGCCCGCCCCCTTTAACCACTCGGGCACCTACCCAGGTGTGGGGATACTGTCATTAGCCGGTGATGGGACTCGAACCCGCAACCTACGGTTTACAAAACCGTTGCTCTGCCATTGAGCTACACCGGCCCATTTTTATCCGAGATTGGATAAAGCGGGAATATGGCAGTCCATTTATCATAGGGCCTCAATCGTTGCTGTCAACATTCGTCTTTTACAGCAAGGTCCAATCAAAATTGAACGGGCAGACCGGCCTTTTGGGCCACACTCTGTATCTTGTTGTCCATCGTATTGCCGCGATCCCTGCGGTCATCTATGCGGATGCTGGTTGATACCCGGTAAGCCCCTTGACTGAACTGAGCCTCGTGCATTCTGCGGATGAGTTCCAGGACACGGTCCAGTTCACCCGCCAGGGTGGTGGACATGGGATTGATTTTGAACGCCACATCCGGGAATTCCTTGATGAGCCGTTCGCTGGCGGCCACGTAGTCGCTGATACTGGTATTGGCTGTCCCAATGGGCACAATGGTCACGTCGGCAAAAATCTTGGGCATGGACACTCTCCTGATGGTAGTTCCGGGGTTCGTTGACTCCCTATTTATTCAAGCATAGATTGCAGCCTTTTCAATTCGGCCAGTTCCTCCCGAAGGGTCTGAATTTTCTGCTGACAGTCCTGCTGAATAGGGTAGTATCCACAGCACTTTGGAATGGCCCCAAAGGGGGATTCGGGAAAATCCCGGCACAAGGTGGGGCGATCCTCATAAATTTGACACTGATTTCTGCCTTGCAGGTAGATGCAACGATAAAAGACGAGCGAGTCCGGAGCGTCTCCCCGTTGTTCGGCGATCAGCCGGGAGGCGGCCACCGCGTCGGGAGCGTTGGCAATTGCGTCCCGCAGCGACGGGTAGGGCTGATACTGATTCAGAAAGGCACGAGCGACCGGCTCCCCTTGCGCTGCCTGCACCAGAAGATTATTCCACGGCGTTTTTTGGGCGGCTCCCCGGCAGCATTCGCCCGATTGATCGCAAGCGCTCCGGGGCCAGCGGATTTCCAATAAGGTTTCCCAATCCATGCGGCTACTTTAACCTCGCCCTCTCTCTGATTACTAATTCGCTACCTGCCGGAGCTGGCCTTTTCAGGGCCTTGGCAGGGGTGGGTAAAGAACTTGATAGTGCCCCACAGCTTTACCCGCCGTGTTAAACCGCTGTCGCTCCTGAAACGGGGCCAGTCGCTCGTCCTGAACAGCCCGGGCATCCAACCAGCCCAGCCGGGTGAGAATTTCCACCACGGCCATGTTACGCACCGCTTCGTTGCCATCGGCAATTTTCACGGCCAAACCCTCGCCAGCATCAATTTGACTCACGCACAACACCCCATCGGCGCCGACCTTGGCCAGTAACCGACCCCGACTGGCCTGCATGATGACCGTGTCCACCCGCCCTTCCCCGCCCACAATCTCTGGATAACGGATCATGGCGTCCCTCAAGGGCGCGAAAGGCTCGGCAGATCCCAAATGGGCGTACAACAGGGCCATGGTCTGCAAAGGCAGATAAAAAACCGGGGCTCCGCAGCCATCAATGGCGGTTGGAATGACCTCAACCCGCCCCCACTGCCGAAGGTAACTGAAAATCCTTTGTTGTAACGGGTGATCCACGTGCAGATAACTATCGACAGGAAGGTCTTTTTGCTGACAGTAGAACAGCATACCGGCATGCTTACCCGAACAGTTGTTGTGAATGGCCGTGGGAGTCTGCCCCGATAGCCTCAAATCCTGGCGCATGGTGGCATCAATGGGATTATGCGGACCACAGCGCAGGCAGTTCTCATCCAATCCAGCCTTGCGCAGAATACTACGGGCCAAGTCCAGGTGCTGACTGCCCCCCACGTGGGAGGCACAGGTCAGGGCCAGCTCCGCCTCCGTGAGTTGATGGTGTAACTCATCGGCAACCAAAGGATAAGCCTGAAAGGGTTTGGCTGAGGAGCGAAAAAAAGTAGCGGTTTCCAAAGCTCCCGGTGTAGAATACAGTAATCCGCGTTGGTAATGGCTAACCACCAGCCAGCCCAAGTGGATGTTTTCAATCAGGCTTTCGCGATTAGAGAGTTCTCCATCGCTGGTGTTCGTTAAATAACGGTTCGCCGTTACCAGTACGGATGGTTCAATAGATGGGGGCGTCATTGTTTTTTCCGAAAGCGGTTTGTAAAAATTTATTCTAGAATAGAAACACCCCGGTGCAAAAGGCGTCATTCATACTCAAGTTTATGGGGACGGCTGCCAGGACAAATCCAGAATACTTATCCAAAACAGTTATATGGTTGATTGATAATAAGTGCCATCAGTGAAAACACCCTATTCACAACCTGCCATCACCAGCCAAGCACCGCCTTCCACTGGGCTGGGGCTGTATTCCAGCAAGGAATATGACTCCAAATTATGGAAATGGCTGGGGTTGGCCGCGTTTCTGCACGTGGCCCTGGTTCTGCTGCTGGTGGCCTTTATTCAGCTGATGGCCTTTTTTGGCTTCAAGATCCCCTTGTTTTCCGCACAAATGAAGCAACCCGATGTGGAATTCGTGCTGGTGGATAACCAGCCCGCCCAGCCCCCACGTCAGCCCACCAATCGCCGGGCCGAGCGCAATAGTCGTTCTGGCGGCAAGCGCATTGCCAACCGTCCGGTACAAGTCTCTCAACAGGCAGCAGGCTCCCCTGCGAAAAAATCAACGCCACGCCCTGCCGTGGCCCCTCAGCCCAAGGCCAACCCGGCCCCGCCGTCTCGTTCGCAATCTCGGCCACAGCCAAGGCCTCAACCAAAACCGACCCAGCAGGTCGCCCAAAAGCCATCACCAACGCCCAAACAGGCGCCCTCTCCCACGCCAGCGCCCAGCCCCACACCGGCTCCAACACCACCGGCACCCAAAGCCCCACGGCCTGTCAAAGTGGCGAGCGCGGCTCCCAGCTTGCCACCCAATCCCATTGCGCCCACCATCAAAACGCCTGCCCCAAAAAATCCTTCAGCCACCCTGGGCGGTGGCCCTGTAGCCAACACCAGCGGTGGCGGGTCCACATCCGGCAGCACCAGTGGCGGTAGTGCCAGTGGTAGCCCCAGCTCCAGCTTTATTGGCGGGAGTCCCTCACGGGGAAGCGGTAGTCCTGGTAGCGCTGGCAGCCCCGGTGGAGGGGGTGGCGGAAACGGTGGCCGTGGTTCATACAACCAAAGCGGTTCGCCTGGTGGCGGTGGTGGCCGAGATGGCGTGGACGCCATGGCGGAACCCGATTTCGGCCCTTATATCGCAGAATTGCAGCGACGCATTCGTCGCAACTGGGCTCCCCCGGTGGAAGATCGCAGTAAGCGAGTGGTCGCCCTCTTCAAGGTGTCCCGCGATGGCCGCCTGTTAAGCCTGCGCCTGCAGCAGTCCTCCGGTTCGCCCGCTGCCGATCAGGCAGCCTTGGCGGCCGTGCGTGCTTCTGCCCCCTTTAAGCAGTTGCCGCCCAATTATCGGGGCAACGATATTGATGTGCAGTTCATCTTCGATTACGAAATCTACGGTCACGGCAGCGCCCAGCGTCGCTAGGCTGAATTTTCGCTGAAGGAGACCTGAGCAAGCCGTTTTAGGCAAAAAAAAAGCTGACTTGTGAAAAGCCAGCGATTTCGAACACTTGAAGTCACATAGGGGTAGGAGTGTGAGTGTAAGTAGGATTACCTTACTCTAATAAAAACAATACAAAAGATATAATTGCCTTATACGTTGTCACGCATTCATAAATCTTTAAAGTGACAGGCTAGGCTGATACGGGTCAGCACCTTGGCTCAACATTTTCCTGAAGAAAAAAAGAAGTCACCTCAATGAAATCGAGGTGACATTACGTCTTATGACACAATAGGGATGGGAGTGGAAGTTTCTATATTAATAAAAACAAAATATTAAGCAGAATTGCTAAGCTCCGTTCCTTTGTGCCGGGTAAGCGTCTCCAGAATGTTGCCCCATGCAGATGCAGTGGGCCTATAAACTGATGGCCAGACTGTCGTAAATGCCTTCAAGTTGCCGAATTTGGCTGAGCAGTGCTTCGGACGGGGCATTATCCAGATTGAAGACCATGATGGATTCTCCGCCCGCTTCAGGGCCACTGCGGGCCACCTGCAAAGCGCTGATGTTGATGCCAGTAGCTCCCAAGACGGTCGCCACCTGCGCAATCATCCCCGGACGGTCATGGTGCGGGGTGATCAGCACATGAGGGGTGGCTTTCAGGGCCATTTGGTAGCCGTCCATATCCACAATGCGGAAAATCTCATCCGAAATAAGCGTTCCGGCCACCGTGTAAGTGCGATCTTCGGTTACCATCTTCACTTCCAGCAAGTTCAGGTAGTTGCCGGCGTTTTTGGTGGTGGCCGTTTTGACCTGAATCCCACTTTCCTCGGCAATGCTGGGGGCGTTGACGTAGTTTACCCCCTCTTTGGCGGTGGATAACAGCCCCTTTAACACGGCCAGACTCAAGGGCTCGATAGCATGCTTGCCCAAATCGCCTTTGGCTGTGATTTCAATGGCCTGCGCTGCCCCCTGGGCCCGCTGTCGGATAAAATTCCCAAGCACTTCAGCCATGGGCATATAGTGCTTGATGGGGTCCAGCAGCTCTTGCCGCAGCAGCGGAATATTGACCGCGCTTTTGGCAAAACCGTGAGCAAAAAAGTCCTTGATCTGCTGGGCCACGTCCAAAGCCACATTGACCTGGGCTTCCTCGGTGCTGGCCCCCAAGTGCGGCGTGAGGACCAGCTTATAGGCGTGATCGCCCAACTGAAAGAGCGGGCCGTTCATATCCGGCGGCTCCTGCTCGAACACATCCAAAGCGGCCCCAGCCACCTGACCGGTCCTGATGGCCTCCGCAAGATCGGCTTCATTAATGATACCGCCCCGAGCGCAATTGACGATTCGCACGCCGGGCTTGCAGCGGGCAAAGGTGTCCCGGTTAAACAGATTCTGGGTGTCCTTGGTCTTGGGGGCGTGGATGGTAATGAAATCCGATTTTTCGATGATGTCATCAATACTGACCACCTGTACACCCAGCTCTTCCGCCATGGCTTTGGAGAGGAACGGATCGAAGACGTTGACCTTCATCCCCATGGCCAGACAGGCTTTGGCCACCCGGCGACCGATTTTCCCCAGACCCACCACGCCCAGGGTTTTGCCGTAAACTTCGACGCCGACCAGTTTGTTGCGAATCCACTGCCCGCTTTTCAAGGAAGCGTCGCCTTGTGGAATGTGCCGGACCAGGGCCATCAGCATGCCGATGGTATGCTCGGAAGCGGCAACGGTATTGCCTTCCGGGGAGTTGATGACGATGACGCCCTGCTTGGTGGCCGTGGTCACATCCACGTTATCGGTGCCCACGCCAGCCCGGCCCACAATGCGCAAACGCTGGGCCCGGGCTAACACATCGGCGGATACGGTGGAGGCGCTGCGAATCATCAGGCCATCCACGGTTGCAATCTTTGCTAGTAATTCTTCATGGCTGAGTTTGGGCTCAAAAATTACCTCGCAGCTCTCCGCCAGAATGTCTTTGGCCTTGGGGTTGATGTTATCGGTAATCAGGACAACGGGTTTAGGCATGGGTCACCGCCTGTTTCAGTTCAACCGACGCTTCGGCGGCTTGTAGGGCAGCAGCCACCCCTGTCCCCGGGGAAACAGAATGGCCCAAGCCCAGCAATACCGCCTCCAGCGCGGACAACGTGGTCAACACCTCCCGCTCGGAGACATGCCCCAAATGACCGATGCGCATGATTTTGCCTTTCAGCTCCTTCTGACCATCGGCGATAACAATGCCGAAACGCTTTTTGAGCCCGGCCCGGATGGCATCGACCGTGAGTCCGGCAGGCGGCAGGAACGAGGTAACCGAGGGGCTGGCCAGTGCCGGATCAGAAACAAACAGGGACAGTCCCAACGCCTGAACACCGGCTCGGGTCATCCGGCTCAGGCGAGCGTGCCGCTGGATGATGTTTGCCAGCCCTTCCTCCTGCATCAGGGTCAGGGCCACATCCAGACCCAGAATTTGCGGGGTGGCCGGGGTATAAGGTGTGGTGCTTTCCAGTTGGGCCTTTTGGTAACGGGTGAAATTAAAGTAATAGCCGGGTTGATGGCATTGCTGGTGCGCTTTCCAGGCCCGATCGCTCAGGCCCAGAAAAGACAGCCCCGGCGGCAACATAAAACCCTTTTGGCTGCCCGAAACAGCAATATCCACATCCCAGTCATCCAGCGAAAAATGGGTCGCGCCCAGACTGGTAATGGTATCCACAATGGTCAGGGCCTCGGGATGGGTTTGACGACTGATCGCCACCAACTCCCGGATGGGGCTGAGGACCCCGGTAGAAGTTTCGCTATGATTCAGCAAAATCGCTTTGTAGTCCGTACTCCGGCGGGCCTCCAGATATTCCTGCAGCATGGCGGGAGTATGCGCTTCACCCGGAGGAACATCCAGCGTTTCCACCTGCAAGCCCAGGGTCTTGGCGATTTCGGCCCAGCGATGGCTAAATACGCCATTCACCAGCGCCAACACTCGATCCCCCGGGTTCAGGGTATTGGACATCGAGGCTTCCATGGCCCCGGTGCCACTGGCTGTATAAAGAAACACCTGATTTTTAGACCCGAAAATCCATTGCAAACTGGGGAAAACACGCTTCAGCACCTCTTTGAATTCGGCGCTGCGATGCCCAATGGCCGGACGACTCATCATCTCACGTACCGGCTCCGGAAGTGGGGTCGGTCCGGGGATCATCAACAATTCAGCTTTTTTCATGGCTTCCCTTCCAAAAAATTATCGGTGACAAGCAAACCCACACCATCGGTCGTTGGCTCAGAGCAGATACAAATGATATCGAGATCTACAGCATGCTTGTGTTACGCTCATTCTAATTCAAACATTCCAGTCGCACAGCGCCAACGTTCTCTCATCAATGTTCTGTAACCCGCAATCCTACCTTGCCATTACCCCCACCCACCGGCCTCCTTTTTGAGAATAAATCATGATTTTGCCATCTTTCAACGTGCCTTTGATTTCAACACCCCTTCCACTACCACAACGACCTGCCCGCAAGGCTCACACCCATGCTTCCTTCAAATTTCAGGGGAACGGCAGCGATGCCAACGCGGTGGACACCGTTGAATTTTCAGCAGGCCCTCAGGCCTCTCGCCCTGAATCGCATCAGCAGCATCTGGAACGGCTGCAACGCCACGCCCAAACGGCGGCCCGACTGGCCCCGAACTATTCCGGCAGGCATTACGCCGCGCTGGTCAAACTGGCCGATGGCACCGAGGGCATAAGCGCCAACGTGGAAGCCAGTCGCCAGTTGACCCTGTGCGATTTGCGTCTGGCCATTGGGGCCGCCCAAAATCAGTGGATTCAAAAACAAAGTCAGCATCAGCAAGGGCCCACTTCGCTGCCCCCGGTGAAAACGATTTATCTGGTGAGCGCCAACCTGAAAGACGATCACCCCATCCCCTGCGCGGATTGCCAGGAGTGGCTGGCCAGTCCCATCTGCCCGCCGGACACGTCGGTCATCAGCCTGGAAAAAAATGCCGCAGGGCAGCCTCCCATCATGCGCCAGCGCTCTGTCCGGGAAATGTTGCCGCTTTACAAGGGACGCACAATCCTTTCCAAAACCAATCGGCCCATGGCGGATTTACCGGTCACCTTCAGCACATTGGCAAATACCCACCCCCCGGATCAGTATCCGTCCCTGTCCCCAAAAGCCGCCCGAGATCTGATGGATCAGGCCCAGAACGCCTACCTTGCCAACCGGTCTTTGGCCCGGGATTCCAGAGTGCCGACCGGTGTGGCCATGTTGCTCTACCCTTCAGGACGATTAATTACCGGGGCTCGGGTGGATTGGTCCACTCGCTGGCATGTCCCCGCTGATTTGGCAACAGTGGCCGCTGGGCTGACCCGAAAGAGCCCGGAAGCGCCTGCCGATGAGAATGGGCCAAGCCCAAAACCGGAAAAAATTCAGGCGGTGGCCTATTATGGGGATGATACCCAGCTCCCCCCCATCACCAGCTTGGGGCGAATTGCCCGTAACCGGGGCTCTGCGGAAACCCGTATTTTGACCATTGAGGACGACACCCTTCAGGTGCGCACCATCAAGGATTTTTTGCCGGAACTGTACCGGGACGGAAAAGGCAAGACAAACTGAGTTCGAGCGCGCGCCCTGCTTGTAGGCGAGTAAACAGGCTGCCTTCTAGTGCAGGTGTCATTCACTATCTGCTTTCATCATAAAAAGACCGGGAAGCATATTCCCGGTCTTTTCAGGTATTTAGCCGTTTACCAATCTAGTTGGCGGCGGCAGCCTGCCCTCTGAACTTGGCGATCAGAGGTTCGGCGATGTTGTTCGGCATGGGCTCGTAGTGAGCGAATTCCATTGCGAAGGTACCACGGCCCTGGGTTTTGCTGCGGATGTCGGTAGCGTAACCGAACATCTCAGCCAGAGGCACCATGGAGCGAATTTTTTGGGTACCGGTGCCCGGAATGGGCTCCATCCCTTCAATCCGGCCACGACGGCTGGACAAGTCACCAATGACATCGCCCATGAAGTCCTCGGGCACTTCAACGTCCACCTTCATCACAGGCTCCAGCAATTGCGGACCCGCTTTGGGAACGCCCGCTTTAGCGGCCATAGAACCGGCGATTTTAAAGGCCATCTCGTTGGAGTCCACATCGTGGTAGCTACCATCGAACAGGGTGGCTTTCACGTCGATCACTTCAAAACCAGCGATTACGCCGCCTTGCAGGGCTTCTTCAATCCCTTTGGAGGCAGGGCCCACGTATTCTCTGGGAACGGTACCGCCCACAATCTTATTTTCGAAGACGAAGCCGGTGCCACGCTCTTGGGGCTCCAGACGGATCCAGACGTGACCGTATTGACCACGACCACCGGACTGACGGACGTATTTGCCTTCCACTTCCACGGTTTTGGTAATGGTTTCACGGTAGGCCACCTGCGGTTTACCGACGTTGGCTTCCACCTTGAATTCACGCAACAGACGGTCCACGATGATTTCCAGGTGAAGCTCGCCCATCCCGGCGATAACGGTTTGACCGGTTTCCTGATCAACACGTACCCGGAAGGTGGGATCTTCCTCGGCCAGCTTGGACATGGAGTTGCCCAGCTTTTCCTGGTCAGCCTTGGTTTTGGGCTCAATGGCAACTTCAATTACCGGATCGGGAATGTGAATCGACTCCAGAATAACCGGTGCGTTCTCAGCGCACAACGTGTCGCCGGTGGTGGTGTCTTTCAAGCCCACTACCGCGCAAATGTCGCCCGCGCGGATTTCATCGATCTCTTTACGATCATCGGCTTCCATCTGAACCAGACGGCTGATGCGCTCTTTTTTGCCCTTAGTGGCGTTAGAAACATAGCTACCGGATTGCAGCACACCGCTGTAGACCCGGCAGAACGTCAAACGACCCACATAAGGATCGGTCATAATTTTAAACGCCAGTGCGGCAAACGGTTCGTCATCGCTGCTCTTGCGCTCAGCGTCACTGCCATCCAGGTTTTTACCCTGAATGCTGGGAACGTCGATGGGGGAAGGCAGGTAGTCGATGACGGCATCCAGCAACAACTGGACACCCTTGTTCTTGAAAGCGGTACCGCAGACCACAGGCACGATTTTTACGTCGCAAACTGCTTTACGCAGGGCTTTTTTCAATTCTTCGACGGAAATTTCTTCGCCACCCAGGTATTTTTCCATCAAGACGTCATCATGTTCCACGATGGCCTCTACCAAACTTTCACGGGCAGCTGCGGCTTGGTCGGCGTAATCGGCGGGGATTTCAGTGACTTCAATGTCGGTTCCCAAATCGTTTTTATAGATATGGGCTTTCATTTCGATCAGATCGATGATGCCGGTCATTTGGTCTTCAGCGCCGATGGGCAACTGAATGGGATGGGCATTGGCACCCAGACGACCGGTGATCTGGCCGACTACCCGCTCAAAGTTGGCGCCGGTACGGTCCATTTTATTCACAAACACCATGCGGGGAACCTTGTAGCGATCCGCTTGACGCCACACGGTTTCGGACTGGGACTGGACGCCACCCACGGCGCAGAATACGGCAACCACGCCGTCCAGTACCCGCAAGGAACGTTCTACTTCAATGGTGAAGTCTACGTGGCCAGGGGTGTCGATGATATTGATCTGGTGATTTTTCCAACTGGAGGTAATGGCGGCGGAAGTGATGGTAATGCCACGCTCCCGTTCTTGCTCCATCCAGTCGGTTACAGCTGTTCCTTCGTGAACTTCACCAATTTTGTGGACTTTACCGGTGTAGTATAAAATCCGCTCGGTGGTGGTGGTTTTACCAGCGTCGATGTGCGCGGCAATCCCGATGTTGCGGACTTTTTCGAGTTGAATTTTTCTGGCCACGGTTTAAAACCTCTTTTTCATTAAAAAACTTTGGATTCAAGGACTTGGATCAATTGAGAGAACAGGGATGTAAAAACGGTGAAAAACCGAGTGACACCTGTCGGAGACAAGTGCCACTCGGTACATTGGATTTAGAAGCGGTAGTGGGCAAAGGCCTTGTTGGCTTCGGCCATTTTATGGGTTTCTTCCCGCTTTTTGACGGTAGCGCCAGTACCACGGTAAATGTCCAGAAGCTCGGCAGCCAGCTTTTCGGTCATGGAGCGACCTTTACGCTTTCTGGCGTATTCAATCAACCAGCGGGAGCCAATGGCCAACCCTTCATCTTCACGAACTTCGATGGGCACCTGGTACGTAGAACCTCCCACCCGGCGAGCTTTTACCCGAACCAGCGGCTTGGCTTTGCGCAAGGACTTGCGGAATACATCGATCCCTTTATCGTCGGTCTTGCCTTCCAGCAGCTCGATCGCATCGTAGAAAATACGCTCAGCGACGCTTTTCTTGCCCTTCATCATGAGGCGGTTGATAAATTTGGCCACTTCCACATCGTTGTAAATGGAATCAGGCATTGGGATGCGTTTTTTCGGTTTCGAGCGACGCGACATAAACGGAAAACTCCTTGCTTCTTACTTCTGAATGCTATTGCTATTTCTTGCCTTTGGCAGCGGGCTGATTTTTCTTGGCGCCGTATTTGCTGCGGGATTGCTTGCGATCCTTTACGCCAGCGAAATCCAGGGTGCCACGTACCGTGTGGTAGCGAACACCGGGTAAATCCTTAACCCGACCACCGCGAATAAGGATCACGGAGTGTTCTTGCAGGTTGTGGCCAACGCCGGGGATGTAGGTGGTTACTTCAAACCCGTTAGTCAAACGCACACGAGCGACCTTGCGCAAAGCAGAGTTCGGTTTTTTTGGAGTGGTGGTGTAAACACGGGTGCAAACGCCACGCTTTTGGGGGTTGGACGCCAAAGCGGGGGACTTGGTTTTGCGTTTGAACTTGGTCCGTTCTTTCCGAACGAGCTGTGCGATTGTGGGCAAGGGATGACCTCCTGAAATGGTTTATTGAATGACTAAATCTGCATTGGGTATACGCTTTTGCTCCGAAAGCGATTGCCGAATCCTTGGAAGGCGTTTGCGGGAAGGCATTGGCGATACCGCAATATGCTGGGGCGCTTCGTGAGGTTGACCAGAGTGACCACTACTTTTTTTTGACTCCAAATCGAAGGATTTAAAATCAAACCATGGGACTGGCACTTTCGTGGATGATCACTGTAGCCAAAGCAAAAATCAATGTCAACTTGTGCGGCGGAAGCCAAGGAAGATCGAAGTTACGGACAACAGGGGAGAAAACGTTTGCCGTGTGGCATTCTCACCGAGCTAAAACAACTTATAACAAGATAGGCAATGCCTTTTGAAGGAAACAAACACCTACTTGCTTTTGTTTTTGAGCAATCCTTCCGGGATAAGGCGGTAGCCTCCCCCGTAGATGGTCTCCACATAGCTTTTTCCACCGGAAACCTTGTCCAGCTTACTCCGCAGGTGCCGAACATGCACCCGAATGGTCTCCACGTCATCATCGGGAGAATAGCCCCAGACATCTTGCAGCAGCTTACTGAGGGAAATGGCCTGATGGTGATTTTGCACCAGACAATTCAGGATTTCAAACTCCGTGGGGGTCAATTTGGCAATGCTGTGCTGGATTTTAACTTCCAGGTTTTCCGGAATCAGGGTGATATCACCCACAGACAGGATTTCCGTGGCGGTGGCCGACTTGGGCAATTGACCGCTGCGACGGAGCAAGGCCCGCACCCGCACTTGCAGCTCTGGCAGCTCAAAGGGCTTTACCAGATAGTCATCGGCTCCCACATCAAAGCCTTTGACCTTGTCCTCCACCACGCCCAGGGCCGTCAACATCAGCACCGGGATATGTTCGGTGGCCGGATTTTTACGCACCCGCTGGCACACCGTGTAGCCGTCCGCGTTGGGCATCATCACATCCAGAATAATCAGGTCTGGCAGCTCTTGCTGAATAAGGGCGTAGCCTTCCACACCGTCGTTAGCGGTTAAAACCCGATGCTTTTGCAGCTCCAGATTGACTTTAATAAGAGTCTGGATGGCCAAATCGTCATCCACCACAATAATTTTAGCCATGGGCGTTCCTTGTTAAACGTGAGGGTTAGCGGGGCCGTTCTGCCAGTTTGACGCTTAAACTGAGCGGTGTTCCATTGCGATTGATCTTAAGGCTCAGCGTATCGCCGGGACGCTTGGACTCCACGTAGTTCATGAAGCGATCGGCACTTTCAGCCGGTTTGCCATCGTAAGCCACAATGATGTCCCCGCCCACCGGAATCTGGCGGTTCCCAACAACCAGCACCTGATTGGCCGCCTTCAGGCCCGCTTGAGCCGCTGGCCCGTTGGGCACAAGCCGGGTGACCAACAAGCCCCTGGAGACTGGGAGTTGTAGCGCTTTTGCCATGTAAGGGTTGATTTCCATGCCCACTTCCACGCCCAGAAAAGGACAAATGACCCGGCCATAGGCAATCAGGTCTTCGGCGATGCGCCGGGCGGTATTGGCGGGAACGGCAAAGCCGATGCCCGCATTGCTGCCTGAGGGGCTGAAAATGGCTGTATTAATGCCAATCAGCTGCCCGGAACTATTGAGCAACGGCCCCCCTGAATTGCCAGGGTTAATGGCGGCGTCCGTCTGAATAATCCCTTCAATCAGGCGACCATTGGGCGCCTTGAGGGTTCGCCCAAGACTGCTGATCACCCCGGTGGTCAGGGTGCTGTTCAGGCCAAAGGGGTTGCCAATGGCGTACACATTCTGCCCCACCTCCAGATGATCGGAATTGCCCATTTGAATGGTGGGCAGCTTGACAGCGCCCGGATCGATCTTGATCAGGGCCACATCCTTACTCAAATCGCCGCCAATCAGTTTGGCCTTGAAGACTTTACCGTCCAGCAGGGTCACTTCCAGTTGCTGGGCATCTTCCACCACGTGCCCGTTGGTCAGGATGTAGCCGTCCGGGGTGATGATCATCCCGGAACCCGACCCTTTCTCCGGGATGATGTTGGAAAACATGTCCAGGGACAACACGGTGCTACTGATATTGACCACCGCAGGGCTGGTGTTGCGGTAAATATTGATGTTGATTTTTTCATCGGGGGTTAATGTCGCGGCCTCCGGGGCGGCCAGAACAGGGGCAGTTCCTGTGGGAGCGCTGGCGTGATCTCCCCACGGCCATTGCCACACACAGCTCATCAGGGTGCTGAGTACGGTAACCCCAAAAGAAAACGCCACCAGCTTCCCCAGTTTGATCAGATTGAATTGCCAACCAACGTGCTTGAAGTGATTGGCCCGTTCCGAAGCGGACGAAGCGGTCAGGGATTCAGAGGCATCAGAAGGGGTGGGCTGTTCAGGATGGCGCATGGGCTATAATCTCTTTTAACTCTGCTTTAACGCTGCCTTTTAACGTTTTTGTTTCAGCTTTTTTGTTTTCGTTCTTGTGTTTTAGTTCTGCGTTTTTTAACCGGCAATTTTTAAACTTTCACTTGGTTTCGTGATTTAGGAATGGCTTTCTTTTCAAGCAGGCTACATTTATGCGTCAATAGTTACCAGTCAGCATTTTACATCAAGCAATCAGGAAATGGTGCTGCTTATGGCAAGCGGTCTTTCAAAGTCCACACTTGGGGCTCGTTTGGCGGAATACGCCGAACTGGTCAAGTTTGAGCATACCGTATTTGCCTTGCCCTTTGCCTTGTCCGCCATGCTCTTGGCGGTGCCCGATTCCCAATGGCCTTCCCCCTGGACGGTTTTATGGGTGGTGCTGTGCATGGTGGGTGGCCGCACTTACGCCATGGGCCTGAATCGGTTGATTGACGCCCCTATTGATGGCCAGAATCCACGCACCCAAAACCGTTCCATTCCGGCCGGGCGGGTAAAAGCACGGGAGGCGTGGCTGTTGGTTTTTGCCTCCGCCCTCCTGTTCATAGGCGCGGCCTGGCAACTACCGCTGATTTGTCGCCTGTTGCTGCCAGTGGCTTTCGCCATTTTGACCCTTTACTCCTATATGAAGCTATTTTCGCCCCTGGCCCATTTGGTCTTGGGGGTGGCCTTGGGCTCTTCAGCGGTAGGAGGCTGGCTGGCGGTGACCGGGGCCCTTGCCTGGCAACCTGTGGTGTTCGGCTTTGCGGTGGTTTTTTGGGTGGCTGGCTTTGATGTGATATACGCCTGTCAGGATTACGAGTTTGATAAAGAGGCCGGGTTGAAAAGCATCCCGGTGGCCTTGGGATTGACCGGAGCCTTGCGCCTGAGCCGGATTTTTCACAGCTTAACGGTGGCCTTACTGGTTGGTTTCGCCCTGGGCTATGCGGTGGGGCCACTATTCTGGGTGGCCATTGCCTTGACTGCCGGTATGTTGATCTACGAACATCGCCTGATTCGCGGGGACGCCCAAAATCCGATTCGGCTGGAGAAGGTCAATGAGGCCTTTTTCACCATCAACGGGCGAATCAGCATGGCGGTTTTTGCGCTGGTATTACTGGATAAGTGGATCTCCGGGCTGACAGGGCCCTGAACCGGAAGGACAGGCCGGGTCGCTCTGCTGATTCGACGGGGAAAACACGCTAAAATAGAATGATGACCAAACCTCAGCCAGAAAAACTCCGATTATTTCCGTTCACCCGTCGCGCCTTAACGGCGATGGGTCGAGAGTGGAGCGTGTTTCTGGACACCCTGGGCACGGCCGTTTACAACGCCCGGGAAATTGGCGGATTCTTCCTCACCGGACGGTTTGGCTTCAAGCAGTTTGTACAGCAGCTGGCCTTTGTGGGCATCGATACCATTGGGATTTCCCTGATTATGGTGGTTTTCTCCGGGATGGTTATTTCTCTGCAAATTTCCAAGGAAATGGTTCGCCAAGGCGCGGCGGACTATGTGGGCGCTTTGGTTTCTCTGGCCATGATTCGGGAATTGGCCCCCATTATGACCTCCTTTTCCGTGATCGCCATGGCCGGTTCCGCTTACGCCGCCGAGTTAAGCACCATGCAGATTACCAACCAGGTCAGTGCCCTCCGGGTGTTGCACGTCAATCCCATCCGCTATCTGGTGATGCCCCGGGTGCTGGCGGGTATTGTGGCCCTGCCGCTCATGACGGTGATTACCGCGGTGGCCGGTATTGCGGGCGGCATGATCATCGCCAGTCTGGTGGCCGATTTGAGTTATGGCAAGTATCTGGATTCGGTCTGGCATCAGATTGAATTGCGGGATATTATCGCCATGATGCTGAAATCGTCTGTTTTTGGCTTTATTGTTTTCTCCATGGCCACCACCATTGGCATCAACACCACGGGAGGCTCCCGCGAAGTGGGAGTGGCCACCACCCGGGCTGTGGTATGGTCATTTGTATTAATGGCCATTTTCGATTATGTCCTGACCTTTTTAATTTATGGAACCAAATAATCATGTCGGATGAGGCAGTCAGCCAGCAGCCACCAATTTCCCCTTCCTCGGATGATGTGTTAATCCGGGTCAGTAACGTGCGCAAGTCCTACGGCAACAAGGTGGTGCTGAAGGACATCAGTTTTGAGGTCCGGGCCCACGAAACCCTGGGCATTATCGGCATCAGTGGCTGTGGGAAAAGCACCCTGCTCAAGATCATCAGCAATCTGGAAACACCAGACAGCGGCTCCGTAGAGCTATCTGACCCGAACTACAGCCTGGTATTCCAGTACTCGGCCCTGTTTGACTCCCTGAACGTTTTTGAGAACGTGGCCTTTTCACTGCTGGAGCGCCCCGATCGGGATTATGAAAAAGCCCTCATTCAAAGCAATCGAGAGCATCGAAAGTATTCGCAGCAGGAAATCAAGGCCATTGTGGCTGAAAAACTGCAAATGGTTGGGCTGGAAGGAATTGAGAACCGCTATCCCAACGAATTATCGGGCGGCATGCAGAAGCGGGTCAGCTTTGCCCGGGCCATTGTCAGTCGTCCGCGGATTATTTTGTACGATGAGCCCACGGCGGGATTGGACCCCATTGCATCCACCGTGATTGAGGACTATATTCGCAAGCTGCGGGATGACCTGAGTGCGGCCAGTGTGGTGGTAACCCACCAGTTTTCCACCATCCATCGCACCGACCGCCTTATTTTGCTGCATGATGGCGAAATTTGCTGGGAGGGCACCCCGCAGGAGTTGTTCCGCTCCCGGAATCCCTATGCCCGCCAGTTCTCTCAGGCCAGCCTGGAAGGCCCCATGACCGACCAGGAGTAATGCGGCTGCTAGCCAAGTCGCATCTGACGGTTTCCCTTGGCTGCAGTATAATATGCTGAAGCGTGGCTTTTCCACGCATTTCCATTCAACATTGAAGATAGAGCGACACAGCTTGCAATGAATACGGCAAACCGACAAAGAACATCCACAGTCAAGGTAGGCTTATTAACCTTAGTCAGCATTACATTACTGGTGATTTCCTTGATTTGGCTGCGCGGACGGGGCCTGGACAGCGGCGAGCTTCGCACGGAATGGTTTGAGGATGTGAATGGGATGAAGGAAGGCGCCCCGGTGCAGATGATGGGCATTCGGGTGGGCTTTGTGGAATCGGTCAAGGCGGCCAAGCGTGATGGTGAATATGGGGTGCAGGTGGCTTTTCGGCTGAATAAAAACCTGGGCGTCCAAATCCCCAGAGGCTCCATGCTCTCTATCGAGCAATCCGGTCTGATTGGTGAGCAATTTCTGGAAATTACCCCCCCTCGGTTGCGAGAAGTGACCCTGACCACGTTCAAGGAGCCTGCCAAGGCCATTAACGCAGGCATTCCGGTCAAGTTCCTCTATGAAAAAGGTTATATCCGGGTGGGTACGGTGGAAAACATCGAGCAGACCCGGGATGGCAATCTGGTGCGTCATCGCCTGTTTTACAGGGTCACTCTGCCGGGGGCCGTCATGCCGGAAGATCCCCTGTTTGAACTGACGCTGGATAAAAACGGGCAGTACTACCTGCGCATCTTGCCCAAGGAGCCCTATTTGGCCCAGGTACCGGATAAAAACCTGCAATTCACGGTGGAAGAGCCCCTGCGTCTGAAGCGGTTCCTTGAAATCCAGATGGATTCCGCGGAAGCCCTGCGCTTGACCAACGAGAAAATTAACGAGCTTTTATCCGATGAGACCATTGAAAGCCTGCACAGCACCGTTAAAAATACGGAAGTCCTGACCGCCCAGGCCCATGAAGTCATGAACACGGCCAACGCCCTGTTCCAGACCACCCGGGTAGATCTGGATCGGCTGGTGGGAGTCAGTGAGCAGCTGGCCCAGAATGTATCGGATGTCAGCACCAACATCAACCACATTATTGGCGATCCAAAATTAAAAAGTGAGCTGGGCTCCACCATTGCGTCGCTTCGGGAGTCCTCCAACGCCATGAAGCAACTGCTTAACGATCCGGCCCTGAAGGAAACGCTCTACGCCACGCGAGACACCTCTAAAAACGCCAGCCAGTTAATGATGACCCTGCGCAAAACCGCGCAGGACACCGATCTGCAAAACCGGGTGGATAGCATTACGGCCAAGCTGGATAGCTCCCTGACCCGGTTGAACACCGTGCTGAACAATGTCGATGCCCTGACGGATGATGAAGATAAGCAGGTGGACGCCATTTTGAATGATACCCGGGAAGCGGCCCGAAACCTGAAAGTCCTGACCAAGAAATTCAACGGACACTTTACCCTGTTCAAACTGCTGTTTTAAGCCCTCTGCGCGCCGTGCCTGAGATATCGGGCCAGAAGCTGTTGAAAAACACTAAAAAGCCCCTCTAACAAAGTGTTGGAGAGGCTTTTTAAATTTTAGTCGAGTGAGAAAAAACTAGCTTTTACGCTTACGGGCGGACTCGGCTTTTCTTTTCTTTTTGACGCTGGGTTTCAAGTAATGCTCCCGCCGTTTGATTTCGGACAGGATGCCCGCTTTCTGAATTTTCTTTTTGAACCGTTTCAGTGCGCTTTCAATACTTTCACCAGGTTGTACCTGGACTTCTGCCATTTCGGATTTCACCCCGCTTTCAAATAGGCGTTAAATTTTTAATGTCTTGTGAGGGTAACATAGAAAAAAAGTCATTACAATCCGTTGAGCTAGGGAAGAACATCCCGGCATCCCCGGACTTTAATGTCGCACAATTTCCGCTCAGCCCGGCGGCCAGTGCAGGGGGCGACCGGCCAATATATGGGCATGCAGGTGAAAGACGGTTTGTCCGGCTTGGGGGCCATTGTTAATCACCAGCCGATAGTCCGTCAGGCCCTGCTCGGTAGCCACTTGCCGAACACCCGCCATTAACGCTCCCAGCAGGGTTGCATCTTCGGTTTCCGAGAGGCTGGGAGTGTGGGTTTTTGGGATCACCAGAATATGGGTAGGCGCTTGGGGATGAATATCGTGAAAGGCCAGCACCTGATCATTCTCTCCCGCTTTTTGGCAGGGAATGGCCCCGGCCACCATGTTGCAAAACAGGCAATTTTCAGCCATAAAGTCTCCCTCCTGAGTCCGACTGCGTTTAGGGAACCCGACTATAATGCGGGGAAGATGGCGGGCTGTAAAGCCTGCGTGACGGGGATGATGGGACGAATGGGCGGCGATGCCTGTTGCAGCCAGTAAGCCGTTTTAATTTGTTGAGCCAGCGGAGTCGGGACGTTCATGGGGCCTGTTGAGCGAGGCGCCCAAGCCATTCCCGGCCCCAGATAGGGCACCGGATGACCCGGGCTTTCCAGAGGCAGATCGCCATATTTTTGCACCACCCGCCGAATGAGGGCCCGCTTTTGGGGGTCTGAATCAAAAAATAGTTGGGCGTACAGGGCCACCCCATCGGAAAGCAGGGGACTGTGGGTGGCCGTTTGCCCGTAATACGGATTAATGGCCCGGTGGTAGCGGTGTGCCAGCGTATTCAGGGCCAGACAGTTCAGCTCTTCCTGAATGGAGGACTGGTCATCCCCGTTTCCGGCGGCGTGTCCAGCCTCGTGGTAAAGGGCCTCAGAAATGGCATACCGCGTGGCCGGACTGCTATCGCCCCGGTAGCGCTGGTTAATCATGATGCGGTTTTGCTCGGCTATCCACTGGGCGTGGGCTGGGCTGTCGCCCATGTCCCCAAATTCCACCCGAATCCCTTTTTGCAGAATGGTCTGCAAGGCCTGCTGACCATTCTGAAAGACCGGCCAAACGCCCATGCCCCTCAGATACGCATCATCACCCGGCAAGTGACGCACCTGCCCCAGTAGAATCAGGGACTGCTGTAATATGGCCTGATCCTGAACGGTGTGGGCGACAAGCCCTGCCTGCTGATAGGCGCTAAGGGGGGCAAGCCCGGCCGCTACACCCATGGTCACAGCGGGCTTGCCCTGTGGGTAAGGTGGCAGAGGGAGGGACGGGGTATAGCGAGGCGTAGGGGGGATGGGGATGCTGCCCATGGGTCTGCGGTCTGCCTTTGATTGGGGTTGTTGTAATAAATCCCCTCAAGCCAGGGTGTTGCCCCTGTGTTGTGAGAACATTCGTTTTGAGATCTTGGCCGTTCCGTGGCGGCAGGCTTTTTGCTACTATGAAAAACTACCTTGTCCAAGCAATCGCCATCAGGAGCTTTCCATGACCGCCACCGTCCACCCCGCTGTCAATGTTTCCAATCACCCGTTGGTGCAGCATAACCTCAGTATCCTGCGAGATAAAAACACCTCGACCGAGCAATTTAGAGCCACCATGACCCGTTTGGGCAAACTGATTTTCATGGATGCCACGGCCAGCCTGCCCACGGCCAAAACCATCGTGGAAACCCCCATTACCAAGGCCGAATGCAAAATTCTGTCCCCCGATGTGCCCATTTTAATTGCCCCCATTCTGCGGGCGGGCCTGATTTTATCCGAATTGGCCATTGATATTTTGCCTTCGGCCAGCGTGTACCACATCGGCCTGTACCGGGATGAAGAGACCTTCAAGCCGGTGACCTACTACAACAAACTGCCCTCCACCATTGACTACAGCGTGGCCCAGATTTTTGTACTGGACCCCATGCTGGCCACCGGCGGATCAGCGGTGGCTGCCGTGGATATTATCAAGAAATTGGGTACCAAGGCCTCGAACATTCGCTTTGTCAGCATTATTGCCGCCCCGGAAGGCATTCAGCATCTGACCGAACAGCATCCGGGCATCCAGATTTTCACTGGCGCGGTGGATGAGCGGTTGAACGACAAGGCCTACATTGTGCCCGGCTTGGGCGATGCGGGCGATCGAACCTTTGGGACTGTCTAGCGGGACTGTTGAACAGCGCTTTATATTCTGGGCGAAGCGGCCTTCACCCTCATTCTTTTGGGATCTGAAAAACCGAAGTCTGACCGACGGGTGGGACTTCGGTTTTCCGTTAGGAAAGCCCGATCGCTCCGGGAGGGAATTGTACGCTATGATTTTTAAAGATTCTTCGGGATGTGCCGATGAAGGAAACAGGTTCGCTTTGGGCCCGGTGAATCGGATGTAAGTTGAGGCTGATTCCATGTTTGACCTGAATTACTATGGCACCGCAGACGACTTAAAAGCGGAATCACCCAGTCTGCCCGATTTGTGCCATAAATGTGGTCGCTGCTGCCGCTCTGCCACCACCTTTCATTCTTATAAAAAATTAAAAGCACTGGTGGAAGCCGGTGATAAAGAGGCCATCGACTTTCTGGAAGTGTTTGAGCCGTATGACTCCATTGAGGATGCCCGCCAGGTGGAACCGGAGCAGGTGGAGCAGGTACTCAAGGCGGTGGCCGACCGGGAGGATATGGATGTCAATGAGGTGACCTTCTACCATTGCCGTTACGTCAGCCCGGAGGGTTTGTGTACCATTTATGAGCGCCGTCCCCGTTGCTGCCGGGAGGCACCGGGTCACGGCTGGTCGGTGATGCCGCCGGGTTGCGGCTTTGAGGGCTGGCAATTTGAGCAGCGGGAAAAGCAGAAGCGCATGATTCGGGATTTGAAAACCAGCGCCTACATTATGGAGCAGCTTTCCCCGGATGGGGTGCATCATCCGGTTCGCCCCGAAACCACGTTGGCCGATCTGAACGCCCTGGTGCTGGAAAAAATCAAGCCCTGGAAAATGTTCGGCTCCCATTACTGGTAAATGACCATGAGTGAACAGAGCCCACCCCAGCCATCCTCCGCGTTGCCCTCTCCGTTGGGGTTGGCCCATCAGGTGGAACAGTTGATGAAACTGCCCCAGCATCTGTGCAAGCAGCGGGGGCAATGTTGTCGGGTGGCCACCTTCAAGGGCTCTTTGTCCTATGAGGAGATTCTGGCGCTGGCGGCCAACCCGGAAGCTGAAGGGCATGAATCGGCCCGGGATTTTGCCTCGGTCTTTTTACCCTATGAGAGTCAGACCCAGGTCCGGGAAATTGCGTCCGAATTTGTGGACAAGGTGCGCACAGCAGCCCGGTCCAAGGGACAGGACCCGGATCAGGTGTCTTTTTTCAAGTGCAAATACGTGTTAGCGGACGGTCGCTGCGGGGTGCATGAGGATCGACCGGTGGGTTGCCGCATGTATCCATTTCCCCATAAAAACACCATTTATCATCCCGGCTGTGGGTTTGAGCAACAGGGACAAGAAAACTGGGCCAAAATTGATGCGATCTTGAAGCAGTTGGGACTGTCTCTTTAAATACCCCAAAATTGCACTTGTTTTAAACGACCAATGACGCTGGATTGGGAAGAAGCACCAATATGGCGCATGAAACAATGCACCTGCAAGCGGCCACGAACCGGACGAGCCACACTGCGAACCCAAAGGATCGGGGCCATCCTGACCTTGAACTGGCAAGGAAAGTCACCAGCCTGATAGAGCCGACCCTTAGCCCATTAATTTAAAGCTACTGTCAATGTTTTTGGAGATGACTTTCTGAACAGAGTCAATCTCGGTTTGAACCGCCTGGTGTTGGGTATCCAGTCGCTTGGATTCCAGCTCCAATGCTTTATCCCGCTCCTGAATGGCGGAAATGGTGGATTGCAAACGCTTGGAATCAGCGCTATCCGGCTCCAGGTTTACCTGACGACCGAACAAGGCGGACACCATATTGGAAATCTGCATTCTGGCCTGATTGACCATTTGCAACTGCAATTCCGTATCGGATTTTCGCGCGGTCAGCATTAATAGCCGCGCCTGGCTTGCCCCAAGTCCCATAACTAATAATCCCCCTAAGTGTGTCCCAGTCGTGAAATGGTTAGACTATGAACTTCCCTAATGTCCCGTAATTGGCAATATATCCCTACTAAGTCCCTAAACACATCCCGTATCAGCATAAAAACAAGGACGATGCTTTTTGTGCTATCGCCATCCTGTAATCAGGGAAAAAGAACACAAACCCTGTTGTTCAGCCCTTTTTTTGCAGCTGATAGTTCAGGGTTTCCAAATCCTTGATGCGCTGCATGGCCTGGGTCAATTGCCCCTGAAGTCGGGCCACGGCCTCGTTCCCTCCACCGGGCAGTACATTGGGTAGCCCCGTAAACGGCTTTTTGCTCTCTTCCTTCAAAAACAAAATGGCTTCACTGTCTTCCTTTTTGATATAGCCCAGATTGATCAGGACATTGGCAATCCCGGTGCGCTCCCCCATGGCTTCCGCGATGGCCTGCTGGGTACGCAGGGCCTGATCCAGCTGCTGAATGTTGAGGCGGTTGATTTTGACCAGATATTCTCCCAACCGGGTACGACCGGCCAGATAGTCAATGGTGCCGGAAATGACCATGGAGCGGGGCGGGGAAAGCAATTCCTTGGCAATGGCTTCCAGTAGAAAAATGGCGGTTTGCTCCAGCGTCCAGTTGTTAAGAATGGTGATACTCAGCACATTCTTTTTAAACCGGGACAGGTGCAGGATTTTCAGAATGCTTTGAGGAACATGGCCACTGTGCTTTTCCAGCTCGACCAAACCCTGCCGGGTGATTTCAGGGATCCACAGTTGCAAGGTATGCTCTGGGCCAAAGGCTTCCAGCGTGGGCTTGGAGAGGGTGGCTTCCAGTTCATGACGAAGCTGGGTATAGATAACCTGCTTAACCCACAAGGGCAATCCACTGAGCTGTTGCATCAGATTGTCAAACGCTGTGGGTGGCAGTGCGGTCATTGGCCAATGGGTCCTGTCACTCTATAAAATACTCTGGATGCTCCTGGTAGCATTATGCCAAACTTCTTGCCAATGTGCCTACTTTAGGAGTTGTATAATTGGAACATTCTTGCGCTGCTGCAAGTCATGAATAAAATAGTTTGGGCCCATTGCATACAAGCGCCATTCCCCATCTGTGGCTAAGTAAAAAGGAGATTATTCGGTGAAAGCATCTTGTCAGATTGCGGCTTCCATAGCGTTGGGTATGCTGATGCCCGGCCTGGTCATGGCCGCGTCACCCGTCGATTATTCTCCGGCCTACTCGCAACCCGTGGCCCAAATCAGCCAGAGTTTACCGCCCATGCAAGGCGGGGGCTACCAACCGGGCGGTTATCCTTCCTACAACAATACTTATAACAACGCCAATGGCGGATACCAGACTTACGGACAAAATCAGTCCCAGTATTCAACCACCCCGTATGGCGGGCAATCGTATCAGCAACCACCCTTGCAAGGCTACGTGGTGACCGCCCCTCCCGGCACCGTGGTTTCTGCCACGCTCAGCAGCCCTGTTTCCAGTGACTTTGCCCGTGTAGGCGATCGTTTTAACGCCACATTAGGCTCTCCCATCGCGTCGGGCTCCAATATTATCCTGCCCGCCGGAAGCCAGATGGAAGGGCAAGTGGTGATGGTCAAACCCGCTGGCCGGGCCGGTAAAAACGGAGAGCTGGACATTCGGTTCACCTCAGCCATTTTGCCCAACGGACAACGGATTCCTTTATCCGCCCGTATTCAAACCGAAGATGGCACCGGCATTATCAGAGGCGGCTCTACCGCAGGCCGTCTGGGTCGGGCCGCGGTGACCACCGGTGTGGGTGCTGGCCTGGGCGCTGCCCTGGGAACCGCTATGGGACCCTTGTCTGGTGGCGGCGTGGGCCGAGGCGCTATATACGGAACCGCTCTGGGTGCCGGGATGGGGGCTTTGGGCTCTGCCGTTCAAAAGGGAAGACCTGCCGTGGTGGAATCCGGCCAACCCCTCAACATCGTGCTGGATCAGCCTTTAACCACCTCACCGGGCGCCATGGGCGCACCCGGCTACAATCAGCCTCAGTCTCAGCCGGATTCGGGCTTTCAGTATTATGGGCCCAATAATTCACCCCAAAATCCCCAACCTTACCAGAATTACGGTTACTAAACTGGCTGAATTCAGTGAATCACGGCATCAAGACCTGCGATCCGCAATTTTGGAGGTGGTCTGGTTTCTTATGATTTATTGAATTGCATATCCCGCCAACGGGTGTCCGTTTCCCTCCACTCAAGCGCCATGAAGAGGCCGGTTAAACTATGTCTCAGTCTGAAAAACCAGCCCCCCACCTTTCCACACACAGGGAAGCATCCGAGGGTGCTGGCAAAAAGGCCAGTTGGGCAAAACGCCCCGGCCCCAACATCACGGTAGAAGACCTTCAGGCACGCTTTCAGAAAGGCGTCAGCCGGGTGGGAACCATACACACCGAGCTGGACAGCCTGCCCCTGAGCCGGGCCACCAGCCTGTCCGCGTTGTTGCATGTGGTGGGGCCAGTGGTGTTAACGGTGGTGACCTTGGCCTTATTGTGGCTACTCTCGTGGTTGTTGCATTTCAACTTCTGGGATTTGTTCCAGTCCCATCAAAAGCCGGATCTGGAATTTACCCTGGTACAGGACACCAAGGCCACCCGCCCTGATAAGCCCAAGTTCAAGGGGAATTTCAATCAGCGGGCTGGTGGCACCCCCAAGAAAAGCCAGCCGCTGAAAGCCATTGAGGAACCTCCGCAGGCAGCCGCCAAGAAGTCGGAGCCGCCCAAGCCCCAACAGCCCGCAGTGAAGCCGCAGTCGACTCAACCGGCGGTTCAGCCAAAGCCTTTAGCCGAGAAGGCGCCCGATCCCCAGAAAACCGCTGAAAAACCTGCCGTTACGCCTACCATTAAAACTCCCTCCAAGGAGAAGCCTGCCTCCGATGCCTCGGCGGTTTCAGGTTCCACAGCTCCTCCTGCCACGGCTGCCAACGGACAGGCCGCTCAGCCTGCTTCTCAGGGGAGTCAGTTTTCTGGCAGCGATATTGGAAACTCGTCCATGGGCAATCCTCAGGCGGGTAATTCTCCCAGTCCGGGAGTGGATGTGGCGCAGGATATCGACTTTGGCCCTTTTATGGCCGACCTGGAGCGTCGCATCAAGCGCAACTGGGTCCCCCCCCGCGGATCGGAAAGTCGGAAAGTCGTCCTAATGCTTTTTATCGCTCGGGATGGTAATGTGATTAGAATCGATGTGAAAAAGTCTTCCGGGGACACTGAGGCGGATGAGTCGGCCAAGCAGGCAGTGGTGGCTTCCCTGCCGTTTCTAGCCCTTCCTCCCCAGTTCAAGGAGGACATACTACCGGTAGAATTCGCGTTTGATTATAATGTTCTTAACCCAAAGAACCCGAAGCAGGCTTTGAAATGGTAAGAGGAGATACCGATTAATGGATTTTCAATTATTATGGTTCGCCATTGCTAATGACTGGATGGTTTTGCTGCCAATCCTGGTATGCTCCGTTCTGACCGTGGCCGTAACCATTGAGCGTCATTACTTCTACAAAAAGAACTCCCGGGACGTGGTGCAGTTTATCCACCGTCTGCAACGGGAGTTACAACGGGGCAGCCTGGAAAATTCCCAGTTGCTCAGCGCCCAGTTGGGCGGCATCATCGGGGAAGTCTCCGAAGAGGGCATTCGGGTTCTGGCCGAACAACCGGAGAGCTTTGAGCGCTCCTACGATATTACCGCTTCTTTGGCCACCCGTAAGCTGGAGAAGAACCTGCCCATCCTGGGAACCATTGCCACTATTTGCCCTTACCTCGGTTTGTTTGGCACCGTTGTGCGGATTCTGATTACCTTTGGCGATTTGTCCAAAGCGGGCGGCCAAAGCGGCGCTCCAGAAATCATGTTCGGGATTGGTTCCGCCCTGATCGCTACCGCCTTCGGTTTGGGCGTGGCCATTCTGGCAGTAGCCCTGAACAACTACTTCCAAAGCATCGTGAACCGCTACGAAGACGACTTCCAGTTGCTGAAGCTGCTGTTCCTGAGCTTTGCCGATGAGCGTGACCCAATGGCTGTGGCGGGTACCCAGGAGCGTCGTCCGGCTCAACCCGGTTACTAATAAGCCAAGTTAGGATTCTGAACGAATGAAAACCGGTTCCAAACAGGTTTTTAACGAAATCAACATTACCCCGCTGACCGATATCTTTTTGGTGCTGCTGATCATCATGATGGTGGTAGCCCCCATGATGCAGCAAGTCCGCAAGGATATTAAGCCGCCCAGCCTGCAAAGCGGAGCCCCTGTCGAACAGAACAAGCTGACTGTCGAGATCGCCAAGGACGGCCAGATTTACGTGCAGGGGCAGCAGGCCAACCCGGATCAGTTGACGGAAACGCTCAAAACGGAAGAAGCCAAGTTGGTCAGCACCGCCGGGAGTGCCACGGTGGAGTCCGCGGCGGCTAACCCGGAGCAGCCGGCGGAGAAAAATATCATCATTCGGGCGGACAAAGCCACCAAAAGCGGTCAGGTCCTCAAGATCTTTGAAGCGGCCCGGGATGCCGGATTCACCAAGGTAACGGTGGCCGGGGAACCGTTGCAAGAGGCCCGCCAGGAAGAATTGCGGCAAACCTCCATGGGTGGGCGACCCCTAACGCAGGAAGGAGCCTAGATCATGCGAAGCGGTGGACGAAAACAGGTTTTCAACGAAATCAACATTACCCCACTGACCGATATCTTTCTGGTGCTGCTGATCATCATGATGGTGGTGGCCCCCATGCTGGACACCAAGGGCTTGAAAGTGGCGGTTCCTTCCGTGGGCCCCTCTCAGGACACCAAGGAAGAGCCCAAGACCATTCAGCTGTCCATTGACGCCTCCGGGCAGTACTCCATTGACGGGGCTGGGGTTTCCCCAATGGCCCTGATTACCAAGTTCAAGGAACTGAAAGGCGAAAAGCCCGACGGCCTGATTATCAAGACCAATACCGAAGCCACCCACGAATCCCTGACCCGGGTGATGGACGCCGCCCAGACCGCAGGCATCACCAAAGTGGCAGTCACCGCCGATGAGGCACCCCAGGGCGGCTAATTGTCTACGGCTGGGTAGTAGCTCCTTGGATGTGTTTGGCATATAACGAGCTTGTTAGTGTTCATTCAGGGGTATCCCACCATGAAAATTGCATTCTGTTCCGCGGAAGTGGCGCCGTTTTCTCAAGCGGGCGGCTTGGGGGATGTGATTGGCAGTTTGCCAAGGGCCATTGCCGAGCAACAGGACACCCAGGTGGTGATTATTACCCCGTTGTACGGTTTGGTGGACACGGCGGCCCACGGGCTGGAAAAAACCGATATCGCCTTTGACATTCATTTTCACGGTAAAAAATACCCCATTAGCATTTGGCAGGGGGTACTGCCCCGCAGCGACGTACCCGTCTACTTTGTGGATAACTTCGATTTGTTCGGGGCCCGCAAGCAGGTTTATCCATATGGTCAGCCGGAATGGGAGCTGGAAGGCTTTCTGGTGTTCAACCAGGCCGTGTTTGAGTTGCTGCGCCGGGTACACTACCGCCCGGATGTGTTGCACGTCCACGACTGGCACACCGGCTCGATTGCCACCACCTTGGCTGAAATCCGGCCTTACGATCAGTATTTCTCCCGCACAAAGTCGGTGCTGACCATTCACAACCTGCACTATCAGGGCTTGTACGGCGATATCAACTGGCTGAAGGAAGGCATTCTCAAGGCCGATGCCATCACCACGGTCTCTCCCACTTACGCGCAAGAGATTCAAACCCCGGAGTTCGGGGCAGGTATGGATGCGGTCATTCGGGAGGTGTCCGGCAAGGTGTCTGGCATCCTGAACGGCATTGACACCACCCTGTACAACCCGGAAACCGATGCGTTTATCACAGCGCACTACAACCGCGGAAACTTTGCCGACGGCAAGGGCAAGAACAAAGAGGCCCTGCAAGTGGAAATGGGCCTGCCCATAGACCCACAAGCCCCATTGCTGGGCTTTATTGGGCGTCTGGCCGATCAGAAAGGGCTGGATCTGATTTTACCCACCATGAAGGCCATGGAGGCCGAAGGTCACAACTGTCAGTGGGTGCTGCTGGGCACCGGCGATCCGAAAATGGAAGAGGCGCTGAAGGCCTTAAACGCCCAAGCCCGCAATATTCGCAGTTTTATTGGCTTTAATACGGCCATGGCCCAGAAGATTTACGCGGCCAGCGACATGTTTGTGATGCCCAGCGCTTTTGAGCCCTGTGGTTTGGGCCAGTTGATTTCCTTGCGCTACGGCACGGTGCCCATTGTGCGTGGCGTGGGTGGCTTGGTGGACACCATTACCGATGTTCGCAACCAGCCGCACCGGGGGAATGGCTTTAAGTTCGCCGAATACAGCGCCGCCAAGCTGAAAGAAAACGTGCTGGCCGCTGTAGAGTATTACCACAACAACCCCCTGTGGTCGGAACTGGTCATCCGTGGCATGGAAGCGGATCACAGCTGGAAGCCCAGCGCCGAAGCCTACAAGGTGTTGTATCAACGTCTGGCCAACCCCGCGCCAGTTTCAGCCTAGAAGCGCCCGGGCCGTCACTGGCTTTGACAAGGGCTAGGGCTGGGTTAGAATAGTGCCATGGCAAATTTGGTTTCCCTCATTCGTACCCTGCTGGGCCTACTGGTCGTGGGCTTGTTGTTCATCCAAACCCAGTCCATGTACTGGATCTGCTTTGTGCTGACCATCGTGGTCATCTCTATGGACGCTCTGGATGGGTATCTGGCCCGCAAATTCAATGAGACCTCCAAGATGGGGGCGGTCATTGACATTCTGGGGGATCGCATTGTGGAGCAGGTGTATTGGGTCACCTTTCTGGCCCTGGGCTGGTTGCCCCTGTGGGTGCCGCTGGTGGTCATCGTGCGGGGCATCGTGGTGGATGGTTTGCGCTCTATGGCCCTGGAGCAAGGCTTTACCGCCTTTGGGCAGTCCAGCATGCAGCAGTCCAAATTGGGTTGGCTGCTGGTTAGTTCCAACTTCAGCCGCACCACCTACGCCGTGGCCAAAGCGGCCGCTTTTGCCTTTATGATTCTGGGCCATACCCCCGGTTTTGCCCCGGACGTGGCCACGCCCATCACTGGGTTGGGGCTGGGTTGCACCTATATTTCGGTGGCCTTTTGCGTGATCCGTGGCTTGCCCGTCCTGATTGAAGGGCGTCGCTTCCTGTCGGATGATACCAAGCCTGCGGCGCCCTCCGCATAGATGACAGTGCAGGATTTGTTGTGATGGCCCAGTCAACTTCTGAAAACCAGCCGCCTGAACTCAAGCTGTTCAATACCTTGACCGGCCAATTAGAGCCTTTTGCGCCGCTCGATCCGGCGGGAAAGCAGGTCAAGCTGTACGTGTGCGGCCCCACGGTCTACGATGACGCCCACCTGGGCCATGCCCGCTGCTACATCACCTGGGACGTGCTGTATCGCTTCCTGAAGTTTCTGGGGTACGACGTGAAGTACGTGCGCAACGTAACCGATGTGGACGATAAAATCCTGAACCGGGCCAAAGAGCGGGGGGAAACGCCTGCAGCGCTGGCTGAGCGAAATTATGAAAGTTTTGCGGCGGACATGAAAGCCCTTAACGTGCTTCCTCCCGATGAGGAGCCCCGAGCCACCCAGTATATTGGGGACATGCTACAAGGCATTCAGGCTTTGATGGACAAAGGGGCGGCCTATCGCACCGTCGATGGCAGCGTGTACTTTCGGGTTTCCACCAAGGCCGATTACGGCAAGCTGAAATTTGGCACCCATGACCCGGAAGCGCTCAAAAAGCATCTGGAGGATTTAAAATCCGGGGCCCGGGTGGACGTGGATGACGAGAAAGAATCGCCGCTGGATTTTGCCCTGTGGAAAGCGGTGCCCTTGAGCGATCCCCATGGCTGGGAATCCCCGTGGCCGGGCGACGGTACGGACAAAGGCTGGGGTCGTCCCGGCTGGCATATGGAATGTTCCGCAATGAACCACGCCGTGTTTGGGGCGCAGATTGATATTCATGCCGGTGGGGCCGATTTGATTTTTCCGCACCACGAGAATGAAATTGCCCAAAGTGAAGCCTGGACAGGCTGTACGCCCTTTGCCCAATATTGGCTGCACAATGGATTTGTGAATGTCAGCGGGGAGAAAATGTCCAAGAGTCTGGGCAATTTTTCCACCATTAAAAAACTGTTAGAGCGCTACGACGCCAATACCATCCGCTATTTTTTGCTGACCAACCACTATCGTATGCCGGTGGATTTCAACGATGAAGCCTTGCAAGCCGCGGAAAACTGGGTAAAAGATCGGCATAAAGCATTAAAAATGATTTGTGACGCATTTAATATGGATGCGTTCCATTTGCGGTCCTGGTGTATTGAAAATTATTCGCCTGATGTGTCAGTGCAATATAAAAATATGTACGCATTATGTCTGGCAATGGCAGAAGACTCCAACACGCCTCGGGCTCTGAGTTTTCTGAATGCCTCTTTGGCTGAATTGCGGGATGCATTCAGAGAAGGGCGTTCTGAGGCTGTAAAAATTAAATTAAAAGAATGCGTATCCATTTTTACACTTCTTGGTTTTAATCTGAATCTTATATTTCAAAAGAAAAGTTTGCCTTTAGATGAAATTAATACAATCTACCGGGAAATGACCGGAAAATGGTTAGAGCCTGATGCAGAGCCAGAAGTGATGTTCACAGAAATCATTGAGATGCGCAAGCAAGCCAAAGTCACTAAAAACTGGACTCAAGCCGATGCCATTCGGAAGCATTTTACAGATATTGGCTTGCAAATCCTCGACAACAAGGACGGCACCACCACGGTGGAAAAAGACGGCGTGGAAATTCTGCGTGTCTGAAGCGGCGGATTCCGCATTCCACAACCTGCCCCATCCCCGGGCGCTGGCGTTTTTGGGCGATGCCGTGTTTGAGCTGTTTCTGCGGGAGTTGGCCGTGGCTCAAGGGTTATCCCAGTCCCGGGACCTGCACGACTTTACCACCCGCCACGCCAAGGCCAGCGCTCAGGTGGCCTTGTTTCATCAGCTCAAACCCCATTTAACGGAAGCGGAATTGGAGCTGGTGCGTCAGGGGCGCAATGTGGGGGTGGGCACCGGCCGTCGCTCGGATCAGGCGGCTCATCGGCAAGCCACCGGCCTGGAGGCCTTGCTGGGGGCCTTGGCCCTGCAACAGCCATCCCGACTCTCTGAACTTTGGGCGTTGGCTCGGCCCTGGCTGTTCAATCCCCCGGGCGCTGAAGGGTAAAATGGCAGCCTCAGCGCTTTAGGGCCCTCTTTGTAACGATGTGTTTACAAGACGTTCCAAGGTGAAAACTAATTGTTTTTATGCAATCACAAGGACAAGGCTGGATAAATTTAAAACTCTCAAATTTCAAATTTGCGCTTTAACGCCCACCGTACCGGTTGTGGCGTTTTTTATTTTTTTCACAACCCACGCTTCTCATTGGGTACCCTATTAGAAATCAAGATTGGATGCCCATAAATTGCGCCCCTAGAAAGCCTCTATTTTCAGCATTTCACCCCCACTTGTAACGATGCGTTTACAAGACGTTCCAAGGTGAAAATTGATTGTTTTTATGCAATCACAAGGACAAGGCTGGATTTAATTTAAATCAACTTTCTTTCTTTCATATTGCGCTTTAACGCCCACCGTACCGGTTGTGGCGTTTTTTATTTTTTTCACCGCACACGCTTCTCATGCGGCATTCTATTTGAAATCAAGATTGGATGCCCGTAATTGCGCCACTGGAAAAGGGTTTATACCGGCATTCAGCTCCAGTTGTAACGATACATTTACACACTGTTCCAAAGTAAAAATTAATTGTTTTTATGCAATCACAAGGACAAGGCTGGATAAATTTAAAACTCTCAAATTTCAAATTTGCGCTTTAACGCCCACCGACTCGGTTGTGGCGTTTTTTATTGCCTTCAGAAAAAACCGGAAAGAACCCTACGAAAAGAAGAAGAGAATAATGTCCCACACCGGCTGCCAAAAAGTGGCATCCGATACCTGGGGCAAGGCCCGGTCAGCCTCGGGGGAGACAATACCCGGCCTCGCTTGATCCGACGGGCTCCAATGGCTTGAATTACCGGCTCCGGACGATGCGTCTGGCTTTATAACCCCTTTTTGTATCAAGGTATCCGCTGTCTTGTGCCCGTCCAGCAGAATCTGGTTAAACTGTTGTACCTTCTGCCGGGCAGGGGCCAAATCCCAGGTTTTACCCGCAGGAAAGGTTTGCTCCAGCCGAGCCAGGGCCCCATCCATGGTCTGCTGACCCCGTTCAATATCATCCAGCCACTGGGGCAAAGGCTTGCGCAAAACAACTTGCCCCACACGAGTCAAACTGTTGTTAAACCGGATGACGCGCTGGTTAAAGCGATTCAACTGATGGGTAATTTGATGCGCCAATTTGCCTTCACGGACAAACGCATGATGAAAATGGTCGAGATCATTGTCGAGCGATAACAGCAATGGTCGCAGTTGGCTGGGCTGGGTGATCGCGTTGACCTTGTTGGCACCCTCATAAAAGGTCTGAAAAGTTTTGATGCCTTCTTGCGTGTAAGTATTAACATCCTTTTGCAAGCTGCCCAGGGCCCGGTTCAGGCTGGCCGTATTGCGCGTGGCCACCGTGGACATTGCCAGGGCTTCCCTGATATTAAATTGCAGTTCTTCCACGGGTTTTCGCTTCCCGAAAAAGTCAGAGATATTTTCAGAGCCTTTTTGCAAGGCCTGCACGCTGTCCAAACTGGCGTTCAGGGTATCCCGCATGCTAATGGGTTCTTTGACCCGATAGACCGGCTTCCCATCTTTTGGGGGTTCAGGGGTCTCTGGTAAGGTCACCTCAATACTCTTGGCCCCACCCAGTCCGGTAAACAACACCGTAAAAACGGAGCCTGAGGGAATCTGGATGGCGTCCGGATCGGTTTGAATGGTCACATCCACGTGATCCCGCTCAATCCGAATGTTATCCACAAACCCGATATCAGTGCCCATCAGGCGAACGGGAGCCCCCCGACTGATCTCGTTGGCGTTCAAAAATTCCAGATGAATGGTCTGGCCCCGCTTGGCGGGCAGCACAATGGCCACCATGTACAGGCCGTAAAGCAGCAATGCGGCCATCAGCGCCCACAGCAACAGGTCTGATATAATAGCCCTATCCAGGGGCACTTTTTGGTTGATAGATTTTAGAAAACGATTGATCTTCATGACACTAGGATACAACACCATGCTTGTGCAGAGAAAAGTAAGCATCGATGCCCCCAGTTAAGTCAGCCCTGTCTCCGGGGACAGTGTCCGCACCGAGTTCCGACCAGCTGCCCCCCTGGGATTTATATACGGTTTTTGTATGCCTTTTATCAGGCTATATTCTGGTACCCTTGCTGTTGTCCAACATACTGCTGCTGATTGATCCGTTTATGGGGCCTGTACGCAAGGTGATACTGGAGCAAGGGGTCACCGTGCTGACCTGGCTGATCATTTTTGGTGGACTGCACTGGCGGTATGGGCATTTGCCCCATTACCTGGGACTTTCCATGACCCGACCCCGGCAATACTACCAATGGGAAACGGTCTTGCTCATTTTGCTGAGTGGTGGGCTGACCCTGCTATTAAGCCTGTTGTGGGCGGCCCTGACCCAGTGGTGGCCGGGGCTGAATCTGGGCACCGATCCCTTTGCCGATTTTTCCCGCTCCCAAATCTGGGCCATGTCGCTTTTCGCCGTTTTTACGGCCCCAATTCTGGAAGAATTAATTTTCAGAGGGTTGGTGCAATCAACCCTGCATCAGCGCTGGGGACGGATAGGATCGGTTTTTTACGGCAGCCTGATTTTTATGCTGTTTCACGGCAGTTACCTGAATAACGCAAAAGCCTTGACCCACGTGATCGTCATTGGCCTGTGTTTCGCCATTTGGCGGGAGCGCACCCGTTCCCTGATTCCGGGCATGGTGGCCCATTGGTTTAACAATTTGCTGGCCACGGTCTTAATGTTGTCCGGTTCAGGTTAATTCCGGCAAAGGCAGTCTTATCCGAATGCCAGTGGGCCTTGAACTGAACCAAAAGAAAACCGCAAGTCGTACAACTTGCGGGATTGGTTCAAGGAAGAGTGGATTTAACTGAAAAACTAGACGATCTGAATAATAGTCTGCATCACTTCGCTCTGGGCGCGTACCACCTTGCTGGCAGCCTCTAGTCCTCGCTGTGAGACGATCATGTTGGTGAACTCACCGGCCAGATCCACGTTGGAGGATTCCAGGGCACCGGCGTTGATGTTGCCGCGAGAACCACTACCCGCCACCCCGAATTGGGTTTGGCCGCTGTTGGCGCTTTGCAGGAAGTTGTTGTTTCCATCGTACAAAAGACCGGCGGGGTTAATGACACTGGCCGTTTGCAACTGCATCTGCATCCCTTCCATCGGGTTTACACCGGCAGGGGTTGGGGTAATGCCGCTGGTAAACACTTCTTGTCCGGTTGCCTGAGCCACCTGTCCGCCATAGGGGTTATCCGTGGCGGAATAGGTGCTGGCCGGATAGGAGCCCCCTTCGTAGGGGCGGTGAACGATCTCCCGACGAACCAGAGTTGGGTCGCCCGCCGCGTTGGCCGCAGTCACACTGGCAGAGTCTGTTCTGACGCTGATTTGGTCGCCGTTGGAATAGGTGGCGGAAATGGAACCGTCGGTTCCCACGCTGAAGCTACGCAATTGAACGGTGACCGTACTTAAAGAGTTGCCGACCGGGGGAGCCCCAAAGGCTGCCGCGTAATCGGTGGCAATGTTGGCAGCACTTCTGCCAATAGGCGAGTAGAAAACGTTTTGAACCTTACCGTCGGCATCCAGCTCCTTGGTAATCTGAAATTCGGTAGGCACCTGGATGCGACCCAGGGTGGCTGTGCTACTGCCGGAAATCTGGGAACTGCCACGCAGACGGTTACCGGAGGCGGTGACCAGATTCCCATTGGAGTCCAAGGTAAAGTTACCGGCCCGGGTCAGGTAATAATCGGTGGAGTTATTGCCGTTGTTGGTGTCCACCCGTTCCACGGCGAAGAAACCATCGCCGTTGATGCTTAAATCCGTATTTCTGCCGGTAAACTGGGTACCGCCCTGACCGAAGTTGGAGGCAATCTCAGACACCAGCGCGCCGTTGCCGATTTGTCGGGGGTTGGTACCGCCCAAAATACCGTTGGGGGCTGAGCCACCGCTGAGGGTGCTGGCAAACACCGTGGCAAAGTTGGCGGAACTGGACTTGAACCCCAGTGTGTTAACGTTGGCCACGTTGTTAGAAATGACGTTCAATCGGGTTTGGTTGGCCCGAATACCGGATACGGCGGTAAACATACCTTGACTCATAAAGTTTCCTCCACGTTATCTCTCTGATTCTCTTTCACACACTTAAAAAACTGGATTTGATAAAGACTGATAAACCGGAATGATTTGGGATGAGATGACCCGTTAAATTTGGAATACTTGTTTTTAGCTTTGGTTATGGTTGGCTGGATGTTTCAGCTGGGGGCGGGGTGCCGGGTGTTTGGGCGGGTGGTGTGGCCACTGACAGTTGCTGGATGGCGTCCGCGTCGTAGTAATTGCCATTAATGCGCACCAACGCTTTGCCCAGCTGCGCGTCGAATTGAACCGCCTCGATAATGCCCGTCACGGTTTTAGGCTGGTTGGTCTGGAAATCCCATTCCGGGGTGCCCGTGGTTTTGTTGGTAAAGTCCCACCGAGCATCCATCAGGGTGGCTTGTTTGCCCACCATACTGCCCGCCTGGGAAAACTTGGTGGCGCTGACAATTTCCTTCATCTGATCGGCCTGTTCCAGCTGGAGTTGCTGGCTGAGCATCTCGGCGTTGCCTTTGGGTTCGGTGGGATCCTGATACTGCAATTGGGCCATAATCAGCCGGATAAACCCTTCCCGATCCAGCTTGCCGCTCCCCAGATTTTTGCGACTGGCCTGGTATTGCACCTGGTTGGTATTGTTTTGCATCTGGATGAGGGTTTCGTAATTACTCATCGGTTCTCTCCTTTGGGCTTCCCGGATGGATTTGAGGGTTAGGCCAACACACTCACATGACCGTTATCATTCCGCCTCACGGGCTCAGCCGATCGACTGCTGCTCTCTTCAGCGCCGTGACCGGTTCCGTTGTTCATGCCGCCGGGGTTCTGGGCAAATCCCTGCTTATTTTGGTATGCCCCGTTATTGGCCTGAAAAAACGGGCTAAATGACTGATTTGATTGCTGGAATGCCTGCTGCTGGGACTGAGGTTGGGCCTGAGCGTTGTTGGATGATTGCTGCTGAAAATGAGAGGGTTGGTCCTGTTTGTTGGGATTGGCCCCGTTGTCGGCATGCCCGGCCAGCAGGACACTGAGCTTCTCAATACGGATTCCCTGAGCTTCCAGTGAGGCCTTCAGGGTTTCCGATTGGGTTTTCAGCAATTCGTGGCTTTCCTGGGTGCTGGCGATCAGTCGGGCACTCACTTCGTTGTTGCCAAGGCTGGTCAGGCGAATGCGCACTTCGCCCAAATTATCCGGGTTGATTTTTAAAATCAGTTCTTTTTGCCCGTTTTTAACGCTGTAAACGGTGCCATCCACCACTTGATCCACCGGGTTTTCAGCCAGCGAGGCAAAATATGGCAGTTTGTCCGGGCTATTGGCTGCCGGGTTTTGATGAATCGCGGCAGAGCCGGGCAAAGGGCCTGCCAAAGCGGCGGACGGCAAGGGATCGCTGGCTAGATGGGCTTGGCCTGACATCTCGAATATAGGTTCTTCTGACAGTCCCTGCGGGCTTTCGAAATCCGGGTCCTGGCTGAGGCTTTCAACGGTACCGTTCAGGGCGCTGAGGGATTCTTGCAAGTCGGCCATTGGTTTGAGCAGTTCGTTCATGGGGGACCCAGAGCGGTTCCCAGAAGGAGTCTTGGAACTGCTGTCGGCCATCCTGCCAGCCCCTTTGGAACCGGAGGCGTTTTCCTGCGTGAAGCTGTCCAAAGGCACACTCAGGGGGGTGGAGGCAGCCAGCGTATCTTCCGCCGCTTTGACAGAAGGCCCGTTGAATGCGGCGGGCAACCCTTGCCCCGCTGGGTCTATTCCCTGCGCCAGCAAGCTGAAGGGGGTGGCCAGGGTTTGCGTATTTGGGGTCATTTGCGGTGATGAGGGGGTGAGGGGTGAGGTAGCGGGTTCAAAAGTCCCCAAAACAATGCTTTGGGTCGGGTTCTGAATATTACTTTGGGGAGGACTCGAAGCCGTGGAAGCATCCGGTGTGCTGATTGGGCCGGGCGTTTGGGGCAACTCCGGTATTTCCACCGCCGCAGAAGGCGCCAGGGCGTCTGGCGATTTGGCAGACCGATTTTCAGGGGAGGCGCCCGCCTGCGCCACAGGAGCCGCCTGAGTCTGGGACGGGAAGGCCGATTGCAGGGCTTGTTCAAAGCCCGGCCCTTGTTTGTCCAGCGTGTCTGGAGAAGCTGAAGCAACGGTAAAACCGGTTTGCATAACACTGGCCGGGTTATTGAGCCGAGCGGCAGGGTTGCTGTCAGAGCTAGCGGGCTCAATGCCCAGACTGGTTTGCACCGTGCTATCTGGCTGGGGTATGGGTGGCAAATCCACGGAAGTTATGGGGCCTTGTGCCTGCAACGTGGGGGGCAAACCCATCATCAGCAGGGCATCCGGGGACAGCGTCCCAAAGCCGACAGACAGGGCCAGTCGTGTGCTGTTGTCCTGCATCAAGGCGGTTTGCGGATCGGACTCGTCCGAAATGGACTGGGTTTCGCTTTGGCCAGCCTCATTCAGTAGGCTAATCGCCTCTGCGGGAGCCTGCAAGTCATCGCTGAAGAGCGTGGGACTGTTTAGCCCCCCGGCCATGGCCAGCTCGATTGTAGCGTCCTCTTCGGCCTTTTTACCAATCTTGCGGCCAGAAGGATCGGCCTGCCCGGCTTGGCCCGACCCGGTCCGTTCTACGTCCAGACCACTGGACAGGTCCTTGGGTTTCTCGGTGCCAGCAGGGCTGGATGGCTCCGCTTTGTTTAGCTTGCTATTGACCTGATTCAAGGCCTGATTGAAGGCGGCGGAAAAGGCTTCGCCCGTTGGGGTGCCGCTTTCATCAGCAGCCGCTTTGGTCTCCAGTTCAATTCTGGAGCCAGCCGGGGCTGGGGGCGCTGTGGTCTGGATGAAGTCAAGTGGGCTGGGCATAGAAACGCTTTACCTTGAATACTTACTTTCAGGAATGATTATTTTTAGCGAGGGGCAGTGCTTACCGTGAGGAGACCGGGTTTTTGCGGCAGGCCCGGGTCAGGGCGATTTCCGCCAGGAATTCTTCTTCGGCTTTTTCAATACTTTTCTGGTATTTGGCAAAATCCTTTTCACGCAAGGTATCCAGAGATTTCTTTTTAATCAGGGCTTGTTGCAGGAGCCCCCGCAGTTGGGACAGTTTTTGTTCCTGAGCTTGCAGGCGCTGGGTTTCCTGAAAGCGGTTTTGCTTCAGACTCCAGACGAAGTGAGGAAATTGCTGTAATTGATCAGGATTCAGGGCCCCTCCGGTCATTTGCTGTTGCTGGTCGATAAAAGCCTGAGCGATGACCGTATCAAAGTCCTGAATGCGCTTTTGAATCAGGAGCTTTTGATGTTCCGCCTCGGCCACCTGTTGCTGAATCATGTTGAGCTGTTCAGCCCGGTAATCCAGAACGACCTGTAACTTGAAACGGTATTGCTTGAGAGCGATGACCGTATCTCCTATCCGATGTTTTATAAAAAGTGGATTTCTCTTTCCGATTGCGGACGGGTTGCCAAAAACAGCAACTAGTCACACACCCTTCGAACCGGTTCCCCGGGGAGGGGACTCGTTCTTTTCACAAGATAGGGCATGCCGGATGTTGATTTCCTCGTTCATGTGGTTTATTTCGGCCAAACTCATCCGGGCGGGGGAATTTCAAACCCAGAGGCCCATAAGCCACGCTAGCAGGCTTTTTTTCTTTTGAGCGCGCGGCAAGCAAGACAAATTAGATAAAGGAGACCCAAGGGGTAAAAGGCCGCTCCGCAGCAGCATTGCTTTTTCCTGTGGCGTTGAATAGTGCTTCAGCGGATCAGGTTGCCTGTAATAGGCCGGGAAGCCTTGCCGAAAACGTTCCTGACGCAACAGACTGTTTATAAACCGGCTGACAGCGCCGGGCCGGTGACTCCCCTGTGCCATGTGCAGAAACTGGGCGGTGTCCTCATCCAGAAGCACATAAATTTCGCGCTGTGAGCCCATACCCTCCCTCCTTCCCCTGTGCGACGGCCACTTTTTGTATGGTAATACCATCCCGTCCGGGCTGCTATTGGATAGTTTGGCAGGCGCCGGGTGCCAGGGCGGGGCTTGACCGAGGCAGCATGCCATTGGCCCCCTTGGGGCCTTGTGCTAGGATTTTAGCTAATGCCTCCGTAGTTCAGTTGGATAGAACACTTCCGTCCTAAGGAAGGTGTCGGGCGTTCGAGTCGCTCCGGGGGCATTTTCCAGCTTCCATCGCATTTTTTCAGAATCGCACTACGCAAAGCGAGCGCCTGCCGCCTGAGCCAGTCTCTAAGCAAGAAGGTGACTCATCAGAGTCACCTTTTGCGGTGTTGAATGGTTGTTTCAGATTTTTCTTGGGCGGTCATCAATCCTCTTTGCTTACTACGTTTTAGCGATTTCTGATATTTTCAGACAAGCTGGCGATGTTAGCAGTCCTCGGCATCACCAGCATCACCGGCATCACCGGCGTCACCAGCATCACCGGCATCACCAGCATCCGCTTGAGCGTCTTTAGCACCACCGGCACCACCGGCATCCGCTTGAGCGTCCTTGGCATTACCCGCATTACCGGCATTGCCCGCATTGCCAGAATTGCCCGCATTACCGGCATTACCCGCGGGGCCTGAAGCAGCAGGGGCAGCGGCAGCAGGAGCAGGGGCAGGGGCAGGGGCAGCGGCGCCAGGGGCAGCGGCGCCAGGGGTAGCAGCCAGAGTACCACTGAAGGCATTCGGGGCAGCGCTTCCCATGAACGCTTGCAGAATTAATATAATCAGGTTGATCAAGGCAACGATGAGTGCCTGTTGACCACCCGCCGCAGCCGCAGCATCCAGAGTTGCGGGAGCCCCAGTAGCAGGAGCAGGAGCAGCACCAGGAACAGGGGCAGCAGCACCCGGAACAGGGGCAGCAGCACCAGGAACAGGGGCAGCAGCACCCGGAACAGGAGCAGCAGCACCCGGACCAGCAGGGGGTGTGGTACTTACGCCCACAGGAGCACCCCCACGGCTCTTTTTGGAATTACCAGAGTTACCAGAATTACCAGAATTACCAGAGTTGCCGGAATTACCAGAGTTGCCGGCATCTCCGCCATTTTGATCACTGGGCAGCACAGAGTTGAGATCACCACTATTGACGGCCGCAATAGCCTCCTCATAGAGATCAGTGTTCTCAACAGCATCATCCGGACTATCTTTTACGTAAATATCAGACAAATCCACTGCACCGCGCCGCACGGCCTCAGTCATAGCACTTATCGTTTCAACGTCCGTATCACCCACACCCGGGCGATTAGCCAGATCGGGCGCTTTTTCCTCTAAAATTTCTTTCATTCTGTCATTATCGTAGTTGCCACCAGAGTTTTTATACCGAGAGGCTACCAATGCGAACGTAGCGGCGCTTTTGGCTCTGGGATCAGCCGAGTTGAGATCCGTGTAGAGCCGCTGCACATTTGCCTGCACCTCTGCGCCAGATCGAGCGCGGCGCCCACCATAAAATTCTGCCGCATAGGATTCCACGACGATGCCTTTGTTTACACCCTTTTCATCGGCCTCATCCTGATCAATGTTTCCACCCTGATCGACCACCTCGGTATAAGCCTGGTAGAGATTCGTGTTACCAATGGGATAGCGGGGGGGTGCCGGGGGCGCGGTCCCTGCAGCAGCTCCCGGAGCCGGGGCTACTGGCGTAGTACCCGCAGGCGTTGGTGCAAAAGGTGCGGCCGGTGCCCCTTGCAATCGACCTAAAGCGGCAAGTGCAGATTGCAACCGGACCATTAAATTTTGTGGGGACTGCATTTGCAGAAGACTGCTCGTTGACAAAGCCATAGATTAACTCTCCTAATTTGCGCTCATCTCTTTCAAAAACTGGGGCTAAAAATTAAATTCTCTGGGTGTAAACGCTTCAAACCTCAAGGATTTTGCAAACTCGATACTCTCTCAAAGATTAATTGAATAAACACTTGCAGCTATTTAAAACACTAAACAGAGGGAACTTTCTCAAAGTCAATGCCTGACCCTGTTGAGTTTAGGTACTAACGGGCATTTAGACATTACGCTTACATTGAAATAAAAACATTGAACTGGGGAGAATTGCCTTTTTATTGGGTTTATAAAATTTTGTTAAACAATTGGATCGATATACCGTCTCAACACGTTTCTAAACGGTGTATAACTCAAATCGTATCGATCAGACCGTGCGGATCAGACCAGACAGGAAGCCGCCCTGGGCCAAGCCACACAACCTGATTTTTTGAACTCACTGGACTCAAACAGATGCAAACGTATTGAGACGAGGCACTGAGCAAAAATTTTTTGGGCGTAGAATTTCCCAATAGCGCTAATCCGCTACATCAAGTTATAGCGCTGTTTAACCATTCCAAAACCATAGAAAGATTCCACTTCCAATTTTACAGGACAAAAATACTTCAAGAGGCAGCCCTGGTATAGAGCCGCCTCCTGGATTAATGTGATATTGCAGAAGAGAGAGTACTAGTAACCTCCGCCGGCACCACCCGCACCACCTACAGGGGCAGCAGCGCCTGCCGCTCCGGCAGCAGGGGCAGCACCCGGAACAGGAGCAGCTCCCGGAACAGGGGCAGCTCCAGCAGCAACACCTGCACCTGCACCTGCACCTGCACCTGCGGCAGCATCCTGTGCAGTGCCTGGCTGACCACCCTGACCGGAAATCCAACTGGCCACCGCTTCCAGTAATGTGACAAGCGCTGGCAGGAGGGCCCCCAGGTCTGGAGCAGCACCCCCTAACTGAGGAGCCGCGAAAGAACTGGCTGCACTTTGACCAAATGGCGGCAAACCACCGATTGTCGGCATGGTAGGCGGGGAAATGGCGCCTGCTCCGGCTAATGGCATGGAACCCACAATACCAGAGGTGACTCCGGCGGGCATGCCGGTGATAGGCATAGCGCCCAAACCGGGGGTAGCAGTCTGTAAGACAGTAGGCATGGCTAATGTCTGGAATTGGGGTAAACCGCTAGAAATGGGAAGCATCAATATTTCTCCTTAATTTGCGCTCTCTCTAAAATTTCAAATCAACTCTCAGGAATGAACTTGCAAACGGCTATAATGATTGTGTTAGAAAAAACTTCTTAATTTACGCTAACTTGATTAAATAAAAACAATCAAAAGATTTCGATTGCCTTTTGTTGCCAATTGTTAAAGCGCTTGTCAAAACCCTTTTCAGCACTATGATGAACCAGGGCAAGCCAGTCCGCATGCTTCTGCCACCCCCAATCCCATTTTTATGAAACGGTTCTTTTCAATGCCCACCCCAGCCACCCCGCCTTGTCTCAAAACAGGATTCGCCCAAGCCCTGACGGATTGGTACAAAGCGGATCATCGACAGCTTCCCTGGCGGGAAACCACCGATCCGTACGCCATCTGGCTTTCGGAAATCATGCTGCAACAAACCCAGGTCAAAACCGTACTGGATTACTACCGACGCTTTTTGGCCCAGTACCCCACCCTGCAGGCCCTGGCCCAAGCCCCGCCGGATGAGGTCATGAAACTGTGGGAAGGCTTGGGCTATTACGCCCGTTGCCGCAATCTACAAAAAGCGGCCCAGCACATTGTGGAAAAGCACAACGGTATTTTCCCCAACTCCATAGCGGAAGTAGAAGCCCTGCCCGGCATTGGCCGCAGCACGGCGGGAGCCATTTTGACCTTTGCCTACGGGCAAAAGCATCCTTTATTGGATGGCAACGTCAAGCGGGTACTCAGTCGCGTTTTTGATGTGGATCAAGAGATTCAGCAAACCGCTGTGGTCCATCAACTGTGGCAGGCCTCGGAAACCCTGCTCTCGGAAAGCGAAGAGCCCCACTTATACAATCAGGCCATTATGGAATTGGGGGCTACGGTGTGTCTGCCGCAAAATCCCCGCTGCCTGCTATGCCCGGTCAAATCCTTTTGCCAGGCCTGCGATCGGGGTACGCAACATGAGCGTCCGGTGAAGGCGGCCAAGGCCAAGACCCCGCACCATACCATTGCCGTGGGGGTCATCTGGAAAGACAATCAGGTGTTCATTCAGCAACGCCCGGAAGGCGGTTTGCTGGGCGGCCTGTGGGAATTTCCCGGTGGCAAGCAAGAGGCGAGGGAAACGCTGACCGACACAGTGGTTCGAGAAATTGATGAAGAGCTGGGCATAAAAGTGCAAGTGGGCGAACTGATTACCAGCGTAAAGCACGCCTACACTCATTTTAAAATCACCCTGCACGCCTATCATTGCCAATACATCAGCGGCGATGTGCAACCCAAAGCGGCCCAAGCCTGGCGCTGGGTAACACCCGATGAATTACCCCAATTCGCCTTTCCCAAGGCCAATAAAACGGTGCTGGAAAAAATGCTAACTGAATGGCAAGCCAATCAGGCCCAGCCTGTCTAAACCCGATCTAAGCCCGGAAAGCCTGACGGAAGCCTCGCAAAAAAGCGATGAGTCCCAACAACCGCAAGCCCTGCCCCAACACGTACAAGGTGCTGGAAGTGCCGGATACCGCCGGATCGCTGGCGGCGCTGCTGATGACAGACCACAGCATCCCCAGTTCCGATTGAATGGGCGCGGCCAGGAAGGCCCCCAAAAGGGCGCTACTGAATGCCAGCCCCGCCAACCCCCGGTGGCGCTTGTGGCCGGACACCCGATGAGAGAGCCTGCCCGCCTGCTGGCCCAGGGCATAGGTGACCAACACGGCCAATATGGGCAACCCCAAAAACCACAGTAATCCCACGCTCATTAACACGGGATGCAGCCAGCCGTATAGCCAGCCGAAGCCTAGGCTGCTGAATCCTGCGGCCAGCCAGTGTCTGGTCTGAACCTGCTCCAGGCTATTGGGGCGCTTTCGGGCGCAAACCAGACATTTAAAGCCCACCTCGTACATCACCATGCACCGGGGGCAAATGGGGGTTTCGCACTCGGTGCAGCGCAAGCGGGTCAGCGTTTGCGGATGGGTGGTACAGGGCACATTGCTGGAATCGGTCAAATCAGGCCTCTTTTAAAGATCAATGGCAAGGCTGCCTTGCCCAAATAAATGATCCAAATCAATGATCAGGAACCCTTCTACTGTAGCGGATTTTGGCAATGGAAGGAAAGCCTGAGCCCGGGAATCGGCATTTGCATCGGCCCCTTTTAAAGCTACAATAGCAGTATGTTTTTCATAGTGCTTTGCTTAGGAATTGCCGCTTTATTAGGCACCGGTCATCCGCCCGATCAGTATGGCTGGATGGTTCTATTGGGTCTGGGCTGGTTTGCCGGATTTCTGGATTGCCGCCTGTTTGCCAAGTCCGATCAGGACCGCAAGCGCGTTTTGCCCCCTGATGTGGATGAACCATCCAACGATCAAGCCCTATTCAAATCCTGAGATTTTTCACCATGTCGCAAGCCCTGGTTCACACCCTCCGCAGTATTCTGGGGGCCAGATACGTTCTGGATCAACCCGAAGAACTGATGGCTTACGAATGTGACGCTTGCACCCTCATTCAGAAAAAACCGGACATTGTAGCCCTCCCCAAAACCCCGGAGGAAGTGGCTCAGATGGTGCAAGCCTGCATTCAGGCCGGTGTCCCCTATACGGCCAGAGGCGCTGGCACCGGGCTCTCCGGCGGGGCCTTGCCCATGCAGGGCGGGGTACAAATCGGGTTGAATCGCTTGAACCGCATTGTGGCCATTGATCCCAAAAACCGCACCGCCACGGTGGAAGTGGGGGTGATCAACGCCAGCCTGAACAACGCTTTAAAGCCCTACGGCCTGTTCTACGCCCCCGATCCCTCCTCCCAAAGCGCCTGCACCTTGGGCGGTAATATCGCCGAAAACGCCGGGGGGATTCACTGTATTAAATACGGGGTGACCACGGATCACGTGCTGGCCCTGCAAATGGTCTTGCCCGATGGATCGCTGACCTGGATTGGCAGCCAAAATCGCCGAAGCCACGGCCCCAACCTGGTGGGCCTCATGGTGGGCTCCGAAGGCACTTTGGGCATTATGACTCAGGCCATTGTAAAAATAACCCCCGTACCGGAAACAATACGGGTGTATCTGGCCGCATTTGAGAGCGTGACCGATGCCGGAGGCACGGTGGCCAGCATCATTCGCAGCGGCTTGGTGCCATCCGCGCTGGAGTTTATGGACGCCTTTACGGTCAGAGCGGTCAATCAGGCCTTTCAGGTGGGCTTCCCGGAAGAGGCGGAAGCAGTGTTATTGATTGAGCTGGATGGCCCCACCGCCCAGGTGTTACAGGATGAAAAAAAGTTACGGGCCATTTTAGACAATCACCGGGTCAGCCAGGTACGAGCCGGAGAAACCGAGGCCGAGCGCCTGGCCCTGTGGAAGGCCCGTAAAGCCACGGTAGCCGCTTATGGGCGGTATGCCCCGGCCTTTTACCTGAATGACACGGTCATTCCCCGCAGCCAGTTGGTAAACCTGCTGGAGAAAATTTACGCCGTGGCCGAGCGCTACGAGGTCATCATCTGCAACGTGTTCCATGCGGGCGATGGGAATTTGCACCCCCATGTGCTGTTTGATCCGGACAAACCCGATGAAGTGCGCCGGGCCATGCAGGCGGGCGAAGAGATTTTACAGGCCTGCCTGTCGGTGGGCGGCGCTTTGAGCGGTGAGCATGGCATTGGTATTGAAAAATCGGAGTTGATGCCCCTGCAATTTTCCTCGGAATCGCTGGAAAAAATGCGGCAACTGAAGCGCACCATCGACCCGGTGGGATTGTGCAACCCGGAGAAAATTTTCCCCATGCGCACAGCCTGCGGGGAAACCCGCCATGCGGTTAGCCCCCAATTACTGACCGGGGAGGGGTTATGGATATAGCAGCCTCCAGCGCCTCTCTCAGCCTGAAGGAACTCCAGCAAATGGGCTTGGCCTGCCCTTGGGAATTTGACACTCGCAGCGGCCACAAGCTAAGCCCCCAAACCCCCGCTCAGGTGGCCAGACTCTTGCAATGGGCTCAATCTCAAAAAAAGCCAGTGGCCCTGACCCCAACCGATGCGGCATTGCTGCCAGAAGCCCTGTGGCTGGATTTATCAAGCCTGAATCGAGTCCGGCAGCATGCCGTGGCCGATTTTATCATTCAGGTGGAATGCGGCATGACCTACCGGGAATTGCTGGCCACGGTGGCTCCGCACCGGCAGATCTGGCCGCTGAGCTACCCGCCTACACTCACCATCGGGCAAATTCTGGCGGAAGAACGCCCGGCCCTGCACACCGGTCTGCGGGGTTATCCACGAGACTATGTATTAAAGGTGGAAGTGGCCACCCCGGATGGGCAAGTGACCATCAGCGGGGCGGATGTGGTGAAAAACGTAACCGGCTACGATTTAGCCAAGCTGTACATTGGCGGCTACCATCAATTCGGAGTACTTACTTCCGTGACCCTCAAGCTGGCCGCCCTGCCCGAAACGCGCCAGCAATGGCGCTTATCGCCCGATTCACTGAATCAGGCGTTTCCACTGGTGGAGCAAATACTTGCCAGCGGGCTGGCCCTCAACGTATGCGAACTATTTCAGGATCAGGGCCAGTGGCGCTTGCTACTTGAGCTGGCTGGAGATGAGGCCATCGTGAAGGCTCAGGCCGCTGATTTGTCAGGACAGTTTACCGGTTCTCCCACCGTGCTGGACACCCGCAGCGGTGAGGCGCTGCTGTTTGAACTGCAACAATTCCCGGCGCAGCAAACCATTCTGGAAGCGGCCTTTCCCCTCAGCCAATGGCAGGACTTTGTCAGTCAGGTCAGCAAGCAGCCCTCTCTGGGCTCTATTCGCATTCAGGTGCGCCCGGCGGCCGGACTGGTGTACCTGTTTGCCAATCAGCTTCCCTTCGCGGCCTTGCGCTATTTGAAAGAGCAGACAGAGGCGCATCAGGGCTTTTTGCAAATCAAGCAAATAGCCCCTGAAGATGTAACCAACGCTTCGGAAGCCACCAGCATTTACGCCGATGCCAACTTGCCCCAGAATCCTGCGGTGCGGGACTTGCTCCGGCGTTTAAAAAACAGCTATGATCCCGGTAACATCCTGTTTGCGGCCCAGTTATCCTTAACCTAGCTGAAATCTCCACCCCAACCCACAAAAGATCCACCAAGAGGCCCAATGAGCCATACACCCCTGCCCCACCTGCAACTGGAACTGGACAAGCTCAAGGCTTGTATCCATTGCGGTATTTGCCTGCCAGCTTGTCCTACCTATCAGGCCACCGGCTCGGAAGCGGAATCGCCCCGTGGACGCCTGTACCTGATGAAAAAACTGCTGGAAGGCCAACTGGAGCCGGAAGCGGTCAAGCCTCATCTGGATCAATGCCTGGCTTGCCATGGCTGCGAAACGGTTTGCCCGTCTGCGGTGCAATACGGCAATATTTTGCTGAGTACCCGGGAGGATTTGGCCCAACGGGATCCCAGCCTGAGCCGCCGACTGAAGCGGTTTATCTTCCGCCGGGTGTTGCCCAATCATCGTCTGTTGGTTTGGGGTGGGCGATTCTTGAGGATTTATCAGCGCAGTGGCTTGCAATGGCTGGTTCGGGTATTGGGCTTGCTGAAGATAGCCCCAACCCTGGCCCATCAGGAAGGCTTGCTGCCTGATATTCCAGCCCGAAAAGCCCTGACCCCCGGCATGGGCTTTGGCGATTCCACCGGGGAAACCGTGGCCCTGCTGACTGGCTGCGTGATGGACATTTTTTACAACCCGGTGCATTGGGACACCATAGAGGCGCTGGCCGCCAACGGCTACTGGGTGGTCATTCCGGAGCAGGACTGTTGCGGGGCATTGGCCCACCATGCCGGAGAGACCGACATCACCCGGGAGCGGGCCAAAGACCTGATTACCAAAACCCTGCGCATTCAGCCCCGCTGGATTGTGGTCAATTCGGCGGGTTGTGGCTCGACCATGAAGGATTACGGCAAGCTGCTGGCCGGCGATTCCAGTATTGCCCCCCAAGCCGCGGAATTTTCCGAAAAATTGATTGATGTGATGGCTCTGCTGGCCCAAAAGCCGCTAGCTCCGTTCAAGAATTACGGGTTGCACGAGAAAATCACCTATCACGCCGCCTGCCATCTGTATCATGTGCAAAAAGTCAAACAGGAGCCCCTGGATCTGCTGGCCCAAGTGCCCGGTGTGGAACTGGTACCCCTGACAAACATGGAAGCCTGCTGCGGCAGCGCCGGTATTTTTAATCTGGAGCATCCAGAGCTGAGCGGGGAGATTTTGCAAGAGAAAATGGCCCATCTGAGCGCCGCATGCCAGACCAATGGCGCCAGCACCGTGGTCACCGGGAACCCGGGCTGTATGCTGCAATTGCAAAAAGGCATTGAAGCGCAGCATTTACCCATGCAAGTGCGGCATCCCATCTCGGTTCTGGCGGAAGCCTATCGCTCCCCGCAACCAGGCCGCACCAACCGCCCCGGTACTCAGGGAAAACCACGCCAATGAGACCGGGCTTGCAGGTGGGCCACCACTTTGAATTTTCCATTCAGGTGACCGACGCCATGCGCCCCCAGTTCGGGGCACAGGTGATTCATCCGCTGTACGCCACCGCCAGTATGCTCAATCACATGGAATGGGCCGCCCGCCAGCATGTGGTGCCTTATCTGGAGCCAGATGAGGAGAGTGTGGGCTATCACATTGATTTAAAGCATGTGGCGGCCACCCCGGTGGGGGCGACGGTTCGGGTCTGTTCCACCGTCACCCGGGTGAAGGCCCGTAAAGTCATCAGCCGGGTACAAGCCTGGCACGGGGCACGCAAGGTTGGGGAAGGCCTGCTGACCCAAGCGCTGGTGCGTAAAGAGCAACTGTATGTGACTTCTCCACTGAGCGACTTGAAGCCAATCGCCGCCTCCACTTCTGATACAGAACAGAATTCCGAGGCAGGGCCCAAGTTTCCGCCTCCGGCTCCCTTGATGGATGAGGATGGACAAACCGGGCTGCAATTGGAACTTTTACAGTGGGAAACCAACCAACTGCCCTGCTCCCGGTACGACGAATGGCTGATTTGCCGCATCACGGTTGCGGAGAACGGCACCAGAACCACTTTTGAAGGACCTTTTTTGTTACGACACGAGATTGAGGATTGGCTGAGCGCCAGCCAGCCCCTTGCATCGGGGGAATCCGCCCGGTTTCGTTCCGACTTTCTGGAGCCGATTTTAAGGGTAGAAATGGACAGACAGCCGAATGGCTGGTGCCAATGCGCGCTCCGTGTGCAGGCACTGGATGGCACACCCTCCAGTGCGCACCCCGCCCCGGTTCACCTGACCCTCAGCGTAAGCCCAGAAAACCTGACCCGCTTTTGCCAAGCGCTCATCGATCAGTTGGCGGCGTTTCCCAGCCTTCTTTAAAGCGGGATCGATCCACCGGAATCGTTACAGTCCTTCGCAAAACCCCTCAAGCGGATCAAGCGCTCCTATAATAGATGCAGTGGGTTTGACTTAAATGTTTTTAAATGTAAAATATAGGGGTATTCTAATGAACATTTTTTTATTGATAAAAAACACTGACTCGCTGTTGATATTTTGATCCAAGTTATCCAGCACAGCGTAAATGGAAACAAAGTGCGAAAAGAGGTAGGGCTAAAAACCTGAGAAAACAGAATTCAAAAGGCTTTTCAGGTTTTAAACACGCAAAAAACAGGTGCCAGAACGGGGCAATTGTAACGGAATGATTGCAAATTTCCCCATCTACGAGTGATCCCGTAGTCTGTTTCAGATATTGATCTACGCAATAGAGAGAGCAAACTTAAAAAGGAAATCCCGATGGATCCTCTAAGTCCGTTATCACAACGCATTCTTCGATTTTCGGGCGTTCAGCCACAAGTACTCAGGCAATTGGAGGCAGAGCGGCTCAAACAAGACTCCACAGTCTTGTTTGGCGAAAATCTGGATGTGTTCATCAAGCAAAACCAGCCAGCCAAGGATGGGCAAGAGAATGGCACTTCAGAAAACAGCGCTATTATAGAGCTGGTCACCAACAAAAAAGATTCTCGCGCCCTGGCGTATGGCAGTGGCTTTATTCGCAACCTGCACCGCATGCTGACTGGCGAAGACATTCCACCCACGGAAGTCGTCAACCGGATTCGGAAGGAATCGCCCAGTGGGGACATTTTCGAGATGACCCGGGGCAGCGATAACTAGTGAGGGAATCGCTAGCATAGTGGGGGGTTAAGCATTATGGATAACATTTTTGGCAACCCGCAGTACGTGCGGGTCGAACGGGAACAACGGGTGGGTTTGGTACAACTGCATCGCCCAGAGGCGCTGAATGCCCTGAATGGGGACTTGATGCGGGAACTCATACAGGTTTTGGAACTACTGGACGCAGACCCCACCATTGGCTGTATGGTGCTGAGCGGGGGAGAAAAAGCATTTGCCGCCGGAGCCGATATCAAGCAGATGGCTCAGGCTTCTGCCATCGAGATGCTGAGTCAGGATGATTTGGCGGTCTGGGATCGCATCCGACTCATCAAAAAACCAATTGTTGCCGCCGTCAATGGTTTCGCCTTAGGGGGTGGCTGTGAAGTGGCCATGATGTGCGACTTGATTATTGCCGGTGAAAACGCCAAGTTTGGCCAGCCGGAAATCAATATTGGCGTCATCCCGGGGGCTGGTGGCACCCAGCGATTGACCCGCGCGGTGGGCAAAGCCAAAGCCATGGAATTGATTTTAACCGGACGGCCCTTTAAGGCCGCGGAAGCCCTGGAACTGGGGCTGATTAACAAAGTGGTGGCCGATGATCAGGTAATGACCGAGGCCAAAGCCATGGCCCACACCATCGCCGAAAAACCTGCCGTTGCGGTTCAACTGGCCAAGAAAGCCATTTTGAAAGCCTTTGAAACCACGCTGGAAGAGGGGCTGGACTACGAACGCAAGTTGTTTTACCTCAATTTTGCCACAGCGGATCAAAAAGAGGGGATGCAGGCCTTTCAGGAAAAGCGTCCGCCGGTGTGGAAGCACACTTGATAGCCACCGTCCGCCTTGCGGCAAGACCTCCTCAGCAACTCTAGGCAACAAGAATCTGATCAGCCTCGCAGGCTCAGCAGGGGCCCCCTTCTGTTTGGAAGGACTCCGGGGTCGCAGATGCAACCCACCTATGCAAAAACTTAAACCCCTAATACTTACAGTGCCAGGGGTTTAAATTTCGGGATGACAGGATTCGAACCTGCGACCTTGCCCCGCCTCGCAGGCTCAGCGGGGACCCCCTTCTGCTTGGAAGGACTCCGGGGTCGCAGATGCAACCCACCTATGCAAAAACTTAAACCCCTAACACTTACAGTGCCAGGGGTTTAAATTTCGGGATGACAGGATTCGAACCTGCGACCCCTTCGTCCCGAACGAAGTGCGCTACCAAGCTGCGCTACATCCCGATGCTGCACCTGACCGATCTGAACTTGGCCACGGTGTGTTTGGTCACCCTGTATTATGGGGGAAAGGGTAACGCATGGCAACCCTGTGGGACAGGAAACGGGAAATCCTCTTTTTAATTGGTTTGGCAAAAGCGCACAACGCCACGTATATCTGCAATCAATACACTATCCCATAGCTGATTGGGGAATAGCCTTAAACTCATCCTTAACTTAAACTGGCGTTAGCGCTGTGCATCAGACCGCTTTTGGAAAAACACCCCCCTGTCCGCTCTTGCAACCAACGATATATAGGAAGGAAGGCTGTATGGTCGTTCGCTATGACGATTGTCCCCACTGTGGGTTTTGGGATCTGGCTCCCCGGCAAATTCTGGTGGGACGTCCCGCTCAAGGTACTACCTCCGCCCGGGAGTATTGGGAAATCCTCACTTTAAAGTGCCAGAACTGCGGTTGGCTAGGAGAACAGCCACTCAGGAAGCACTGCGCCGTTTAAGCGTCTTTCATCGCTTCGGATATCACCCAGCCAGCACTCCAGCAGGCCTGAAAGTTAAAGCCCCCCGTCAAACCGTCGATATCCAGAATCTCTCCACCAAAGTACAGGCCCGGCACACGCTTGCTTTGCAGGGTTTTAAAATCCACTTCTTTCAGGGCCACCCCGCCGCAACTCACAAATTCTTCCTTGGAAGGGCTTTTGCCGCTGACCCGCAAAGGTAGCCGCTTTATATTCTCCACCAGCCGATTCAGCGTTTTCTTGCCGATCAGTTCCGCCTTTTCTTCCACGTGGGCACCGCTTTCCACCAACAAGGCTTGCCACAGCCGGTTGGGCAGCGCCGAAAAAGAAATGTTTCCCAGTTTTTTCTTGCCCTCCGTGCGCAAGAACCGCTCCTGTAGCGTGTCCCGCAAAGCCTCTTCGGACTGGGCGGGCAGGCAATCCAGAGTGAGGCTGGCCTGATAGCGGCTTTCGGCCAAGGCCCGGGCTCCCCAGGCGGATAAGCGGTAAATCAGGGGGCCCGATAAACCGGTGTGGGTAATCAGCACCGGGCCTTCCGCCATAAAAGTCTCTGTTTTGTGAGTGCCTTTCACCACCAGTTTTCCCTTGGCCTCAGGCAAAGCAATCCCCTGCAGGTCTTTTAACACCGCATCCTGAATCGTGAACGGAAACAACGATGGCACAGGCGGCAGAATGGTATGGCCCAAGCCCTTGGCCAGCTCCCACCCAATCGGGCTGTAGCCGGTGGCCAGCACGCAAACATCAAACCGATGACTTGCCTGGGCCGTGCGGATTTCAAAACCCCTCTCCGTTTTCTGAATGCTGTCCACACGGCTTTGGTTATAAATCCGAATGCCGTGGCGTTTGGCCAGGGCGTGAAACAGCTCCAGCACCTCCCCGGAGCTGTCCGAGCGGGGGAACATGCGCCCGTCCGGCTCGATTTTCAGCTTTAAGCCCCGTTGCTCAAACCACTTCACAGTGTCTTTGGGCTGAAAGCGGGCAAACAGTGACTTCAGCTCCCGCTGCCCCCGGGGATAAAACTCCACCAGCCGAACCGGATCAAAGCAGTGATGGGTCAGGTTACATCGCCCTCCGCCGGAAATGCGCACCTTTTGCAAGGGCTTGTGTCCGGCTTCAAAAATGGTGATCTCCGCAGCAGGATTCTTTTCAGCGGTATTAATGGCCGCAAAAAAGCCAGCGGCCCCACCGCCGATGATGGCGATCCGAGGCCGGGATTCCCCAGCGGGACTGGGCTGGGTCAGGGCGGGGTCTGGTGTTGCAGGCATGCACCCAGTATAATCAAAAAGCCCAATTTTTGCTGTCTGGCCTGCCTTGTTCACAGGGCCTCAAGGAGTCTCTCAATGTCGGAAACCACTCGTCCCAACCATTTGCCGGTACCACCAGTTACCCTGGAAACTTTGGCTTCTGTCACTCCCGGCGCCAGCCTCAAAGGCAACGGGGCCATCGCCATTACCAGTCTGGCCCACCCCAAAATGATCACCTCCCCAGACGAAGCGGTACTGATTCTGGACGCCGGGGCTTTGAAAATACTGCCCCATAGCCCCATCCCCGTGAAAACCGCCGTGGTGGCCGCGGACATTGAAGTGCCGGAAGGCCTTTTTGAAGGGTATATCACCGTAGAGCGTCCCCGTTTTGCCCTGGCCACGTTGCTGAGTGTGTTTGAGAAGCCCTTGCACGCCTATCAGGGGGTTCATCCCACCGCGGTGATTGAAGCATCGGCTCAGGTTCACCCTTCGGCCTCTATCGGGGCCTTTGCCTATATTGGCGAAAAAGCCCAAGTAGGCCCCAATTGCGTGTTAATGCCGCATGTCACCGTGGGCGCGGAAGCGCGGCTGGATGCCGGGTGCGTCTTGCATTCTGGCGCCCGGGTGGGTGAACGGGTCATGATAGGCAAACGGGTCATTTTACAGCACAACGCCAGCATTGGGGCCGATGGCTTCAGCTACGTCACCCCGGAGCCGGGCAGCGTGGAAGCGGCCAAGTCCGGTGGCAAAATTTCCGGGCAAAATACTGAAGTGCTGCGTATCAACTCCATCGGTACGGTCATTCTGGAAGATGACGTGGAAGTGGGAGCCTGCGCCACCATCGATCGTTCCAATCTGGGCGCCACTTTAATAAAGAAGGGTACCAAGATTGATAACCTGGTGATGATTGGCCACAACAACGTGGTAGGGCAAAACTGCCTGATCGTCTCTCAGGTGGGCATTTCCGGCAGTTGCGAAATTGGTGACCGGGTGGTCATCGCCGGGCAAGCCGGTCTGGCCGATCACCTGAAGGTAGGCGATGACGCCATTATTATGGCCAAGTCCGGCGTGATGCGAGACATTGAGCCCAAGGAAGTGGTGGTGGGCATTCCGGCCATGCCCCGCCGGGAAACTTTTCAGACCCTCATGTACATGGGCAAGCTACGGGAACTGTTCCAGGAGGTCAAAACCCTGAAGAAACGCTTGACTGAGCTGGAAGAACAGGGCTCTGGCAGCTCTCAGCCAGAAAAGGTTGAGGCCTAACGATGATATCCTCGACCACTGACACGCCTGTCCTTGTTTCTGGCCTTGGGGTGATTACCGGCAAGCCCGTGGATGTCAGGATTCAACTGGCTGACCCCGGCCATGGGATTGTGTTCTATCTGGAAGGTGGCGCTGCGGTGCCAGCCCGGCTAACGTCGGTGGTACAGACCGATCGGGGGGTCACGTTGGCCAGCCGGAACGGGCCAGTATTATCCCCGGTTCTATCCATCGTGGAGCATTTTCTGTGCGCCGCCGCTTTGGCAGGCCTGTCTGACTTGAAAGTGTCCGTCTCCGGGGCCCCGGAGATGCCCATTCTGGACGGTAGCGCTCAGGATTGGCTGAAGGTGTTTGCCACCCACTTTGACTTACGGCTCCCAGCGCCCAGCCTTGCCCTGAATCAGGCGGTTTTTTACCGTCATAACGATGATATCGCCCTCTATGCCGTGCCGGATACGCATTTTAAAATCAGCTACAGCGTGGACTTTGATCACCCGGATTTAAAAAGCCGCTGGGTGCGCTGGGACAGTCAGACGGATAACCCGGCCCTGATTTCCACCGCCTGCACCTTTGGCTATGTCAGTGAATTACCCGCCCTGCAAGCACGGGGCCTGGCCCTGGGGGCCAGCCTGGAAAATTCCCTGGGACTCTTTGAAGAAGGCGGGTACAGTCGGGCATTGCGGCATGAGGACGAGCCCATTTATCACAAAGCTCTGGATCTGATCGGCGATCTCAGCCTGATGGGCGTCAATCCGTTGGCCATCAAAGCCCACGTGTTTGCCCTCAACGCCGGACACAGCAGCCATGTGCCCTTTGCCCAAAAATTACGAAACGCCTTGCGTTTGTCAGACTAACCGTGCCGCTTCGTTTTCATTTGAGAGCCCTTTGGTTATAATGCTCCCCAAGTGATGATATGGAGCCTGTTTTTGACGTGGGAAGCCTGGTAATGAATGAAAAACCGAACACCAAAGCAAGCCAAGATCTAGCAAACGGGCAAGAAGCCTTGCCGTCCCCCCGGCGTATTCGGGACATTATGAGCATCCTGCCTCACCGCTATCCCTTTATTCTGGTGGATCGGGTCACTGAGCTGGAACCGGGCAAACGCATCAAGGGCTACAAAAACGTCACCATCAACGAGCCCTTTTTTCAGGGGCATTTCCCCGGCGATCCCATCATGCCCGGTGTTTTACAACTGGAAGCCCTGGCCCAAATGGGTGTCCTGCTGCTGGATACCATTCCCGGCGCGCAAGGGAAGCTGGCCGTGTTTGCCGGCATGAACGACGTGCGCTTCCGCCGCATGGTCACCCCCGGCGATCGCTTTGACATGGAGTGCGAAATACTAAAGCTGCGGCTGCCCATTGGCAAAATGTCCTGCAAGGCATACGTGGACGGAGAATTGGCCGTAGAGGCCGAGATCATTTGCTCTCTGGTAGATCGGGAGTCCACGCCAACCGCTTAACGGGTTACGCTCAAGAAAGATCGAGGCTGAAACCATGCTGATTCATCCCACCGCCATTATTGATCCCACCGCCCAACTGGGAGATCAGGTTCAGGTTGGCCCATACGCCATTGTGGGGCCGCATTGCGTGGTAGGCGATCGCACCCGACTCGATGCCCATGCGGTTCTGCAGGAATATGTAAAACTGGGCGCAGACTGCCAGGTGTCATCCGGTGCTGTTCTGGGCGGTCATCCCCAGGATTTCAAGTTCAAGGGAGAGCCCTCCTATGTGCGCATCGGGCAGGGCAGCATTATTCGGGAATGCGTTACGGTCAATCGCTCCACCGGCGAAGGCAACGAAACAGTGATTGGCGATAAAGCCCTGCTGATGGCTTATGCCCACGTGGCCCATAACTGTATTTTGGGCGATGAAGTGATTTTGGCCAACGCCGTGCAATTGGGCGGGCACGTGGAAATCGGGGATTTTGCCTTTATCGGTGGCAGTTGCGCCATTCACCAGTTCGTCAAGATCGGCAAACTGGCCATTGTGGCCGGACTGAGCGCCACCCGAATGGACTTGCCTCCCTTTGCCACGCTGGATGGCCGCCCGGCGGTGGTGGCCGGAATCAACAAGGTCGGTTTAAAGCGGCGCGGCTTTGATCTGGCCAGTCGCACCCGCCTGAAACGGGCCTTTAAGCTGTTGTTTTTTGCCAACCTGAATTACAAACAGGCCATTGAAGCCATTCACGCTGAAATTGAACCCGATCCGGCCATTACCGAGCTGGTGACTTTTGTGCAGCAATCCGCCAAAGGCATTTTTCGGCCCACCCGGGTCAAAGGCAGTGCCCGCAAGCCGGGCAACCTGGATCTGTTGACCGATGCGGACGAGGCGGAGCTTTTGTCCGATACCCTGCTCTAGGCTCAGACCAAAAGTTGGCTGGGTACTGGCCGCATTCAAGAGTGCATCAGAGTTAAGTTCATGAGGAATTCAGAACCTCAGGAGAGATGGTTTATGCCACACAATTCCTTTAAGGCAGTAATTTTAGCCGCAGGCAAAGGGACTCGCCTGAAGAGTGAGCTGCCCAAGGTCTTGCACCCCCTGTTTGGCAAGCCCTTGCTGATGCGGGTGCTGGATACACTGGGCGGACTTCAGGCCTCAGAGGCCTGCGTGATCATTGGCCATGGCCGGGAGCAAGTCACTCAGGCGCTGGATGCCTATGACTCCCCCTTCGCCATTCGCACCGTGGTACAGGAACCCCAGTTGGGCACCGGGCACGCCCTGTTACAGGTCCGTCAAAAGCTGGCAGACTGGCAAAACTTCAGCGGCAATGTGCTGATCCTCTCCGGAGATGTGCCCTTGCTGACCACGGAGACCCTGGCTACCCTCTTGGAAACCCATCAGAGTGCCCAAAATGATTTGACGGTGCTGGTGGCCACTCTGGCCAATCCCTTTGGCTACGGGCGGGTAATTACCGAAGGCCACTCCATTTTGCGGGTGGTGGAGCAAAAAGACGCCAGTGAAGCGGAGAAGCAGGTTCAAACCATTAATACCGGGGTCTACTGTCTGAACTGGGCCAAAATATCGCCCTTGCTGGAGCAACTGTCCAGCGACAACGCCCAGGGCGAGTTTTATTTGACCGATGTGATTGCCCTGGCCGTACAAGCTGGCTACCGGGTGGGCTTGTCCCATCTGGATGACCCGGATGAAGTGCTGGGCGTCAACGCCCGGGCTGACCTGGCCCAATGCCACGCCGTCCTGAACACCCGCACCCTGAACCGACTGATGGCGGAAGGGGTCACCATTCTGCACCCGGCCTCCACCTTTATTGCCCCGGAAGTCCGTATTGGAGCCGATTCCACCGTATTACCCGGCTGCTATCTTCAGGGCGATATCACCATTGGCAAACGTTGCCTGATTGGGCCGCACACCACCATGAGCGGGTCGGTGGAAGTGGCGGATGATGTGAAAATCATGCAATCGGTGGTGCGAGATAGTCGCATTGGGGCCTTTACCAACGTGGGCCCTTTCGCCCAACTGCGGGATGGGGTGGACATCAGCCATCACGTCAACATCGGCAACTTTGTGGAAGTGAAGAAGACTCGTATCGATCACCATACCAACGCCGCCCACCTGGCCTATCTGGGGGACGCGGAGCTGGGCAGCGACGTGAACATCGGGGCGGGCACCATTACGGCCAACTACGACCCGGTGCGCGATATCAAGGAACGCACCATCATTGCCCACGGGGCCAAGGTGGGCAGCAATTCCGTGTTGGTGGCCCCGGTCAGCGTAGGCGAGAATGCCAGCGTGGCCGCCGGATCGGTGATCACCAAAGACGTGAAACCCTGGAATTTAGCCATCGCTCGGGGCCGTCAGGTGGAAATCAACGACTGGGTCAAGCGGGCCAAGGGCATCACCGAGGTCACTTCCTAGGATGGCCTGCCCAGAGCTGAATGACGCTTGTCAGGATTGGCGCTCTTGAATCGCTGAAAAGCTGCCCGGCGTGCAAGTCTTAACCCCGGTCTTAAGCCGCTCTGTACCCGGTCAGACCTGTCAGACAGGTACAACCGTGTTGTGAAGAAGTCTGTCTTGGCTGATTTTATGGCGCGGAATGAATCACTTTTTGGCGGACTTCCTGAGCCAACCAGGGAAAAACGGCTTTTTCACCAAAGCCAATGCCAAATTCATTTAAAATGGAGAACTGTACCAGATCATCCAGCGGCAGTTCAGGCGGAACGGCGCTTTTTTGGTTCATAGTGATGATATCGCTCTCTGGGCCGGTTAACATATCCTTGAATTCCGAGTTCAGCCAAAGCAGGATGGCGTTGAGCCGTTGGGGGTCATACAGTTCCAATACTTGGGAAAGCTGAGGATGGAGGGTCATGGTGGTAGTCCTAAAAAATTCCCTTTGAACGGCTTTGCTAGTAACAACTATACTTATAAAAAGGGGCTTCCCCTTGAATTGATCCGGATAGGGCGTGTATGGGCCAAAGTTTACAAAAATTCAAGGATGCTACAAAGCGGCTAAGCAAGCAGACTTTGGGGCTTGCGGCGCTTGGCCTGATAGTGGCGGGGCTGGTGGGTTGTCAGACCCGTCCCACTGCCAGATCCGTCCAGATTCAGCTCTCCACCTGGGGAAGCGCTCAGGAGGTGGCCGTTCTGAAATCGCTACTGCGGGATTTTGAGCGCAGCCATCCTCAAATACGGGTGCAATTGCTGCACATCCCCGAAAATTACTACCAAAAGCTGCACATTCTGGTGGCGGGCGACATGGCCCCCGATGTCATTTTTACCAACAGCCTCAGTTTCCCCATTTACGCCTCTCAGGGCATTTTTCGGGATTTGCGCCCCTATTTGGCGCCCGGAGCCAAAAACACCGGCGCCTCTGACGAGAACTCTGACAGGGTCTCTAATGGGCCCTCTGAGGCGTTATCAGAAGCCCAATTCTACCCCCAAGCCCTCAAAGCCTTCCGCTGGCGGCTGCCCAACGGCCAGAGGATTCTGGGCGCTCTGCCCCGAGACATTTCCAATGTGGTGATCTTCTATAACCGGGATTTATTCAGGCAGGCCGGTCTGGCGGAACCCCGGGCGGGCTGGACCTGGGAGCAATTTCGGGAAATAGCCGATCGCTTGACCGTAGACGCCAACAACGACGGCGACCCGGATCAGTTTGGCGTTTCTTTTTACAGCACCCCGCCGTTGTTCTGGCTGCCCTTTGTGTGGAGTGCCGGGGGGGATTTATTCAGCCCGGATTTGCGCCGCTTTACCCTGAATCAAGCCAAAGCGGTTGAGGGACTGCGCTTTTACGCCGATTTGCGCCATAAATGGCATGTGGCCCCCAAAAAAGTGGAAAGTGGCGGCACCAGCATGAGTCAGCTCTTTCTCCAGCAAAAAGTGGCCATGCTGGTCAGTGGACGATGGAGTGTCCCTGTATTTCGGGAGCAGGCCAAATTCCGCTGGGACGTGGTGCCCTTGCCCGTCGGCCCCAGTGGGCAGTCCAGGGTGGGCATCGACGCCTCCGGCTACGCCATTGCCGCCAAAAGCCAGCACCCCACGGAAAGTTTTGCCTTGATTCGCTATTTACTCAGCCGGGAAGCGGTACGCACGGTGACCGAAAGTGGCCTGATTGTTCCGGCTCGGCCCGATGTGGCCACCTCGGCGGCGTTTTTATCCCCCCATCAGGCGCCGGCCCACGGGCAGGCCTTTCTGGATGTGATCCCCGAGGGGGTTCCCACCCATACCCCACCCCGCTGGAATGAAGTGGCCGAAGAACTGGGTCTGGCCTTGGAACCCGTCTGGGATGGCCAGCAAGATCCTGCCATGGCCATGGCCGCCGTAAAACCCAAGCTGGACGCTTTGTTGGAGGTGAGCCCGTGAAACCCCACGAGTTACAGGAGCGTCGCTGGGCCTGGCTGTTTTTGGCCCCCTGTTTACTGGGCCTGCTGATTTTTACTTATCTCCCCATTCTGGCTTCGCTGGGACTGAGCTTTTCCTACTGGAACCTGCTGGGCGTGCCCCAATTTGTGGGTGTGCAAAATTACACGGCAGTGCTGAACGATCCCCTGTTCTGGCGTTCCTTTGGCACCACCTGGATCTTTGTGCTGGTCTCCGGCGCTCTGGAGCTGGTACTGAGCTTGTGGCTAGCCGTATGGCTCAACCGGGCCCTCCGGGGACAGAGTTTCTTCCGGGCGGCTTATTTTCTGCCCTTTATTACCCCCATGGTCAGCGTGTCGCTGGTGTGGGGCTGGCTGTACGATCCCTCCTACGGGCTGTTTAACTGGCTGTTGCAGCAGGCTCACCTGATTGATAAGTCCATTCCCTGGCTGTATGACCCCAAAACCGCTTTGTGGGCGGTCATGATTTTACGGGTGTGGAAAGACATTGGCTACAACATGGTTATTTTTCTAGCCGGGCTGCAAACGGTGCCCCCGTCCTTGTACGAGTCGGCTCATCTGGATGGGGCCACCGGCTGGCAAACCTTTTGGCGGGTGACCCTGCCCATGATTACCCCCACCCTGTTTTTCGTGGGCATTATGACCCTAATCAACGGCTTTCAGGCCTTCGATTCGGTGTATCTGCTGACCCAAGGGGGACCGGAGCATAGCACCGAACTGCTGGTGTACTGGATGTTCAAAAACGCCTTCGAATTCTACAAAATTGGCCCAGCCTCAGCCATTGCCTATATTCTGTTTATGACCATTCTGGCTTTAACCCTGCTGCAATGGCAATTGCGCAAGCGATGGGTGATGTATGAGGATGAAACGGCATGATGCAGAGCGTCCGCTGGAAAAACGCCGGAATCATGCTGCTGATGGCCACCGGAGCGGTGCTGATGCTGCTACCCTTTTGGGTCATGGTCATTACGTCTTTGGTGGGGCCGGATGAAGTGTTCCAGATGCCGCCCCGACTGTGGCCCAGCCGCTGGCATTGGGAGAATTACGGGCGGCTGTTTCAGCAAGCCCCCATGGCCTTGTACTTTTTCAATAGCGTATTGGTCAGTGTGGTAACCACGGTGGGGCATGTCCTGTTTTCGGCCATGGCCGCTTACGCCTTCTCCCGCTTGCAGTTCCCACATAAAAACAAGCTGTTTTTCGTGTTTTTGATGACCATGATGGTGCCTCCCCAGGTGAACATTGTGCCCCTGTTCTTCCTGATGAAGACCTTTCACTGGCTGGATAGCTATGCCGCTCTGATCGTGCCGGGGCTGTTCGGGGCCTTTGGGGTGTTTATGCTGCGCCAGTGGTTCAATGGCCTGCCCAGGGAGCTGGAGGAGGCCGCCCGTATGGATGGCTGCAACCCCTGGCAGATTTTCTGGCGGATTGCCCTGCCCTTGGCCACCCCGGCGTTGGCCGCTTTGGCCATTTTTGTGTTTATCAACACCTGGAACAGCTTTATGTGGCCCTTGATTGTGACCAATTCGGAGAGCATGCGCACCCTGCCCGTGGGCATTGCCACCCTGAAGGGCAGTTTTCGGGATACCACCGACTGGACGGTGCTGATGGCGGCGGCCACCTTGTCGATTCTGCCAGTGATTGCAGTTTTCCTGATGGGACAAAAGCAGTTTATGCAGGGTTTACTGTCCGGCGGGGTGAAGGAATAGCCCTATCGTGATGGGTGAGCAGGCTGCCCTATCCTATTTTTAAAACTCGTTCAGCGCAAACAGAGGGGAAGAAGCCCTTGGCTGTTCTAATGATTTCTTTGAACACGCTGTACTCAAACAGTTAAAAACAGGATAGGGCAGCCTGCTCACCGATTTGCACTGGTTTTGATTCGTTTTCAAACGCAAAGGCTAGATGAACAGGGCGTGGCGTTCCAGGGCTTTGAGCGACTCATAGGACAATCCGGCTTCCGAGAGTTCTTCCGGCTCGATGTTGAAAAGCTCAATCAGGCGTAGGGCCTGAGGATGGACGTCCGACAGGGCCAACTGGTCTTGCACCTGGGCAATGGCCTGATTTCGACTCAGGCTCTGACCTTCTTGCAACATCCAGGGAGACGTCAACGATCGAATGCGTGTTTTTTGACTTTTTTTCATACTCAGCACAACTCAAGTAACGTCTGGGCTTGCGTCCCAGCGTCTCTTCATCCACAAAACTACCGTGTATTCAGCATAGAGATCTCCTCAGGCGATCTCAAGCGGCAAATATACTACAATGGATCCAAGCAGGACGGAAAAAGAGCGGTGGACAGCGGGATCAAGTAGGATCGATCGCATTGTTACCATTTAAACTTTTCTGTACTTTCTTCAAGTATTATGAACAGGGAAGCCCTTGCTCTATTTCTACCCCGTGGTGAAAAAGCAGGGAAGCCTGAGAATCGGTTGAGCGGTGAGGTATTGAGCGCATGGCAAAAGCAATTAATTGGCCCCTGGTCTTTCGGGAGGAAGTGATCGCCGAGGATTGCGACGCCTTGCGCATGGCCTGCCGTTTGGGCAGCTTGTACTACGAAAATCGCTATTGGGTGCCGGATGAGGTGGTGGACATTCGGGTGAATCACAAGAAAATTCGCAAGGCCAAGGTGGTGGGCGATTTGCGCCAGTGCGCCCTGAAAGATCTGACCGCTGAGGATTTTCAGCGGTTAAAGTCCACTTTAACAACGCAAGAAGCGTTGCGACAGTTTTTGTCCCAAACCTACGATCAGCCAGTGGATGCCGACACCCTGATCACCCTGGTGACCTATCAAAACCTGCCCGTGGTGCCGGAAGAGATCGAAGCCCCGGACGATCCTCATACTTAAGTTACCAATAAACCGCCGCTGGCCCAATAAAGACCAACGGCGGCCAAGAAAGAAACAGCCAGTCTAAAGCCCGATTATCCCGAGAGAAGCGACAGGGCAATGTTGGGGAAGGTATTGACCCGTGCCAGCGCGTAGGCCCCGGCCTGTTGCAGGATTTGCAATCGGGCCAAATTCGAGGACTCCGCGGCCACATCGGTATCCCGGATGGAGGACAGCGAGGCCGAAACATTGGTTTTGGCGATGCTCAGGTAATCCATTCGATCACTCAGCCGGTTTTGAAAGCCGCCGATGGTGGCCAGGTTGCTGGTCAGGGTATTAATGGCCGTATCCACCTGTCCCAACAGGGTGGTGGCGTTGGCCGTGGTGGACAGGGTGGTTTGGGTGATGTTCAGACCACTGGCCCCTGTGGTGTTATTGCTAAAGGCGGTTTTGATATCAATAGTGTCCCCACTATTGGGCCCCGCTTGGATGTTAAAGGCGGAACCCCCGGAGATCGAGCCATCCAGCAAGTTAAAATCGCCGTAGGTGGAACCGGAGGCAATGCTATTGATGGCCGCCAGTTCCGCCGTTAAACTGGCCTGATAAGCCGTGTACTGGGCGGAACTATTGGTACCATTGGCCGCCGCCACGGCAATTTCCCGGATGTTTTGCAAATGCTCGTTAATTTGCTGCAAGGCGCTGTCGGCGGTTTCCACCATGCTTAAGCCCTGTTGCAGGTTGGTGGTGGCCGCGTCATACCCCCGGATCTGGGTTTTCATGGTTTCAGCCAGCATCATCTGGGCAGCGCCATCGGCGGCCCGGTTCAGTTTATAGCCCGATGACAACCGCTCCAGACTTTTGTTCAACCGATTGTTGGTCAGGTTCATGTATCGGGCAATGTTTAATTCCAAGGCATTGCTATTCAAGGTAATGGCCATAAGGCGGGTTCCTCCTGCTCACTGTTGGGGTTGCTGTTCCTGCTAAACGGTTTGTCCTGATCAGACAAGCCTAGGCGGAACTATACGGTGAGCGATTGGCCCGAAGCGCTGCCTTGGCGGCAACATCGGCCAGATGAAGTGAAATCTGCTGGCTGCGCTGATTCTCCTGGGTCACTTGCGCCTGACTGTCGCTGTGCGGCAGACCCGACTGCTGCTTCCAACTGCTAAATGCGCCGTGATGGAGGGCAGTCGTAAAGGGACCAGCCTGATTAGAACGGGACTGAGGACTCGGCTGTTGTTGCATACCACGTCTCCTTACATTGTATGGGCTGTGTTAGAACCCGGCACCCCCGTCCTGAGAGTGCGATAGCCCGATGCTTGCCTGATGAACGTACCTGCTGATGAACGAATCACAAAAACCAGGGCGAACAGGGCGGGAAAACCAGAGCAGGCCAAATTCCCAGCCTTGATGATGTGAACAACAAATGTTCAATGTTAGAAGGTATCTGGTGTTCCCTGTATCCCTGATAACCCTGAGCCGGATAAAACGGGGCCGGAGGATTCCGCCTGCATTACCACCCTTTGGCGGGTGCCTGCGCTTCAATACGCTGATTTGGAATCACGGCTGTCGGTAGCGTTATCCGGGCTTGATGAAATTGTTTTTATCCACTAATGGCTATCGGCAACCTTGCTGACTGGCTGAAGGGTTTACAGGCAAACCGTTACATTTCTTGACATCGCCCCCCGCAAACACAAAACGCCAAAGCCCCGCCTGGTAAACAGCGGGGCTTTAAGCACCAGTTTAAATGAAACAGAATGGCTCAGGTTCGTTTTCGACCGGCCATGGCCAGCGCCACCCGGCAACTGGAGAGCGCCGCCTCAGAGGCAGCCCGATTCTCCATGATTACCTTTAAAGTCTGGCTGGAAACACCCGTGGGCAGGGCAGGCCCTCCCAGGCTGTTAATTTGTTGTATGGCGCTATCCGGCATAAACGTGATCGGGCTTTTGGGCATAGTCAGGGTCTCCTTGGTTGAAAGGGCAACACAAAATAATCCAAACAGGTTGGGGATAGTAAAAATTCAGTGGCTTAAACCGGAACGGGGCTTTATTGCCGCTGCAGCAGGCTGAGAATGAGTCGGGGGAGCTGGTTGGTTTGCGACAGCACCGTGGTGGCCGCCTCGGTCAGGATTTGCGACTGGGTCATCTGGGCCGTCTCCGCGGCAATGTCTACGTCTCGAATGCGGGAGTTGGAAGCGGAAAAGTTTTCCACCCCTTGCTCCAGGTTGCTGCTTACGCTTTCCAGATTGTTTTGAAACGAGCCGACTCTGGCCCGCTGGACGTTGAGCGCGCTCAGGGCAGCGTCCACATCGGTCAGAAAGCTGGTCGCCGCCGCACTGGAGCTTAAATCAATGGCCGCAATACTCAGGAAGGTGGCTGGCGCTGAACCCACAATGCCCAATCCATCGGAACTGGCATCGGTCAGGGCCGAACTGATATCCAGAACATTGGTGGCCGCATCCGAATTGGGCCCAATCTGAACCGGCGCGCTGGTGGTTGAGCCGTCCAGCAGGTTAATGCCATTGAGGTTGGTCGCTGCGGCGATGCGATCGATGTCGCTGAGCAATGACTTGATCTCGTTGCTGATGGATTGCCGGGCAACCGCGTCGTTGGTATCGTTGGCCGCCTGAATGGTCAATTCACGCACCCGTTGCAGGTTATCCCCGATAATACCCAGAGAGCCTTCCGCGGTTTGCAACACGCTGATGCCGTCCTGGGTATTGCGAGAGGCCTGATTCATCCGCCGGATGGAACTCATCAGATTTTCGGAAATGGTCAGCCCGGCTGCGTCATCGGCGGCCCGGTTGATGCGATACCCCGAGGAAAGGCGCTCCAGCGACTGCTTGAGCTTGGTGGAATTGGTCCCCAGCCGACGCTGGGCAATCAGCGAGGTAATATTAGTATTGGGCACTAAAGACATACGGCACGTTCTCCTTAACGTTTCCGCCATCGCCATTCCTTGGCGACAGTGTTTGGCAGGGTTGTTGATTTTGCTTTCGGTGGGGTCGGGTCAAAACTTGATAGCGACCGGCGGGGATTTCCTCCCAATGGATGACCCCAATGGCCCGAAAGGGCTTGGTGTCTTGATTACACCAGTATTTTTGGGCTCAAACCCCTTGAAGCGTCTAGTTTTATGGTAAAGTAGAGTGAGAGAGTTCACGTGATACTTGTAGGAAAGCGAGGGTTGGCCAGTGAAAATCGCCGTGATTGGGTCGGGCTATGTGGGAACCGTAACCGGAACGTGTCTGGCTGAAATGGGTCATCAGGTGGTTTGCGCCGATCTGAAAGAAGGCCGCATGCGGGATCTCCAGCAAGGCAAAGTCCACTTCTATGAAGAAGCACTGGAGCCCTTAATCCGGGGGAACCGGGAAGAAGGCCGCCTGGAATTTACCACCGATATCGTGCAAGCCGTCCGCAACTCCGAAGTGATTTTCCTGTGCATCGGCACCCCGCTGCTGCCCTCTGGCAAGCCGGATTTCAGCGCCCTGACGGCGGCGGTGAAAAGCATTGCCGAAGGCATCGACGGCTATCGCCTGATTATCGAGAAAAGCACCCTGCCCATTAAAACCGGGGAGTGGCTGCAATCCCTCTTACAGGAGCAGGTGCCCGAGGGCATTGAGTTTGACATTGCCGCCGTGCCCCAGTTCCTGCGGGAAGGCCATGCGGTCAACGACTTTATGCACCCCGATCGTATTATTGTGGGGGCCGAAAGCAAGCGGGCCATCGATACCATTGTGGAAATCTATCGCCCCCTGAATGCCCCCATCCTCATGACCGATACCAACAGCGCCGAGTTGATCAAGCACGCCACCAACGCCTTTTTGGCCACCAAAATCTCCTTTATCAACTCCATTGCCCAAATTTGTGAGAAAACCGGGGCCGACATCACCAGCGTGGCCCGGGGTCTGGGCCTGGATCGCCGCATCGGGCAAGAGTACCTGAACGCCGGTATTGGCTACGGCGGTATCTTTTTCCCCAAAGATCTCAACTCTCTCATTAATATCGCCGAAGAGTACCATTTGAACCTGGATCTGCTGAAGCAGGTGGACATCATCAACCGCTATCAGCGCATCAGCTTTATCGAGAAGATTGACGAGGCCCTGGGCAAGAACCTGTCTGGCAAAACCATTGCCATTTGGGGCATTGCCTACCGCCCGGATACCGATGACCTGCGAGACACCCCCAGCTTAACCATTGTGCGAGGGCTGGAAAAACGAGGAGCCAAAATCCGGGCCTACGATCCGCTGGCCATGGAGCCCGCCAAGGAACTGCTTCCCGATGTCACTTATTGTCAATCCGCTTACGAAGCGGCCCAAGGCGCCGACGCCATCGCCATCCTGACCGAGTGGGACGAGTTCGCCTACGTCAACTTCCTGCGCTTGCGCCAGGAAAGCGACTGCCGCCTGATCGTGGATGGCCGAAACCTTTTCAATCCGGAGCGGATGAAGAATCTGGGTTACCACTACGTCAGTATTGGTCGCCGCAAGGTCACCCCGGATAAAGTACCGGCCAAAGTTTAAGAAAAACACGGCAACAATATGCCCCAATTCATTTAAAATAGTGGACATTCGCTCTTAAGGAGATCCCCGGCGTGGCTCCTTGCGTTCCAGAATAGAGGCGTGGTTAGCGTTTTATGGCAAATTTACAAGATCAATCGCTGCAGGGTGGCCCTTTGCCTCGCAAAGTGGCCGATGTATGGCCGGGTAGCGTGTTTTATGAACCCAACGCGGTTAAGGCCATCCAGCAGAAAGTGGACATGCTGGCCGCCCACATGCAAAAGCAGTTGAGCGAGCATGAAGCGGCCATGCGAAACACCCATCAGGTCTTTGACTACCTGTTGCAGGACATGGAAAACTTTGTGGAATGCTTCCAATCCGCTTTTGAAGCCCGTCATCTGGAAGGAAAAGAAGCCCAGCTCCCGAGAATCCGCTCCCAAATGGATCCGGATCGCTCCGTGGGCATCCTGCAAATTCTGTGGCACGCCATCAGCTTTACCACACGGGGCAATACCAAGCCACTGGCCTTAAATCGACCGGGACGCCCGCCGGTTTTCACCGGGCGTATTATCGCCCTGAATGGGGATTTCCTGGACACCCGCAGCAACTTGCACGCCGCCTCCTTTTCGGAATTGATTCATCAGGAAATCGCTTCTTTATATATCCCGGCCGATCCCACCGCCCCAGCGGTGATGAGCATGAAGCACTTATCCGGGGAAGAAATCTACTTTCATCAGGCCGACGCCCCCCGCCGTTTTTTATTGAAGGTTGTGGAAATTGTGTGCGGCGGCGGCTTTTTCCACGAGCAATAACAAGCAAGCGGCTTCTCATTTTGGGCTTATGGCCCGGACTGAAGGGTCTTTTCAATCATTTTAGCAATGGAAGGGATGATTTTGGCCTGTAAGTCCTCGGGGCAGTCTCCCAGAAGCTGAATGGCCGAACTCAAGGTCTCGTGCATGTCATACCAACGGCGGTGCTGACGGTGATCGTCCCAGGAGCGCCGATAGGGCAAGGCACTGTCCAGGTCCTCGATGGCCACACTGCTGTGGTCCTTCAGGCTTTGGTCTTCCAGTTGATGCTCCACCACAATTTTAATAATATTCAGGGCCACCTGGGCCTGTTGCTTATCGGTGGCCTGATGCAATTGTCCCAGTGCCCGTTTCAGCACCGGATCATTGTCATACCAACGGTTCGCCGGATCGAGTCCGGGATCTTCCTTGGGGCTGCTCATGTTTCCTGGGGGTCTATATTAACAATATGGTTATTATAGCGGCCCCCTTGGTTGACAAGCACCCTCCATTCAACCCATAATAATCACCCATGGCATAGTAGCTCAGATGGCTAGAGCACGCGGTTCATACCCGCGGTGTCGCTGGTTCGATTCCAGCCTATGCCATTTTTTATTGGCCATTTTCAGGGTTTGGGTTGCGTGGTGGTTGCGCTTCTGGGGTTCAACCTTTATATATAAATATATAAATAAATACCGTCGGGAAAAGTGAAAGTGAGAAAGGCCGATGTCCGCCAGCCCATCATCATCGTTACCGCCCAACCTGCAGGTTTGTGTGCTGGTGTTTATGCGTTCTCTGGCCACCCCGCTGGTTTTATATGCCGATAACGCCACCCAGCTTTATGAGGAAATCAAGCAACTGATTAAAATGGCCAGTCCGACAACCCCCAAGCTGATTGAAAAGCAAGGGGCGGGCCCCCTGAAGAAAGTGGCCTTTCTGGATACGGAAATTTCCGGAGTGGCCCTGCAACTGGAACCCGTGTTCGGGCAGCGATAACCCGAGCCAGAGTGGCGGTTTTACTCCAGCATTTTTTTCTTGAGCAGGTCGATATGCTCTCGTATCTCCAGTTCTTCTTCCGCATCGGTACCGATTTTCAGGTACTGTTCAAACATTTCAATGGCCTCGGCATACCGACCCGTTTTCTGGTAGGCGTAGCCCAGGTTGTTGTAGGCATTGCCGTAGGCCGGGTCGATCTCGATGGCCTTTTGGTAGAACCCAATGGCGTCCGGCATTTCTTCCTGGCAGTAGTGGGCCAAACCCAACTGGTTATAAGCCTTGGCGTAATTCGGATCGATTTGAATGGCTTTCTGGCTGTACTGAATGGTCCCTTCCCAATCCCCCTTCTTGGCCAGAGAGATGGAGAGGTCGTAATTGGCCTCCAGATTGTTGGGGTCCAGTTCCAGCACTTTTTTAAAACTTTGAATGGCTTCCGTCAATTGAACGGCCTGATCCTGTAACTTGCCCAGAAAGAGGAACGCATTGATATTGGTCGCGTCGTAATCCGTGGCTTTTTGGAACGCCTCCATGGCCTCGGTCAACTTTTTGTCAGCCTCGTAAACCAGACCCAGTATGTAATGGCAATCCGCGTCCTCCGGGGCGATTTCAAGGGCCTTGCGGAGCAACGCCTCCGCTTGGGGATAAGCGCCGTCTTCGTATTCGATTAAGGCCAGGTTGTAAAGCGCTTCCAAATCATCGGCTGTAATGTCCAGCACACTTTCAAAACATTGCTTGGCATTGGCAGGGTTTTCCTGCTGCTGATAAATCAGGCCCAGGTTGTAGTGGGCCTCGGCAAAGTCCGGTTGCAGGGCGGTTGCCCGGGTAAAACAGTCAATGGCCCGGGTTAAATTGTTGTTTTGATAATAATCAATGCCTTTATTGTAGTACCAGGAGGCATTGCGCTGGCTGAAGCGAAGATAAACCACACCCCCACCCAAGGCCAAAAGACAGGCCAATCCACCTGCCACGATTAAAATCAGGTTCCAGGGAGCTGCGATCATGAAAAGATCCGTCGAAATGACGCAGATTTCGCGTTTTTATGACTACAGGGGACTGAGTGAAGAGTTCACTCCGCCCTCTAATTGAATATTAGAGAAATCCAGCGTAAATCGACACGTTTGGGCAGTGGATTTTCCTTGCGGAAATGTCAGTTCCGCTCCACCTTTTGCTGTAACCCAATCGGACTTGCCGCTCCAGGTCATGGTGGGCGCTTTCATTTGGCCGCCCTTGCCCCCGTTTTCCTGTTTTTGAGCCGAATTGGCAATCACGCCGCCACTCAGGGTCACCGTATTGTCCTTGGTCAGATAAAGACCCTCAGGTGCGGAAAACTGCAAGACCGGCTTTCCTTCGGCGTCATAAAATTCGCCCTTCACCTCTTTTAAAGTGGCCTGGGCCCTATTTTCACTGTAAACAGCATTCAGCGCCTCCAGTTTCCACTTTTTAACCTTGCCCTCAGTCACCGTAAAGGAGACATTTTGGCCGGTCATACTATCCTGCTTGTTTTGAGAGGCTTGTTGCTGGCGATGCAGGGCCTCCTCCTGCTTCAACTTCTGATCGGCATTCCAGATAGCCCAGCCTCCCCCCAGTACCAGGGCGGATAGAACAAAAATAACCAGTTTACGATAGGAATTCATGGCAAAAAGGCAATCACAAGGTTAGGGTGGGGACGCGTTGTGGCCCTGCCAAAACGGCAGGCCCGCAGGATATAGCTCATCATAGCAAAATAACAGGCTAAAATAACGGCAAACTATTCGCTCAAACCAGAACCCGCTCCCCGACCCCCATGACCCCGTCCCAGTGCCTCTGCGCGCACAGTTGAGAAAGCGCATGGCGAGCCTGACTCAACCCCGGCTGGAATAACAGGGACAGTTGCCCCTGCAAAAAGGCCATGGCACGTTCCAACCCGTCCAGACGGTGCCGTAATTCCCGCAAGTCCTGGGGCTGTCTTATCCAGCCCTGTTTCAAGCCAGCATCCACCACAGAAAGCACGGTCAGCTTATGAGTGACCCGGTGCAGTTTCAAAATATCCAGAACCGGCCAGTCCGGGCTGTGCAACTCAGCGCCCAAGGCTTCCAGCAAGGGCGGAGTCAGGGCCTGAAACACTTCTGGCCGGGCCTGCAGTGTCTGGATCAGCATTTGGGCAGCGACTTCCCGCTGGGGCTCAAAGTAACGAAAATCCGTCAACGGATTCAATAGCTCCAAAGCGGAAACACAGGGAAGCAGCGGACTTTCCAGCAGCGCCTGACACAGGTCGCTGCGGCGCCTGGAACCCCCGTCAGCCTCTTGATACAGCAGTTCTCCGTTGCGATACAACGACCAAACGGCCTGCTCTTGCCAGGATTCCGTTTCCCACACCAGCAGATAAAGCGCATCCTGATTTTCGTTCCAGCCCAGGGTCCATTGTCGGGCCTGATTATTGAACAGCATCCCAATGGGATCATCGTACTCCGGGCGCAAACGCTGCCAGCGGTTCTGCCGCAATTCAACCAGCAAAGCCTCGGCGGCTTCCGGCTGCAGGAGCGGACAGACTGACAACTGAACAGAAGGCGAGGGGGTAACCGGGGGCGTGAACGCTCTGGAAGCAAGAACCATCAACAACGAACTACTCAATCCATGCGATAACATCAGTGCGAAAATGGTATGAACCACTGCCACCCTATGAAACCCCCACAAGTTATTTTCTTGCTAGCAGCCATATACAAAGACGCGCCATGAAAAGGCCCCACAACCGTCCGCAAGCACTTCGGGCCCGTAAGCCCTGCGGGCGCTTCAAAGATTGCTTTGACCGAGACGGCTCCATCTGTTTACATTTTTTAACACTCCGCCTGCGACCCCATCTGCCAGCACAAGACCCCGCCACGCCTTGAACAGGGCCTTCTCCCGGTTTAAAGCACAGGGCAGCCCGGCGCAGAAAAATAAAGATAGGACATTTCTCCTGTTCCAAACTTGCGTTGAGTTGTTTTATTAGTGCAGATGGTCACGAAACCAGCATCTATACCACACGCAACACCTGTAACAACTCTGGGAGATTTCATATTATGCCTGAGCTAAGTCGTCTTGAATCCGCTGCTTACAACCTTGTTCCAGAGCGTGTCCGCAAAGCAGCGGAGTCAGCAACGCGATTAACGGATACCAAAGTGGGACGCCATGTCATGGATGTGGCGGATACGCTGGTCACTCAGCAGGTGAAGAATAAAAAAGACGGGCTGCTGATGAACGGCATACAGATGGTGTCCCCCCGGCTGTACGATGGCTTGGGTCTGACCGACGGGAAGATCCTGCACCTGCCCATCGCCCTGCTGTTCCCAAAGCAGTATAAGGCGGCCCGCTTGTCCAAAGAGGCCAGCGGCAACGGAAAACTGGGCGTAGTGGAGCTGGCTGGCAGCTTGTTGGCCCCCAATGTAACCAAGTGGCTGCAAGTGGCACGATTGGTACAGCAAGGCAAAATACAGATTTCGCCTCAAAGTTTCAACGTCATGAACTAGAGCTTTCCCTGCAGCATTAAAGCCCGAGTCGTTCCAGAAGAGCCACTCGGGCTTTTTGCGTGCGACTTTAGCATTTTAGCCAGACCTTATACTTTAGAAAACCCGATAACCCCGATTCTAATGGTTTACGCAAATTCATTTGGAGATGGCACCACTCTCCGGTAAGATCAACATCAATCGAATCGGGTCATTATTCTCAACACATTAAAAGACAACAAGGAGAGAGCCAATGGCGGAGTATACATTCGACATTCCCAAAGTCGTGGACACCCTGAACCGCATTGTGGAAATGGAATTGGCCGGTGTGGTGCGTTATACCCACTACTCGTTTATGGTTTTTGGCCCCAACCGTATTCCCATCACCTCCTGGCTCAAAAGTCAGGCCAGTGAATCCTTACTGCACGCCCAGGAAAGCGGCGAGCTGATCACCCACTTGGGAGAACACCCCTCTCTGGGCATTGGCCAACTGCTGGAAACCCACAAGCACGATATCTTCAGCATTCTGGAAGAATCCCTGACCCATGAATCCAGACAAATGCAGCTTTATCAAGAACTGCTGGATTTGGTGAAGGACAAATCCGTGATGTTTGAAGAGTTCGCCCGCCGCATGGTGGCCGAAGAGGAAAGCCACATCGGAGAAGTCCGCAAAATGATGCGCAAGTAACCAGCGCCTTCCTTTGCAACACCTCGTCTCAAAGCGTCTGCCCCTCGATGGGTGGACGCTTTTGACTAGGATTGACGGGCCTCGCAAATAATCGCTTGACAAAGCAGGCCCACGAGCGGCTATGATAGTAGCTCAACGTCAATAACGACCCAGTAATTTTCATGCTTTCAACCGAAACACAACCAACCCAATTGCAGCAGTGGTGGTGGAGCCAACCGCTCACTGGCCTGTCGGGCTGGATTGATTACCCTTGAACGCATTGCTCGTAATTGACTCCAGATTTCCAGAAAGCAGGCCCCCGGGTCTGTTTTTTCGTTTTTAGCCTTGAATTTTAGCTTGAAATCAAACGCATTGGAGCCCCTGCCGTTATGCCCCTGACCATTCAAAGTTACCTGTCGGACACCGAGACGCCCGTGTCCCTATTTCACCGCCTGCAATCGGCCTTTCCCCTGATGTTTCTGCTGGAAAGTACCGACGGGGACCGGCAGGTGGGCCGCTTCTCCATCATCGGACTGGATGCCGTGCTGAGTTTTCGCTTGAAAAACGGGGCGGCCATTATCCAGAATCACCGGGAAGGCACCGAGCGGCTGGAAACCTGCACCGACCCCATGGGCCGCTTGCGGGCCCTGCAACAGGAAACCTTGCCCCCGCTGGAAACGCTGCCCCCCGAATATAGCGATTTGCCCCTGACCGCCGGGTGGGTAGGGTATTTGGGCTATGGCACCACCCAGTATTTTGAGCGGATTCCTCAACCCGCCGAGGACGTATTGAAAGTGCCCGATGTGTACATGGGCCTGTACGATTCGGTGATTATTTTCGATCACCTGTATCGGCGGATTCACCTGGTCTCTCACCGGGAAGCCGCAGAAACCCACCGGCTGTTCCAGACCGTTCAGCAGGCCCTGAACCAGCAAACTCAGGAACTCCACTTGCTCACCCTGCCCCAACTCTGTGATGAGCAGGTTTTTGACACCGTCCAGTACGCCACCCCCAAAGCCGATTTTATGAAGGCCATCCATCAGGCCAAGCAGTGGATTGTGGAAGGGCAAATTTTCCAGATTGTGCTGGCCCAGCGCTTCTCGTTACCGGTACAGTGCCGCCCGCTGGATATTTACCGCACGGTGACCGCCATCAATCCCTCTCCTTACGCCTATTACCTCAAATTCCCGGAGTTCGTTTATCTGGGGTCCTCCCCGGAGACCTTTGTGCGCTGCCGTAACGGGCAAGTAACGCTGAAAGCCTTGGCCGGCACCCGCCCCCGGGGCAAGTCGGAAGCGGATGACATCAGTTTGGCTGAAGAGCTGCGGGCCTGCCGCAAGGAAATGGCCGAGCATCGCATGCTGGTGGACCTGGGCCGTAACGATTTAGGGCGCATTTGCCAACCGGGCAGCATTGCGGTGGGAGAAATCGCCCAAATCCTCCGATACACCCATGTCATGCACCTCGCTACAGAAATCACCGGCAAGCTCCGGGAGGGCTTGAGCGGCTATGATGCCCTGAGAAGTTGCTTCCCTCGAGGCACCGTGAGTGGCGCTCCCAAAATTCGGGCCATGCAGTTGCTGGCCAAGCTGGAACCGGAGCAGCGGGGCGTTTATTCTGGAATGGTGGGTTACATCGACGCCAGTGGGAACGCCGATGGGGCCATCGCCATTCGCTCCGCCCTCATTCAGGAGAATACGGCTCACATTCAGGCCGGAGCTGGCATTGTGCATCACTCCGTGCCGGAATCCGAATACGAAGAAACCCGCAACAAGGCCAAAAGCATGATTAAAGCCATTCTGATGGCGGAAAGGATGGACGCCGATGCCCGCAGCGCAACCCGTCGTGATTATTGATAATTACGACTCCTTCACCTTTAATTTGTATCAAATGCTGCAAGCGGAAACGGACGCCCCGGTGGAAGTCTACCGGAACGATGGCATCGATTTCCAAACCTTACTGGCTAAAAAACCACAGCGCATCATCCTGTCCCCCGGCCCCGGCCACCCGGCGGAACCCTCGGATTTTGGCATTTGCGCCGAGATTATCCAAAAGCAAGCGGAACTGAAGTGCCCGGTGCTGGGCGTCTGTCTGGGCCATCAGGGCATGGCCCATTATTTGGGGGGTGGAGTCATTGCCGCCCCTGAAATCGTCCACGGGGAAAGCCGCCCCATGCGCCAGGTGGTTGCCAGTCCCTTGTTTGAGGGGCTTCCGTCCACCTTTGAGGCCATGCGCTATCACTCCCTGTTGGTGGATGAAACGACCCTGCCTGCAGATTTGGAAATTACCGTCCGCGATGCCGAAAGTAACATTCCCATGGCCATGCGGCACCGTACCCAGCCCTTGTACGGCATTCAGTTTCACCCGGAATCCATTGGCACCCCGCAGGGCCAGCAGATTTTAAGGAATTTTCTAGCCCAATGCTAAGCCGTGATCAACTGCGCCAGCTCATTCATCTGGAATACAGCGAAGCGGAAACGCTGGATTTACTGGGCCAACTGACCCCGGATCACATTACCCCCGCCCTGTTTTCCGATGCCTTGGCCTGCCTGCAGGAAACCGCCCTTCCTTTGGCTGTACCATCCGTACCGGTGATGGATTGCTGCGGTACTGGCGGCAGCGGATTGCCCCACTTTAATACCTCTACCACGGTGGCCTTTATTTTGGCGGCAGCGGGCATCCCAGTGGTGAAGTTCGGGAATCGGGGCTTTAGCAGCGCCAGCGGCAGTTTTGATCTGTTGGCTCAACTAGGCTTTTCGGAGCGGATGGACTTGCATCGCATCCCGGAAGTGTTGGCCCAATGCGGTCTGGTTTTTCTGTTCGCCCCGCAATGTTATCCACAATTGGCCGGGTTTAACCAGTTGCGTCGTACCTTGAAAACCCGCACCCTGTTTAATTTTTTGGGCCCCTTGCTCAATCCGGTGAAACCCGCCTATCGGCTGCTGGGCGTTTCCCACCCCGGTATGCAACAACGCATGGCCGATTATTTAATCAGCACCGGTACCTGTGAGCGGGGTTGGATCGTAAATGCCGAATCCGGTTTGGATGAACTGGATATCCACGGCAACACGCAGGTACTGCAACTGGAGCAAAATCGCGTTTCTGAAATCACTCTTTCCCCGTCTGATTTTTCAGCTAATTTCTCGTCTGATGCGCTGTCTAAAAATAGCCACCATGAATTGCCACCCAACGCGCATCGTCCTACGGAGAATTTGAAAATTTTTATGCGACTGCTTCAAGGGGACGATGATCAATCGCCGTATTATGACATGGTATGCCTGAATGCCGGTGCGGGCTTGCTCATCGCCCAAAAAACTCCCACGCTGAAGGAAGGCATTCAGGAAGCCAAACAGATTTTAAAAAGCGGAAAAGCATTACACACGCTGGAACAATGCCGGAGGGTCAATGAACAGTTTGCCTGCTGATAACGTCCTAGGCACCATCGTGGCCCACAAGCTTGAAGAAGTGGCGAACCGAAAAAAACACCGGCCACTCAACCAATGGATGAATCAAGTACGGGCCTTTCCCCAGCCACATGCCCTGGAGCGGGCCATTCAACCCATTCACAACGCAACCCAAAAACCGGCCTACATTTTGGAAATCAAACCAGCATCTCCTTCTGCCGGGGTGCTTCAGGAAACGCTGGATTTAGCGTCCATATTGCCCATTTATGCACAATACGGCGTGGCCATATCTGTTTTAACCGATGCCCACTATTTTGGAGGCAGTTTAGAATTGCTGCAATCGGTTAGCCATCAAGTCACCCTTCCCACCCTTTGCAAGGATTTTATTATCGATCCCTATCAAGTCTATGAAGCCAGGCATGCCGGGGCGCAGGCGGTTTTACTAATCGTGAAGTCATTGAGCGATTCGCACCTGGCGGAACTCAATGAGCTGGTTTTAACACTGGGCATGACCCCACTGATTGAAGTACAGGATGCCGAAGAAGTGCGCCGAGCGCTGGAAATCAACCCTTCTATTCTGCTCATCAACAACCGTAATCTACAGACGTTAGAAATGGATCTGTCCACCACGGAGCGCTTATCCCCACGGATTCCAGAGGGCATTCTCAAAATCTCAGCCAGTGGCATTCAGAACAAAGCCGATATTGTGAGATTGCAGTCCCACTGCGATGGCTTCTTAATCGGCTCCGCACTCATGCGGGAACCCACCCCAGAAGCACTGATCCAAAAACTGCAGGCGTTATTGGCATGATCGCACCCCGAATTAAAATTTGCGGGATCACCAACCCGACCGATGCCATGGCCGCCGCTCAGGCAAGCGCCGATTGGTTGGGACTCATTTTTGTGCCCAACACCCCTCGCTTTGTCCCGCTGGAATCGGCCAAAGAAATGATGAGGCAGCTACGAGTGACACATCCGAAGGTAGAGGTGGTGGGCGTTTTTCAGAATCAATCGCTGCCTGAAATTGAGCATTACCTTCAAATCCTGAATCTGGATCGGGTGCAATTGCATGGCCAGGAAAGCCCGGACTTCTGCGCTCAGATTTCGGTCCCTGTGGTTAAAACCCTGCTACTCCATCCAGAACTGCCACAACGATCCGAACTGGAAATCTCTGCGCTCCACCGTCAAGCGGCTGCTTTTTTGGAAATTCCTCAAGTGCAAACCCTGCTCTTGGATCTGCCCAAAGGCAGCGGCAGTTCCAGCGTTTTGGATATGGCTCGTTCAGACGCTGATACCGAAACATTGCGCGCTTTCTTATCCGATTTTCCGTGTCTGCTGGCCGGTGGCTTAACCCCGGATAATATTCAGCAAGCCTTGCAAACCTTCCAGCCCGCTGGGGTCGATGTGGCCTCCGGGGTGGAGCAAGGGCCCGGACAAAAAGACATCGATCAAATAAAGCGTTTTTGTCACAGCGTAAAAAATTTCAAACCCCAACCCAATCATGGAGAAAACGCATCATGCAATCCCTAGGCTTTTTTGGCTCCTTCGGGGGCGTTTACGTGCCGGAACTGTTAGTACCTGCGCTGGAAGAAGTGGAAAGCGCCTTTTTAGAGGCCAGTCAGGACGCTGACTTTTTAAAGGAATATCATCATTTACTGAAGCACTACGCCGGACGTCCCACCCCGCTGTATGAGGCGAAAAATCTTTCCAAACGCTATGGCGCCCGCATCTTTTTAAAGCGGGAAGACTTGCTGCACGGCGGCGCTCACAAAACCAACAATGCCATTGGACAAGCATTATTGGCAAAACGTATGGGCAAAACGAGGATTATCGCCGAAACTGGGGCGGGGCAGCACGGGGTGGCCACGGCTATGGCCGGGGCCCTGCTGGGCATCCCCACAGAAATTTATATGGGCGCCGTGGATATGGAGCGTCAGCAGCCCAACGTGTTTCGTATGAAATTATTGGGGGCCACCGTGCATGCGGTGGAGGTGGGTTCCAAAACCCTGAAAGATGCCATTAATGAAGCCATGCGGGATTGGGTCAGCAACCTGCAAGACACTTATTACCTGCTGGGCACCGCCGCCGGACCGCACCCCTATCCCACGCTGGTTCGCTTTTTTCAACAAATTATCGGGGAAGAAGCGCATCAACAAATTCTGGAACAAGCGGGCCGGTTGCCCGATCAAGTGGTGGCCTGTGTGGGCGGAGGCTCCAATGCCATCGGGATTTTTCAGGGCTTCCGCAATAGCAGCGTTCAACTGGTCGGGGTAGAGCCCGCCGGATTGGGCCTAGAGACCGAGCATCATGGGGCGGTATTGGCCAAAGGCACCCCCGGCTGTTTGCACGGCATGAAGAGTTTGGCCTTGCAGGATAAAGACGGTCAGGTGCGAGAAACCTACAGCATTTCCGCCGGACTGGACTACCCCTTGGTGGGCCCGGAACACGCCCACCTGCAAAACACTGGGGAGGCCGTTTATGCTTCTGCCACGGACGCGGAGGCCTTGGCCGCCTTCCATACGCTGGCCGAAACCGAGGGCATTTTGCCCGCACTGGAATCCTGCCATGCGCTGGCCTATGCCCAAACGCTGGCCGTTCAGGGAACGCCGGAGCAGATTATCTTGATCAATCTCTCCGGTCGAGGCGATAAAGATTTACACCAAGTCATGGCCCAGCAGGAGGGAGCCCCGCATGTCCACGCTTAAACAAGCCCAAACTCAGTCTCGTTATGACGATTTGTTCGCCCGCCTGAAACAGGAAAAACGCCACGCCCTAATCCCCTTTACTTTGCTGGGATGGCCCACACCTCAACGGTGTCTGGAGAGCGTGGATGCCTTTGTGGCCGGTGGGGCCAGCGCCTTGGAGCTGGGGCTGGCGTTTAGCGATCCGGTGGCCGATGGGCCACTCATTCAGCAAGCGGGCCGAACGGTTCTGGAAGCAGGCTTTGATGTGGATCAGACCTTGGGTTTGCTGAAACAAATTCGGCAAAAATATCCGCACATTCCGATTAGTTTATTGGTGTATTACAACCTGGTACTGGTTCGGGGCATTGATCGCTTTTGCCGGGATATTACCGAAGCGGGCGCCGATGGCTTGCTGATTGCTGATTTACCGGTGGAAGGCATCGCCGAAATCAAACCCGCGCTGGATCAGCATGGCTTGCAGCTCACCTCCATTATTTCCACCCGCACCAGCGCGGAGCGTTTGCCCAAAATTGCGGCCCAATCCGGTGGTTTTTTATACGCCGTTTCCCGTCTTGGCATTACCGGGGTGGAAGAACGCTACGATCAATCGCTGGGCCATTTATTGGCGCAGGCGCGCCAGTGTTCCGACTTACCTGTGTGCGTGGGTTTTGGCATCTCCAAACGAGAGCATGTGGAAACCATGATTCGCTTGGGGGCCGATGGAGTCATTGTGGGGTCCGCGGTCATGGCCAAAATACAGGAACTCGGGCCGGAGGATTCCATAGAACCCATTCAGCGTTATCTTCAAACGTTGTCCACTCCAATCATCCCATGATTTAAAGTTTGAACCATAAAAACGAAAAAGCAGGCCAGTAATGAAACCGGCCTGCTTTCCGTTACGGGATTACTTGGTTGCCGTGGTTTGCTGTGGTCCGTAAGCAACTCCATTAACCAGGTTATTCAAATAACTGGTAATGGTGCTACCAGAAGTGTAACTGATGTACCTTTTATTGGCGATGTTATTCAACTGATTGGACGTAATACTCAAACCATTGATATTCCCGTTGATTTGGGAGATGGCGGCCCCACCGAAACTGGCATTGGTCACCCCGTTAAAGATGTTGTTGGTGATTTGCAGATTCTTGCCATACACTTTGGTGCCATCGGCGTAAGGTTCGGTACTAAAGCGCAAGCCCTTGCCCACGTTAGTCATAACATTATCAGCAATGGTGTAGTTTTCTCCCCAGTTAAAGGAGCCCGTGGCCCGTGTATTGGTGTAGATATTCATGGCGAATTCCTGAATATTTTGTAACTGATTGCCACGAATTTCCACGTTATTGTAATTATTAATCTCAATGCCATAGTGACTGCCACCATTGACCCGGTTGTTCAGAATTTTGATGTTCTCTGCCCCAGCCGTGCGGGTGGCGAATTTGATGGACCCCCGCAGGTTGTAGAATACGTTGCCTTGCAGCAAGTAATTCTGAGTGCCGCCGTGAACGGTATCGTTGGTGGTGGTGGAAATTTGATACACGTTGTTGAACAGGTTATTCAGCACTTGCGTGTTGCGACTGTTCACCCCGGGAATGGGATCCCGCTCGTGGGTGGCCACCCGAAGGGCGCTATTTCCGAAGTTGAAAAAGCCGTTATTGCGAATCAGCACCGTATCGCAGGAACCAAAGTAAACACCCTGATCCGGCCACACCGGATCGGCATTATTTTTATAATCAGTTTGGCCGTAAAACTGCATACCGATCATGGACACATTTTTACTGTAGGTCACATTCAGCAGGTATTCACCACCCGTGGTGGCATTCCAGCTGGCGTCCTTAATCAGCTGGGCTGGCTTGTTCATATCCGAGACAAATTCCACGTTCTGCAAATTGCGAACGGTAAGCTGACTGGTGACCAGATATTTACCCGGAGCCATCAACACCCGCCAGGGCTTACTTTTGTCTTTCAAGCTGGACAGATAGCTCAGCACACTTTTCAGATCAGCCGTTGTGGCCTGAGCAGTTTGACCGGGCGTCACAGACAACGTTCTGTCCGCCGCGTTTAACTGGTAGGCAAACGCATTGCTGTTTTGCAACAACACCACTGCCGTTAACGTAGCCAAAGAGAATCCTAGGGATTTTTTCATTGATCCAACTCCACTGTTCTTAAAAGCGCTGGCCTTAAAAGCAAACAAGCGCTTATTCCTACAACACATCATTCACCTTGGGCAGGACAAACTTAACCACGCTTACGACTGATCACTGCCAAAGGTTTTACTCACTCCAGGCGAAAGTTTCACGGTTTATATTGTTTTTATAAACTTTTTTAGAGGACAGTGTCAAACTCAAGCGTGAAAATATCTTGAACCAAATCGAACCCCAACAACCCTTATGCAGAGCTTCAAAAAAAGAAAGCCCAGCCTCGCAAAAGCCATGGCCCCTGCGTTTTCAAACGCCACGCCATGCAAAAAACCACGAAGCTGAGCCAAATTAAAAAATTGCCGCAAAATCCGGCAGTACGGATCAGGGCTGTCTCAGATCAAAGAGCAATAGCTGCGTTTCAGGAGCCTGAGCCGTCAGCTCCAGAAGCGCATCGGTCTCTGTCAGACCCACGGCATCCCCTCCCTGTAAAATCTGTCCTTCTGTTTGCACCTGACCGGTGGCCACATGCACCCAATAAGCGCGATTCGAGGACAGATCGAAGGTGGCCCGTTGACCCGCATCCAGAGAGGCCCGGTAGAGATAGGCATCCTGATGAATACGCACCGCAGCGCCTTCCCCGGCAGGAGAGGCAATGCACTGAAACGCCGCACTGCTCAAATCTTCCAACGCATCTACTGAAGCTGCGTCCCCCACAAACGATTTTTGCTCGTAACCGGGCGGCAAGCCTTTTTCCTGGGGATGAATCCAGATTTGCAACAGATGCAAAGACTCTGTGCCTGAGGCGTTGAACTCGCTGTGCATCACGCCACTTCCTGCGGTCATGCGCTGAATTTCTCCGGGACGAATGATGGAGCCATTGCCCAGACTGTCCTGATGCCTCAATTCGCCTTTCAGCACCACCGTGAGAATTTCCATATCCCGATGCCCATGGGTGGGGAAGCCTCCGCCCGGCTGAATGCGATCGTCATTGATCACCCGCAAATCGCTGAAATGATGAAAGCGCGGATCAAAGTAAGCGCCGTAAGCGCCGAAGGAAAAAGTATGGTAACTGTCCAGCCAGTCAATACGGGTGCGTCCCCGTTCCTGACTGCCTCGAACGGTGCGTTTGCCCAGCGTGTTCATAACCCTGCTCCTTTCTGATGGGTGGTGACGGGAGGCCTAACCTAGGCAGACGTTTGCGCCGAATTGAATTTGGCTCTCCACAGCCAGTAGTCCACGGAAAATTTGCCAGCACTGTTCAGCAAAAACAGCAAGGCACCGCTCAGATACACTGCAGCCAATTCGGAAGAACTCTCTCCGCTGGAGCTTACAAACGGGTGTCCGCCGGGGATGTGAACCAGACCCAAAGCGCCCACCATGGTGCCAATCAAGACCAGACTGGCCAGTGGGGTTAAAAAGCCCAGGGCCAGAGCGGCGCCGCCCAGCACTTCCGCATAGGCGGCAAAGGCCTGAAAGATGCCGGGAATAGTACCTTCCCCCATCCAGCCAAAGGCATTTTGGGCCTTGGGCAAGCCGTGAAAGACAAAGGCAATACCCATGACCACACGAAAGGCCAATAAGCCCACCGAAGGCCAGGTTTTAGATTGAAAGCAGGTGTTCAAGTTCATCGATTCATCTCCTTGTTGGTTTGTATGGTCTTGGCTTGTGCAAATTCGGGAGCCCAAAGAAGCGATCAGCCTGTGCCTTGAGACAGTTTTTTGGCCTGCTTTCCCAGTTTTTTAAGCAGGTGGATTAACTGTGTTTTCTCTTCACCGCTTAAACCGGAGGTAGCCACGGACAAGGCTTGCAGATGCTGCTCGAAAAACCGCTCAATCAGCGCCCGACCGGTTTCGGTCAACTGCACCAGCCGAACCCGGCGATCGGTGAGTGATGACTGCCGCTGCACCAAATCTCGTTTTTCCAGACGATCAATGGCCGTACTAATGGAACCACTGGTCAGCTGGACCTTTTCCCCAATCAGGTTCACCGGCAAGGGGCCTTTATGAAGCAACACTTCCAGCGTGGCAAAATCAGAAAAACACAGACCGGAGGATTCAATACTTTTCAGGTCATGCTCCCGGATGGCCTGGGTGGCTTTCATCAGAACTAGCCACAGGTGGGCGCTTTGATACGGCTCCTGATGGGGGTGACGCATGGTTTGCCTTTTCTGGTTTATTTATCTTGATATAAAGATACTTTATTTCAAGCAAAATAACAACCCCCGCCAAGGCGCTCTTTTTGAATTGAGGGTATCAGCTCGGTCTAACCCAACTTACGGGCAAAACAGAGGATATTGTCCCGAATGACCGCTTTGTCCGGAATCCCGGGGTAGGCTTTCAGGGCCGCATCAATGGCCTTTGGGTAATCCCCCAGCCCTTCATAGCACAGGCTCAGGTAATGGTAAGGCTTCCAGGTGTAAGAATCTTCCACAATCAGTCCCACGCCGGGTTTTTGGCAGGCGGTGGCCGCCACCAAGACAGGTACGGCCTCGGCATATCGACCCAAACGATAGTACACCACCCCCAGATCCATCAGGACCTCCGCCCGCCGACCATCGGTAGCCAAGGCCCGATGCCCCCAGCGCAGGGCCTCCTCGTAACGCTCCAGCTCCATGCAGCAGCCCATGGCATTATGCATGGCCTGATAAGCGCTGATGCGCTCATGGTCATTGAGTTCCAGATGCCGGGAAAAAGCCGCAATGGCCTCAGCTAAAAGCCCGTGATGCCGCAATTCCTTGCCATAGTAATACCAGGTACGGGGGGAGTGATCGCCCCGCTCAATCAGGGCCTCCAACAGCTTTAAATTGCGATCCACGGAACGTTCCCGATACTCGGGCGGCTTGTGATGCTCAATGGCAATATCCAGACGCTCCAGAATGACGGCGTTCTCGGGCAGCACAAAGGCCTCATGAATAGGGAATTGCCAGCAACCGCCAGCGGCCCGCCTCAGTAAGCGCTCTCGGGGCATGGAGATCAGACACTGTCCATTGGCGTCAAAGGCAATCTCATAACTGCACACCACCGCATCCAGTTGATCGCTCAACACCGATTGCTTCAAAGCCAACAAGGCCTGACCATGGGCCTCTGTGATCAGGTCATCGGCATCCAGCCACAGTATCCAATCGCCCGTACAGTGGGAAAAGGCCTCGTTGCGAGCCGCCGCAAAGTCATCAATCCAGTCAAAGTGAAACACCTGGGCCCCCAAGGACTGGGCTAAAGCCACCGTCCCATCCGTGGAGCCCGTGTCCACCACCACCAATTCATCACAAAGGCCAGCCACCTGAGACAGAATACGCCCCAGCACCCGTTCCTCGTTTTTAACGATCATGGCCAGAGACAGGGAAACCGGCATCCGTCCATCCTTTCGCAAGGGTCAGTACTAGGCTCATCCTAGCGCCTTGCAGCGGGTCACCGTAACCCATAAATGATGGAGGCCAGCTTATCGAAAGGTTTGGCTGCGCAACCCCTTGGCCTGTTCACTACCCGGCATTGCCACTTTTTGCTGCTGAAGGCGTTCTTCACGGGCTTTTTCCAGGGCCATATTTAATTCCAAATGCCGCTGCACCATGGCCTGAAAGGCATCGGGCACCTGGGCAAACTCTTCATAAGGAATTTTGAGCAGGAAGGCCGCTTTTTGCAGGGCCCCTTTTTCCGAGCCCGCCAGATAGTAAAAGCCTTGCCAGATTTGCTGCAGAACAAATTCATTTTCCTGCAAGCAGTGATGACAATGATCAAACACGGTGGCTTTGAAAATAGCCCCACACTGACTGCAATTCTTGATTTTTTCCGAGGCGGTATGCTGCATGCGAGACTGTTGCAGGCAGAAATTAAACATCTGCTTCAGGAAATTCCAGGCAGCTTGCTCGGTGGGGAACTGGTAGGATGCCGTTTTTTCTCCTTTCCAGCCGGGCTTCAGCAGTTGCCGGTTTTCCCCGTTTTCCGACAAGATGGCAATGCTCCACCCTTCCCCGCTATGAACCACGTTCAAGGGGAACGGCTTTTTCTCCGATGACTGTTCGACTTGGCTCATTGCTGACACTTTATCGGTTAATACCCCGGTTATGCCCCCAAAGCAGCAGCGTTAAACCCACTCGGCTTCAGGGGCACGCCCCCTGACCACAGGGGCCCGCCGGATTGCTCGACTTCAAGAGGCCTGCCTCCAAGACGCCCTCAGTCCTGATTCGCCAATGCCTGCAGGTTTGCCCGGTCCTGAATCTGCACGATGGTGCCGTCCATGCGAATGAGCCCTTGCTGCCTGAAGCGCTTGAAGGCCCGGGACAGGGTTTCCGGCACGGTACCCAGAATGGCGGCCAGCGTCTTTTTTTGCATCAAAACGATCGATGACCCCTGATGCTGATCACTGGTGGCCAACAGGTACCGAGCCAGGCGGGCATCCACGCTGCGCAGGGACAAGTCCTCAATCATGGCCCCAAATTCCTGAATGCGTCTGGAAAAGCGAGCCAGCATGGCCAGTAAAATATCTGGCTTATCCGCAACCAGCACTTTAAACGAGCCCGCGGGTATGGCAATCAGGGTGACCGGCTCCAGACACAAGGCCGAGGCCGGATAGTGGGCCAGCCCGCCAAAGACCGGGTATTCCGCAAAGACATCTCCGGGCTGCACCAGATGCAGAACCACTTCCTTGCCATCCGGGCCCATTTTATAGGCCTGCACCAAGCCGGAAACCAGCAGAAAGAAAGCCTCCACCGGCTCCCCTTCCAAAAATATCCTTTGCCCGGCTCGATACTGCCGCAGTACGGCCATGGCCACGACCGCCTGAAGGTCCTTCTCAGCCAGTGCGTCAAAGAAAAAGCAGTGCCGTAGGTTTTCAAGAAGTATGGGTGCAGACATGGCGGGTTTCCCGGGTTGCTTCCTGTATGCTAACACAGGGATTTGAGGAGAGTTGACCTGAGTCAAGGCACGAAAGGGCTGAGCCATTTATGCTGAGAACAGACGAATTCCTCACCCCGAATATTCCCCCACCATCCGCATAAGGTATGCTAAAAGAGATATGGAGTATGAAAAGCGTGTCTTGCCCATTTCCCCGCTCAAAGCGTGAAACAATCTCGATCGTCGTATTTTAAAGGAGAAAAATCCCATGAGCTTAAACACAGCCCTGCTTTCTGAAACCTTTCAACGTGCCCAACAGGAAAATGGCGGCGCACAGGCGCTGGGCATGCGGTTTTACCAGCGCCTGTTTGAAAAATACCCGGCAGTGCGCCCCTTGTTCAACACCCCACCGGAGCAACAGCACAAAAAATTAATGGCCTCCTTGGGAGCCATTGTGGCCGGAGTGAACAACACCGAAAAATTGGTGCCTTACCTGCATGCCATGGGTATTCGTCACCTGAAATATGGTACCGAAGCGGCCCATTACCCGGCGGTGGGAGAAAATCTGATTGCCGTGCTGAAAGAGCATTTATCCACAGAGGGCAGTTGGACGGACGAGATGGAATCCAGCTGGACGGAGGCGGTGAATTTGGTGGCATCCATTATGATTGACGCCGCCAAGCAGCCGGAGCAGTTCAAGGACGAGCTGAGCGCCGCTGGTTACGAGGCCGATGGCTTTAAGCCCGCCGATCCCCAACCCTGGCTTCTGGCCGTTTAAAGAAGGTTTTCATAAAACCCAGTCTCTTATTGCTCTCTCCGTTATTGGGGAGAGCAATTCTGTTAAGTTGCCTGCTGCCTAAAGCCCCAGCCATGTTACGCTGTTATCTCACTGCCTGCCAAAGTAAACCCCTGACAGTTTGGCACGTTATTTTGAGAGGTCAGACAATGCCGCTACAAGTTGATAATCACGTTTGCGAAGCTCAGCTTAAAAAGGTGTATGAAATCCTGCGAGAGATAAGTGTCTACATTGAGTTTTACAAGCAATTATTCTGTAAAAACAATAACCGTATCGAGATTATCAACGAATCGGCTGGAACTTTCTTTGTCTATTGCAGAAATGCCATTGTAGAGTCAATTGTCATGAGACTTTCCAAACTCACCGATGCACCTACAATGGGAAGGTACAACAATCTCACTATTACAACACTCCTGCAAAATATCGTGCCCACTTCAAACCCAGACTACAGCTCCATCAAGAGTCAAATACAAAATTTAGCAATTCTTCTGGAGACTGTAAGAGAGAAGCGCAATAAGCATCTTGGGCATTTGGATCTGGATAACTTCAGTCAAGAATACCCCATTACCCTAGAGGAATTATGCGAAGGTGTTTCAAGGCTTGAAGCGATCTTTAACGCCATCATCCGGCACTTACCAGAGGGGCTATCATACAGCCCAGATACCACCTGCTTTTTTGAACCAATATTAGACTTCCACTCAGATGCTCGCGCAGCGTTGATCATGCTGGAAAGAGGAAGACGCTTTAAAAAAATGGTTCAAGAAATGCCTGAAGAGTGTCTTATGCCCTTCATCCCTGAAAACGAACGCCGCAATGGGCGAAACTACTTCCAGCGTGACATTCTCAAGTACATAGATGCCAAGCCAGAAGCGTCAGAATAAAAGGCAGGCAACAAGTTTAAAGCTCAGTTCATAAGATGGATTGTGAAGGTGCTTTCTTCTGGGGCGCTAGGGGGGGTAAAGAAACGGAGCGAATCACTTAGCTTGTTTAAAATCTACCCAGACAAAAAATGACATAAAAAATCTATATTGATTCAGTTTTCGAGGACAACTGCCCCAAGAACGTCCCACGAAAGCCCTTATAAAAAACAAAGAGCGGCCTGAAAGCCGCTTGAATAGTGGAGCCGATGACGAGACTTGAACTCGTGACCTACGGTTTACGAAACCGTTGCTCTACCAACTGAGCTACATCGGCATAGAATGAATCTATTTTATACCTCAAACCCAACTCAGCAAACAAGCAATCCGCAAACGCAGCGGGGCCGCATGTTGAACCCCGCCCATCCTTTGGCTATGGTGTAAGCACCATGAGCCTTCCCCTCTCCCCACTGCCAAAACCCGCCCCCCTCGCCTCACTCAGCGCCGCTCAGGCCCGCATGTGGCAAGCCCTTTTGCAGCGGCGCTTTTTCAAGCTCATTGGCGGGGGCAGCTTCACGCAAGCGGGCAAAATCGCCACCGTCAGCCAGGCGTATTCAAGGGCAGGCGTGGATTGCATTGATATCGCCCCGGACGCAAGCCTGATTGGCCTGGTGCAGCAGGAAATGAAAAACAGCCAAAGCAGAATCGCCGTGCTGATGGTCAGCGTGCCCCTCGATCCAGACCCGCACTTCCGAAAAATTGAACTGAATGAGCCCGGTTGCATCCAGTGCGGGCTGTGTTTGCCCGCCTGCCCCACCCAAGCCATCACCCTGCCGGATACGTTGGCTATTTCTCAGGATCTTTGCTATGGCTGCGGGCGCTGTGTGCCCACCTGCCCCACGGAGGCCCTGCACTTACTGCCCTTTCAGGTGGAAAGCCAGATTGAAGCGGCCTTGAGTCATCCGGCCACCGAAGCGGTGGAGATTCACAGCCACTATATCGATCCCTATATGCTGGAAGCCTTCCTCATTCGCTGGCGGCCCCTGCTAAAAAACAAGCTCCTGGCCCTGTGCTTCCGCCCCGAAACTGTTCCCGCAGAGCAGATGATTCGCTTTGTGCAAACCGCCCAGCAAACCCACCCGCTGCCCGTCTTTCTGCAAATTGATGGCGCCCCCATGTCGGGCAATGATCACCCGGAGGCCTCCCGCCCGGCCCTGAAATCGGCCCTGCAAACCCGCCTGGCCTTTGAGCAAGCCGGACTGACCCCGCCCATCATCACCATTTCCGGCGGTATCAACCGGCATACCGCCACCCTGCTGCAAGCGCCCGAGGCGCAATTTATCGCCGGGGTGGGCATGGGCACCATGGCCCGACAAGCGGTATGGAACCTTTCACCGGAAGAGGCGGCACACCAAGCCCACCGAATTACACAAGCCTTTCAACAGGATCGATGGCGCTCTTTCTAGCCGTGCGTAGCCACCAACCGCACAACCGGGTAAAATAAGAAATAGGCATCAGCGTCAAATTTTCAGGACAGTCTGCCCAACCTAATATATAATGAGGGCAAGAGGGACCAATTCAAGAGGAAAGTGACACTGAAAAAGCCTGCCCAAGCGAGCAGAAATTTTCTGCAGCCGTTGAATCAGCCTCAACATTCTGTGGTATCGCCATCTCATCCTGTGATTTTTGAGGGAAACGCCATCGCTACTGATCTGCAACTGCTCATTGAAATTCTCCCAGAGCGCATCCGGCACGCGCTTCAAGTGGTTGATATCGAAGATTTAATTGAAATCGTCATGGATCTCGGACGCCTGCCGGAAGCCCGCTTTTCCGAAGGCAAACTGTTGGAACTGGGCGAGCAGCAAGTCACCCTGGATGAAATTCATCACGTGGTCAAGCACATGGGCTACTTTACCAGCGATAACCGGGCGGGGATTCCCCGCACCCTGCACCGCATCAGCGCCATGCGCAACCGGCAAGGGGATATTGTGGGCCTGACCTGCCGGGTGGGTAAACTGGTCACCGGCACCGTGGATCCCATTAAAGACATCATCCAGAGCGGCAAAAGTGTGCTGCTGCTGGGACGCCCCGGTGTGGGGAAAACCTCCCGCCTGCGGGAAATTGCCATGCTGCTGGCCGGAGAAGGCCAAAAGCGGGTGGTCATTGTGGATACCTCCAACGAGATCGCTGGAGACGGTGATATTCCGCACCCGGCCGTGGGTCGGGCCCGCCGCATGCAAGTGCCGGATCGGGATCGCCAGAAAGAAACCATGATCGAGGCGGTGCAAAACCACACCCCGGAAGTGATCATCGTTGATGAAATCGGCACTGAAGATGAGGCCATGGCCGCCCGCACCATCGCCGAGCGGGGCGTCATTCTGGTGGCCACCGCCCACGGGCATACCCTGGAAAATCTGGTCAAAAACCCCATGCTCTCCGACTTGGCCGGAGGCATTCAGACTGTGACCCTGGGCGATGAGGAGGCCAAACGCCGGGCCTCTCAGAAAACCATTCAGGAGCGGGCCAAAAAACCCACCTTCGATATCTGCATCGAAATTCGGGATCGCCATACCCTGGCCGTATACCCGGACGTGGCCGAAGCCGTGGATCACCTGCTGCGGGGCTGGACCCTGTTCCCCGAAATTCGTAAAATCGACAGCGAAACCGGGGCCACCAAAGTTTTAAAAACCGATTTTGAAGTAATGCCCGGCCATATCATGGAGCCGGAACCCGGCAGCTTCAATCCGGGAGAGTTTTCTGAACACCCTCGGGACCTGGCCGCCTTGCCCGTGGGGCAGGAAGAGTATCGGGTGTTTGTGTATGGCATCAGTAAGTCTTATCTGGATCGCATTCTGGAGCGGCTGAATCTGCACCATGTGCGCATTACCAAAAACGTTTATGACGCCAACGCCGTGATTGCCATCAAGGCCAACGCCCGGCCCGGTTCCAAAATCCTGAAACTGGCCCAGGATTACGAAGTGCCGGTGTTCTACGCCAAAACCAACACCATGCCCCAAATTCAGCGGGCCTTGCGGGAAGCCTTGGACGCCGAAGCGGGGGCCTTTGCCGGACAAATCGCCCAAACCCCGTTTGAAGATGAGGTGGAAATGGCCTTGCGGGAAGCGCAAGAAGCCATTGATACGGCCCTGTCGGAAAAATTGGCCGTGGAACTGGCCCCCCGCCGTTCCTACATTCGCCGCATGCAGCACGAACTGGTGGAAAAGCACCATCTCACCAGCGTAAGCATTGGCGATGAGCCCAACCGCCGCTTAAAAGTATTGCCGCCCAAAATTCGGGAGTGATCACCGACGCCGCTCAGCCCTTTGTATATAATGGAAGGCGAAACCAGCGATACCGTCGGGCGGATGAAACACACATGGACACAGTATTACAGCAGGGACTGTTTGTTACCTTTGAAGGACTGGACGGCTGCGGAAAATCCACCCAACTGGCGCTGTGCGCCGAAGCCTTAATCGCGCAGGGCTATTCCGTGCTGACCACCCGCAATCCGGGCGGCACGGCCTTCGGGCAGGAACTACGCCAGATTCTGCTACACTCGCAAGGGCCGGTGTTTCCGCTGAGCGAACTGCTGCTATTCATCGCTGACCGGGCCCAGCACATGGATGAAGTGGTCTTTCCAGCCCTGGCCAAAGGCACCATTGTCCTTTGCGATCGGCATATGGACTCCACGCTGGCCTATCAGGGATACGGGCGGGGCTTGAGTATCGATACCATCCGGGAGCTGAACCACATTGCCATCCAGGGCAAACAGCCGGATTTAACCGTTCTGTTCGACGCGGAACCGGCGGTATTGGCCCAGCGGGTCAACCACCGGGGGCAAGCCGATCGGCTGGAAGGAGAGAAGGCTGAATTCCACAACAAGGTGCGGGCGGGTTTTCTGGATCTGGCCCGACAAGAACCCCAACGCATCCGGGTGTTCGATGCCACGGAAAGCCCCGAGGCCTTGCACCCCAAAGTCCTGCAAACACTGGAAGCCGCCCTCAAACCTTTAGAAACTCTCTGCAAGCAGGAAACCCGCCATGGCCAAGCCTTTTGAGAATCACCCCATTTATTCCCTGATGCAAACCTGGCATCAGGCCTCCACGCTGGGAGATTTGGACACCATTGGCTCCCTGATGGCCGAGGATGCGGTCTTTCTGGTGGCGGATCATCCACCCATCACCCGAGACGATTTTCTGAACAGCTTCAGCGCCATTCGGCAAAGCGTGCAGCTACAAATTGTGGATTGGCGCATTGAGGCCATGGAGGAATCGGGTCACCTGGCTTATTGCCAAAGCTACCTCCATCTGACCATTACGCCCAAGGGCAGCGCACAAGCCATAGAGCGCAAAGGGCCGGTTTTATCCGTTTTCCGCAAAGAACCCACCGGGCAATGGGTCCTGATCCGGGATGCCAACTTTTTAAGCACGGAAGACTCAAGCACGGTGGACGGCTAAAAAGCCTCCTGATCTTGGCACTGTCATCCGCTGGATTTTCAAATGCCTGTGCCTTATATTGGAGCCAGTCTTTAAAAAAAGATGTGGGTTAAACCGTTACAGGGAGTTCTGCATGTCTGTGGATTCAATGGGAGCCTATCTGCCTATGGTTCCGGTCGTTATCGATCCGCCGTTTGTCCCTCCCGCCGTGCCTCAAGGCCCGCCAGTCATCCATTCGTTCCGTCTTGCAGAGCCCATGCTCCTTCCGGACGAATTCATCGCCACCCGACCAGTGCCTACCGCACACTCACCAAATCGCCAGTGCGCCTCCAAAATTGATGAGTGGATGCTACGCCGCTCAAAGCCACTATATATGCCGGAAGCCACCCTGCCGCTCACACGCATGGCCCGGCAAATCGCGGCCCGGAACGGGATTCCCAAGCCCCATAAAATCCTGATAGTGAATAAACCGTTTTATAACGCCGCCGCCTATGGCAATGGCACCGTGGTCTTTCATCTGGATGCCCTAAAACAGGCCAAGTCCCCGGAGGAATTGGCCTTTGTACTGGCACACGAGCTGAGCCACGTGCAGTTTGAAGACGTTAAAGCTAAAAAAGTTCGTCATGGCATTGCAGTCGGTGTCGCCCTCCTGGCGGATGAGCTGGCCGCGTGGGTTTTCCGAGTGCGCAGCCTGGTAAAAAGCCTGGGGATTTCTCTATTGGTACCGATTGGCAGTTTCCAGTGGGCCGCTTTTATGGAACGCAAGGACGAGGCCCGAGCGGACACCAATGCCATTCGGTTGCTTGCCAAAGCGGGCTTTGGCACCGATGGCTACTTGAGCGCCTTTGAAAACATGGCCCACAACAAAAGCAAGGCCCAATGGTGGCGGCAACTGGAATGGAAAATATACGGAGAAAATCATCCCAGCCTGTCCAAAAGGGTACAAGCCATCAGCCAGACGGTTCGCCAACAGCCGCCCTTACTGGAACCCCAGCCGGTGATGAGCCCTGCGGAGTGGCAACGCCTCAAAGCCGCCGCCGCACAAGTAGGCACGGCCGATTCATAAGTCCCAACCGCAAAATTTCGCTAATCAGCCACGTTAACCGGGCCATTGCCCTTGCTGGACTCCGGGGAAAATTCACGTTTCAACTGAAACGGAACGGGAGATTCAATCATCACGCTGACAATACGGGGGCCATCAGCCTCTTTGACGGTAAATTTGAGATCCTCAAAGGTGACTTCATCGCCATCCTCCGGCTCTCGGCCCAATTCGCCAAACACATAACCGCCCACGGTCTTGAAATCATCAAAGGGAATGTTCAGATCCAGTTGCTCGTTGAGATCTTCAATTTCGCATTTTCCGTTGACCTGAACCCGATTGGGCGTAAGAACGGTCATCATGGGCTCTTCAGGTTCATGCTCGTCCCAAATTTCGCCGATGATCTCCTCAATCACGTCCTCCACGGTCACCAGACCTGCAAAGCCGCCATGTTCATCGGCCACGGCGGCAATCCGGATTTTGTTGCGCTTAAAGTCTTCCAGTAAGTCGCTAATGCCCTTGTTTTCCGGAAAAATATCAATTTCCCGCACAATGCTGGCCAGCGGCGTTTCCATCTGGTTTTTGCGGATGAGATCAAACACATCGCGAGAATGAACCAGACCCACCAGATCATCCACGTTCTCCTTGAACACCGGCAGGCGAGAGTGGCCGGTTTCAATCATCAAGTCAGCCACTTCGGACAAGGGGGTCTCCACATCCACGTATTCCACGTCAATCCGGGGAATCATAATGTCTTTCACCGTAGCTTCGCTGAAATCATAGACGTTTTTCAGCAGAATTTCGGAGCGGGCGTCCAGTACACCCTCTTTACGGCCTTGTTCCACCAGGGCATTGAACTTTTCGCCCCATTCAATCTCGGATTCATCGGCCAGCACTTCCACAAAAACCTGCGAGGCCTGCACAATGCGGCGCTGAATTTTATGCTTGATGCGCTCGGTCAGGTCATCCACATCTTTCACCTGAATGTAGGGATCTACTTGAACCTTCAAATGGACGGTCAAACCCGCTATGCCGTGATCCAGCGTTTTGAGATCCAGAATTTCCGAAACCCCGTGCATACTGGTCACCAAATCGGTAATTTTTTTCTCCACCCGGGGAGAGGCTGAACTTTGGGTCAGAATGCCCCGGTTATGACGGAACAGATAGATGGCCATCCCAGCCAACAAGCCGCCAATCAACATGGAGACCATGGCGTCAAAGCGCATCAGCGCCCAGGACAGAAACGCGGGCAAAGCCAGCGATTCCGGCACTACCAGCCCGGAATGCACCACGAAATAGGACACCGAAATGGCACTGAGGGCCAAAAAAGCACCCAGCAAGGCAATATTGTCTTCGTAATAGACAAAGCGAGTGGTGGGACTCAACACGTTTTTAATGTTGGCAAAGGCCAGGGTAAAAATTTCCAGCTCGTTGCGCGGGGTAATCTGCATTTCCTCCAGCACCGCCTGGGAAGCCCGCCGCACGGCGACAATCTCCAGTAAAATGCTGATAACCAGAATGACCGCAGAGGTCAGGAAGCCCTGCAGGGTCATCACTTCCGGATATTTGGCGGTAAAGTGCTGAAAGCCTTCTGATACCGCCCAGACGGACGTACCAATGAGAAAAACGCAAGCAGCCAGGGCCCACACATTGGCTTCCAGCCCGTAGCCAAAAGGATGGCTGCGATCCGGGGGGCGTTGACTGAACTTGTTCCCCAGAATCAGGGCAATGCTGTTTACGGCGTCGCCAAAGGAGTGCAAACTTTCACTGAACATGGACGGGCTTTGGGAAAAGATCCAGGCCAGGAACTTGATGGCCCCCACCGCGATGTTGACCAGAAAGGCGACCCAAAGTGAGGATTCCGCATGCTGAAATGCGTTTTCACGAGGGCCGATATAGGTGGGAGTCCCTGAATAATCGGCTGGCCTTGGACTGCCTGGAGGTTCGACTGTACCCATGTAACCTTGCGGGTTTACTTCCAACACACCTTTTTCCTTTAGGGAAAACGGTAATTATTAAATCGGCAGGGTTGCCAAAAACTTTAGTTTCAACGCAACCATTCCAATTTAATAACCTATTATAGCAAACACTTCCCCAAAACCGCTAAAAAGCAGCGTTTATTCCAAATCAGGCGTTTCAGCCGCTGGAGCGGTGGCCGATTCGGGTGATGCTGTCAGGTCACTGTCCTCGTCAGGCTCCGGATTGTCCTCAGGTACCCCGGATGACGCCGTGGGGACGACGGGTGGGGGAGCAGACACTTCCATTGGTTGGGCTTTCTGTTTGGCGGCCTTCTGCGGGTTGGATAGGATCTCACCAATGGTGTAGCCGATCATCCAGGCAGCCATGGCTCCCAGCAAGCTGATGGCCAAGGTTTCCACCACCGCCATTCCGGAAAAACTGTTCGCGGCGATGAAATTCAAGTCCGTGGGCCGGGCCTGCTGGTAAAAACCGGGGATGGCCGTAATCAGAAAAGTCAAACTGGCACAGATTCCGCCTACCTTGCTATTCAGTTTCATGACCAAACACACTCCACGTCAGCGACTCCGTTTAAGCCAATTGGGCCAAATCCACCCGCACCGAGCCCACAGCGGTGGCCTTCACGCTGGGGCCAATCTCGTTATAGGACAACACGGCAATTTGGGGCAGCATGCGCTCAATCATGCGCCTGAACGGCAGCCGCAAGCGGGCATTGCACAGCAAGACCGGCTGCACCCCGTGGGCCCCAATGACCCGCTCTATTTCCTGATTGAGGGCGGCAAACAGTTTTTGGGTAAACACGGGCCCCAGGGCCAAAGTCTGCCCGTCTTGCGTCAGTCCCTGGGCCATTTGCTCTTCCACAGTCGGATCCAGGGTTAACACGGGCAATTCTCCAGTGTCCGGGTTTTGGTGCTGCTTGCAAATACTGCGGGACAGGGCCATGCGCACCTGCTCGGTCAGGTAATCCGGATCTTTGTTCACCCGGCAGTGATAGCCCAGTGACTCCAGAATGGTCACCATGTCCCGAATGCTGACTTTTTCCCGCAGTAAATTCTGCAAAATAATCTGAATTTCGGCTTCGGTGAGCGTATCGGGAACCAAATCGGTCACCAGGCTTTCGTTGGACTTTTTCACGTTGGTCAACAGGTTCTGGACATCGGCCCGGCCCAGAATATCCGCCGAATTTTTCTTGATGAATTCCGTTAAATGCGTAGAGACAACCGCCGAAGCACTGACCACGGTGTATCCGTTCATTTCGGCCTGCTCTTTTTCGTCGGCTTCAATCCACAAAGCGGGCAAGCCAAAGGCGGGTTCCTTGGTCTCAATGCCCTGAATGGGCTCGATGATATCGGGATCGGTACTCATGGCCAGCCACAAATCGGCCATGACCTCCCCCTGATCAATGGTTACCCCCCGCAGCTTGATGTTGTACTGGTTGGGCGGTAATTGCAAATTGTCTCGCACCCGAATGGAGGGCAGTACAAAACCAAACTCCAGCGCCACCTGCTTGCGAATTTGGGCGATCCGCTCCAGCAGGTCGCCTCCGGCTTCCGCCTCAATCAGGGGCACCAGCCGATAGCCGATTTCCAGCTCCATGGTTTCCACTTGCAGCAAATCCAGAACATTTTCCGTGGTGGTCTTTTTCTTTTGAACGGTTTTGGCCTTGTTGTCTTCCAGCAATTTCATCTCGGCCTTTTCCCGGGTATTTTTCACCAGCAGAAAACTCCCGCCCACGGCCAAGGCTCCGACGGTGAGGAAGGGCAAGTTGGGCAAACCGGGAATCATGCCCATCAACAGCATCAGGCTACCCATAATGGCCATAACCTTGGGATTCTGGAACATCTGCCCGCCGATTTCATCCCCCAGAGAGACCTCGGAATCGTTGACCCGGGTGACCAGAATACCGGTGGCCGCCGAAATAATCAGGGCAGGCAACTGGGAGACCAGACCATCCCCCACCGATAAGGTGGTAAAGGTGGCGGCGGCTTGCTCCAAGGGCATGCCCATCTGCATCACCCCGATAATCAGGCCGCCCACAATGTTGATGACCGTAATGATAATGGCGGCAATGGCATCGCCTTTCACAAACTTGCTGGCACCGTCCATGGTTCCGTAAAAATCGGCCTCTCGCTGAATGTTTTGCCGACGACGCTTAGCCTCTTTTTCATCGATCATACCGGCGTTCAAATCGGCATCAATACTCAACTGCTTACCGGGCATGGCATCCAAAGTGAAGCGGGCGGCCACTTCCGAGACGCGGCCCGCACCGTTGGTGATAACGATGAAGTTAATGATGATGAGGATGATGAAGATCAGCATACCCACCACGTAATTGCCCCCAATCACAAAGTTCCCGAAGGCGTGAACCACTTGCCCGGCTTCCCCATTCAGCAAAATCAGCCGGGTGGTGCTGACGTTGAGGCCCAGCCGGAACAAGGTGGCAAACAGCAAAATGGTGGGAAAGGTGGAGTACTGAAGCGGCTCCTGCGTGTAGAGCGTGACCAGCAAAATGGTGACCGACAGGGCGATGTTCAGGGTCAGAAATACATCCAGAATCAAGGGCGACAGAGGGATCACCATCATGGTGACCACAAACACGATGCCTACCGCCAACAGCACGTCGTTGTGCTTTAGCAAGTCCTTCCAGCCCAGCCGAGGCATTTTTTTGTTGGGAGCGCTCATTCGCTAGCCTCCTCCCGCAGCTTGCGCTTGGCTTCCTGTTTGGCCGCTTCTTTCTGGGCGGCCTCCTTGGAGCGCTTTTGGGCCGCCAACCGACGTCCCTTATGTTTGGCAAACACAAAGGCCAGCACTTCGGCCACGGCCACAAACAAATCCGGCGGAATCATGGCTTCCACCTCCACCACCGGGTACAAGGCCCGAGCCAGAGGCTTGTTTTCCACCATGGGGACACCTGCTTCTTTGGCCACTTCCTTGATTTTCTGGGCGAAGATATCTTTTCCCATGGCCACCACCACCGGGGCGGGGGCAATGTCCGGGTCGTACTTCAGGGCGATGGCGTAGTGGGTGGGGTTGGTAATCACCACATCGGCGGTAGGCACGGCGGCCAACTGGCGGGTGCGAATCATCTTCATGCCCATCTGGCGCATGCGGCTTTTCATCATGGGGTCGCCATCGGAATTTTTGCGTTCGTCCTTGATGTCCTGCTTGGACATGCGCAACTGCTTTTCCAGTTCCCAAGCCTGATAGCGCCAGTCGGCGATGCCGATGATTAAAAAGGCAATGCAGCCCTGCTTGGCGATTTCCCCGGCCACGCCCACGATGACCCCCCAGGCGGTGGGCACATCCACAGCGCCCAAGCCCATCAGTTCCTGCAAATGCCCACTGATGACCGAATAGCCACAGGTGCCGATGATGGTCATTTTGAGCAGGGCCTTGACCACTTCAATCACCGAGCGCGTAGAAAACAGGCGCTTAAAGCCATTCAGCGGGTTCAGTTTATCCAGCTTGGGAGAGATGGCCTGCATGGTGAAGAGGGGACGCACCTGCACCAGGTTGGACAAGGCGGCCATCACGCACACGGAAAGCAAAAACGGCAGCATCAGCCAGATCATGGACTGCAAGGTGCCGGAGAAGATGGCGTCAAAGCCATCCTGGGTCATGGGTTGCAACACCGCCGGGCTGGTTAGCAACTGGCCAAAGGTGTACTGCATTTGGGCGTAGACCGTATTAACGGTGTATGGCCCCATCGATCCCATAATCCAGGTGACGGCAATCATGACCAGCGCGGCGTTGAAGTCCTGGCTTTTGGCCACCTGTCCCTTGGCCCGCGCATCCGAGATGCGCTTGCCTGTTGGCTTTTCTGTCTTTTCTCCAGACATGGACTAGCCTACCCCCATCAGGTCTTGTACAGGTTTAGCAGGACTTTGATCAGTGTGGCGTACTGATCACCCAGTAAACTGCTGAGGTACGGCAGGCTGACCATCATAGCGAACAAACCACCGCCCACCTTGACCGGCAAGCCCACGATGAAAATATTCATTTGCGGCATGACCTTGGCCACAAAGCTCAGGGCAATTTCCAGCAAGATGAGAATCGACATCAGCGGCACGCTAATCATCATGGCCATAATAAACATATCGCTACTGAGCTTGATAAAACGCTCCGCCATCAACCCTCCGGTCAAATTCCCTTCCCCGATAAAATGCCCCAGCGGGATGGCATTAAAACTACGGTCTACCCCGGCAATGAGGGCGTGATGGATGTTGAGGTTTAAAAACAGAAGGGCCGCAAAGTAGAAAAAGAACTGTCCCACCACGGCTGATTGGGTATTGGTGACCGGGTCCAGCAAATTGGCGATGGATAGGCCCATTTGCATGCTGAAAAACTCTCCGGCCACTTGCAGGGCAATAAACACCAGATTGGCCGTAAAGCCGATTAAAATGCCCAGAACGCTTTCCTGAAGGACCAACAGGGAAAACTGGATGAGATCCTTGGGAATAACCAGATGGGCCGAGTGCAGGGGAAACAGAATGAGAGCCATGGCCACGGCAAAGCCCACTTTAACCTGCGCTGGAATGTTGTGCATATTGAACAGCGGCGCGCTGACCAGCATGCCGGTAATGCGAAACAGCACCAGCAAAAAGGCGATGACGGTATTTAAGGTTAGCAGGCTCAAATCCAAACCAATTCATCTCCTGAAGGCGTTACGGTTACTGCTTGGGGGTTTTGGCCACGGTCACCAGCGTGTCAAAAATCCGGTTGGAATAATCCAACACCATCTGGGTCATCCACGGCCCGGCCAATATCAAAATGAGAAACGAGGCCAGCAATTTGGGCACAAAGGACAACGAGGCTTCCTGAATTTGAGTGACCGCCTGAAAAATGGAAATGGCCACCCCCACCATCAGGTTCACCAGCAACATGGGCGCGGATAGCAAAATAATCAGCCACAGGGCATTCTGCAGGAGATCGATAAATGCGGCTTCCGTCATCGGCGCTCTCTCCTATCCAAACCCACTGACCAGAGATTGAGAGATGAGATGCCAGCCGTCTACCAGCACAAACAGCACCAGCTTGAAGGGTAGGGCGATGGTGGCGGGCGGCAGGAACATCATCCCCATGGACACCAATACGCTGGAGACCACCATATCGATAATCAAGAACGGCAGAAAGATGATGAAGCCCAGCTGAAAGGCAGTTTTCAACTCACTGATGGTAAAGGCGGGCAGCAACACATAGGTGGGCACTTCCCCCCGGTTTTTGGGCTTTTTCAGTTTGGCCAGCCCCATAAATAATTCCAGATCCTTGGGAGCGGTTTGCTTGAACATAAAGGTTCGCACGGGCACCATAGCCTTGGTCAAGGCTTCCTCCTGCGGCATTTGACCTTTAAGATAAGGCTGAAAGGCCTGCTTGTTGATCCGATCGATGGTGGGCGACATCACAAAAAAGGTGAGGATTAGGGATAATCCAATAATCACCTGACTGGGCGGCAACTGAGGCGTACCAATGGCTTGCCGAACCAGAGATAATACGATCACAATCCGGGTAAAGGCTGTGCCCATCACCAAAATAGCGGGAGCCAGGGTCAGGACGGTCAACAACACCAATATTTGCAGACCCTTGCTGACCTCCTGCGGGTTGGTGGCCGAGCCCACTTTAATATCCACGGTGGGAATGCCCACCTGAGCCATGGCCGGAGAGGCCAGCAGCCCAGCGAGTGCCAGCCCTGCCAATAACAGCGCCCACGTTTTCCATCCACAAACTGCCCTGATGCCTAAGCCGGTCATCCGGTCTAACTCCACACTTTCACCACGTTCCTCCACAGTATGGAGGTTTTGGGGGCGGTGAACATCATCCAAACGGTGGAGGCTGTGGGTGGTCGGTTTGGGGCCCTTCCGGGCTGGAGCGTCAGGCCCCAAACCGTTTGTCAGGGCAGCTTTCACCACACGTTTGTAACTGTATGAATACAGCGAGTTAAAGATAGACGCTGGGCAACTTTGCCCAAAGCAGTTCCACAGTTTGTTTGAGCTGCACGCAGTTTTAGAAACGTGTTGGCAAGGCTGCCCTGCCAACACGTTTTAAGATTTTTTGGAGTGGGATTTCTCAGGACGCAAACGGGCCAACTCCTGATACAGCTCCTTCTCCCGAGCGGACAAGGCATCCGGCACCACTACAGAGACGGTGACATAATGATCCCCCTGGGTCAGGCCGCTTTGCACCCCACGCTCCTTCAGTCGAAACACCTTGCCCGGCTGAGTGCCCGGCGGCACGGTCATCTTCATTGGCCCATGCAAGGTGGAAACCTCGATTTCGCAGCCCAGCACCGCATCCGTCAACGCTATCACCACATCCCCGTAAACATCCAGCCCTTCAATGCGCAAGCCCGCATCCACGCTGATTTCAATTTGCAGGAACAGATCCCCGTTTTCCGCCCCGCCGTAGCCACGGCCCCCTTCTTTGGCCACCCGCACCCGGGAACCGTTTTTTACCCCGGCGGGAATGCGCACATCGATTTTTTTAAGGCGCACCAGAATTTTATCCCCGCCACAGGCGGTACACACCAGACCGTTCACTTTGCCTGTCCCGGAACAGCGGCGGCAAATTTCATTGTGCTGAACATTGACCGTTTTCACCACCCCATCCATGGCCTCCTGCGGGGTGATGGCGACCTTCACCTGCACATCCTCGCCCCGTTGAGGTGCTTCAGACTTTTTGCCGCTGTCTTTTTTGGCGCTAAATACGCCCTCTGCCGCATTGGCAGCCTTGGCCGACTTCTCCTGAAAGCCCTTCTTCAAAAAGGACTCAAACAGGTCATTAATGGAGGTAGTGCTGCCTTTGTCCTTGCCCGGCTCGGCTTTATTCGCCGCTTGCTTGCCAGTGGACGCGGCGGAGTCCGGGGCGGACTCCGACCGGGCCTTTTTTTCAGAAGCGGGCGGGGGACTGGCCTTCCCCTTGGGCGTTTGATCGCCCTGCTTGCTGTAAGCCGCCTTGCCCTCCGCCGGATTGCCCCCCGCATTACCCTTCATGGCCCGCAGACTGGCATCGTGCATGGCCCGTTTCTCCGGGTTGCTTAAAATCTCATAGGCCTCGTTAATTTCCTTAAAACGCTCCTCGGCCTGGGCGTTGCCCGCATTGAGATCCGGGTGATGCTGACGGGCCAGCTTGCGAAAAGCGCTACGCACGGCATCGACATCGGCAAAGGCCTCCACCCCCAAAATCAGATAGTAGTTTTTAAAACTGGCCATGCAAACACTTCACACTTTCCCTCGGCTCTTCTATTTTAGAGCAAGTGTGGGCCCCCTCACCATATCCAGCCGGACGAGATTCAGGCAAATGGGTGCTGACAAACTGCCGTAGAAAAAACGGGATGGCTCAGCCTTGCTGCGGTCGCAGGCTTCGCAAGAGAAAGGTAATGGCCACGGCCACCAACAGTGGAATCCAGGCCACCAGCCAGGGGGCCACCAGATCCAAAGATCCGAAGCTGCCGGAAAACGGTACCAGAATGCTGTAGAAAAAGACCACCACGACTCCAAACAGCAACCCGTACACTCGGCTGGCCCGCACCCGCTCCATACCGAGCAGGGCACCCAGTAAGGCAAATATCAGGGTAGCCACCGGGGCCGACCACTTCTGCCAGGAGCGCACTTCAAAGAAGGGAATTTCCTGAAGCTGCCCGCCTTCTCTCATGAGTTTGATGTACTGGCGAAGCTGGCCCCAGGGCATGATCATGGGGTTTTGCCGGGTGTAATCCAGCAAAATAGACGCATATTTGTTGGTACGCACCTGCTGCTGGGCAAAAGGACGAATATCCTGATACACCCCTTCGCTGTCCAACACGTACTCAATGCCGTTATTCAGCTCCCACTGGTGGCGATCCGGCACCCAGCGGCCACTGTCAGCCCGAATAATACGAGAGATCTGCACCCCGGCCTGCGGGGTTTCCACATAGTAAAGGATGATGAAATCCGAGAGGGCCGCTTTTTGAATTTGGCCAATCAGGAAAAACTTGCTCAGTTTTTTGTCGTGATTCTTTTCCACAAACAAAAAATTGCGATCGGGAATGTCTTTCAAATTGGCGTCGGTGTAGTACTTTTCCAGCACCGGGGCGGTTTGAGGGATCACCCACTCGTTAACCACAGCGTGAAGCCCCCCAAAGAGCAGCCCCACCCACAACACGGCCCGCAGGATTCGGGCCGGGCTGATTCCGCTGGCCAACAGGGCCACCAGCTCATAATTCTGACTTAAGCGCTGAAACAAAATAATGGTGCCCAACAGCACGGCCACCGGAATGGTTTGGGGCAAGACCTGAGGCACGTGCAGCAGGAACATCAGCGCACCCTGGGCGGGATTGATGTCACCGCCAAATACATACTGGGTCAGCTTGAACAGGGTCTCCGGGGCCAGCCAGATGATGCTGAACAAGACCACCGCAAACAGGATAATCAAGGTCAACTGGCTGCACAGATACCAGTCCAGTAGGGAGAAACGCTTGAACACTTTGACCACGAGACTCTCCTACAAGCTGAAATCTTCGCCCAGATAAGTCCGGCGAACCATGTCGTTTTGAGCGACTTCTACATTGGTACCAGAGAAAATCAACCGGCCATCGTGAATAATATTGGCCCGATCCACCACCGACAGGGTGGCCCGCGGGTTGTGGTCGGTCAGCAAAACGCCCAGCCCACGCTCTTTCAACAGCACAATCAATTTTTGAATGTCCTGAATGGCAATGGGATCAATCCCAGTAAAGGGTTCATCCAGCAACAGGTACTTGGGGTTGGTGGCAATGGCCCGGGCAATCTCCACCCGTCGGCGCTCCCCACCCGAAAGGCTGATAACCGAAGCACTTCTCAGCTTGCTGATGCTGAACTCCTCCAACAGGGTATCAATGCGTTGCTGGCGTTGCTTGGCGGTCAGGGGCTGAAACTCCAGCACCAGGGCCAGGTTTTCTTCCACGCTCAGGCTGCGAAACACAGAAGTTTCCTGCGGCAAGTAGCCAATGCCTGCCCGGGCCCGCTCGTGAATGGGCAAATCGGACATGACTTGCCCATCCAGGGACACCAAGCCCGCATCCGGCTTGACAATGCCGACCACCGAGTAGAACGTGGTGGTTTTACCGGCGCCGTTGGGGCCCAGCAAGCCCACAATCTCTCCCGGATTGATATCGAAAGAGACATCATTCACCACAGGGCGGCCCGCATAGCTTTTACGGAGGTGTTCGACGATGAGAGGCATGGTGTGTGGCGTTCCAAACTAAAGCAGATAAAACGGAGAACCGACCGGAGAAAACATCACCCGACGTAGTTAATAGTCCGATGAATCATCCGAGGGCAGGGACTTTCCAGCACCGCCAGCAGCACCCGCGCCTTTGCCAGCGGGGGTAGCGGTAGCCGGTTGGACCGGCTTGGTAGATTTAAAGTTCACCTTGACGTTACCCACGGCGTCAAAGTTTTTGGGGTTGGTGGTAATGGTGATTTTATCGGCGGTAATCACCCGACCCGGCTCGGTAATGGTGGGCCGCCCGGTCAGGAAAATACGATCCAGATCGTTGCCCTTGAGCTTAAAAGTAGCCTTGGGGCCCACGGCCACATAGTCATCATAAATAATTTTGACATGGCCACTAGCGATCATAATGTCCGAGGACTTGTCGTACTGCTGATAGTCTGAAGTAATGATGACTTTGCGGGGTTTGGGTGCCGCCACCGGGCCAGCGGGCTTGGGGCTGGCCGCTTCTTCTTTCAGGTCAACGTTGGTGGTGACATTATGCTCGGCAATCATGTTGCCCGAATCCACCATAACAGTAATCCGATCGCCGTTAATGACGCTATTTTCCTGCTTGATTTTAGCCCCGCCGGAAAAAATAACGCGCTCGGCCTTGCCATCTGGCTTCATGCGCACGTTGGCCAGAGAACTAAAGGCCTGGGAGCCCTTGTAATCCACCTTGACGTTCCCGCTGGCGGAAACCACCTTGTTTTTATTGTCAAACTCCTGCACATCCGAGCGAATCAGGAACGGATCGGCGGCCACCGTGGCGATGTGGGACACCACATTGCCCAAAGCCCCGTAGCGGTCTTCCGCCAGATAAACTTTGATGATATCACCCACCACGCTATCTTCGCCCACGCTGGGCTTGATACGCTTAAAGGCGGGCCGGTTGAAGAAGTTGGCCACCTGCGGCTTCCCCGCCTCGTCCATATCCACTTCGGCCCGGCTGCCGGTGATTTTCATATCCTGAAAGGCCACTGTGACCCGTCCACTCAGGATATATTTTTTACTTTCCAGATTGTAGGACTGCTTGTCAGCGGTCATACGGATGCTGCTGGTATCCGGGGTAATGGCGGAGGTGGCAGAGGAGGCCAGAATCCAGGGGGATAACAGGGCCGCAAAAGCTACCACGGCAGCTCTTTTATATACAAAGTAATTCATAAACACCTGCAGGGGATTAACCAAAAGAAAAGGGCATTTCTATGGTACGACTTTCTTCTCCACTATGATAGAACAAACCGCTCAATTTGAAAAAAGCAACCCAAGGCCCTCGGCACACGCAGGGCGTCCCGCGTCAAGCACCGGCCGATGAGGCTGTCCAAAGGGATAATGGGGCCAGTTCTGGCAAAAACCGCATGGCAAAAACCCGTATGTTAGAATGGAAACTATGTTTTACAGTCTTCACAAGCAAAATAATACTGCCCTACTCCCGACCGCGACTGCCCAGGGCCACTCCCCCGAGGGGACTTTGGACAAGTGGCCCGCCAGCTATCTGGATGGGTTTCACCCCGTGAACAGCAACCAATGGGAACTGGAAGTCGACGGCCTGGTTGAAAAACCCCAGCGATTTACCTTAAAAGACTTCGCCCAGTTTACCCGCATCCAGCAAAACCGGCGACTGGTGTTTGCCGACGGCTACACCTACCGGGATACCTGGGAAGGGTTTGTGGTGCAGGAATTGCTGCACCGGCTTGTCCCGCTACCGGAAGCGCAATACCTGAAACAAACCAATGCCTGCGGCCAGGTAGAGTACATTGCCCTGAAAGATTTATACGCGCAACGCGCCCTATTCTGCCTGCGGGTTCGGGGGAAAGGGCTACCAGCCACTCATGGCGGGCCACTGCGCCTGATGGTGTTTGACCGCTACGCCCACAAAGGCCTTGGGCAATTGACAAAACTGGAGCTAATTGCCGAGAGCGGCGAAGGCCACTTTGCCAACAAGGGCTATCCTCCCGACGCTTTGATCCAGCCGGGAAGCTACTACGCCTGCGACCTCCAGCGGATGGAAACCATTCAGGCACCGGGCGAAGTATTGCAGTGGTAGCCCACAGACTGGTCGGACAGCCTTCAGGCCGGTGGGCCCACCAAGCGGAAGCAGGGCACCCACGCAGCAGACGACCGGAACGGAATCTTTGCCAACAGCCCCTTTAGGGAACCGAACAGCATTCATATCGTCCTTGCTCAGGGTTAGCACTTTGCAAAATGTATAATATGCGATTGAGGCGTGTTAACTTTTACAAACTTTCATCCACCCTTCAGAAATTGGTCGCCATACCCTGGTTTTATTGGGATAATGTCTTATAGGGTTCTCATTGGCACAGGCCAGCAACAACAAGGCAAATCACACCATGAAGCATCATAAGCCGTCGGCATCCTGGGCTTTTAGACAACAGCTGGCCATTGGGCTGGCAGTCACTGTTGCCGCAGGCACCCTTTCAGCAAGCCCTGTACAGGCCGCTGGCACCACTTCACGGGATTTTTTGCCCCCCATCGCAACCATTAACGCGCGTTTGGTGGAACAGGCCGTCACCAGCACTGATGACCCCCTGGAGCCGGTGGCATTATCCGCCGTGCAGACCCCGGTATTGCACGCCACCCCCAAGGTGGAAATGCTGGACACCGACCTGAGCGCCCAGATTAAAGCCACACAGGTGGAGAACCTGATAGAAATCCAGCGAAAAATCGACGAGGCCGATTTGGAATCCTTGTGGGAAGCCACCGTGGAAAAGAACCCGGTCATCCGGTTCTCTCTGGAAAAACTGGCCACCCCGGCTGATTTACAAAACAAGCAATCCAGCCGGTTTATGACCAAAACCCTGAACATGCTCATATCCGGGGCCACCATGGTGCCAGCCATGCTGCCGGGAAGCGGCATGTACCAGAACATGGGCAGCATGGCCGTGGGTAACGCCCTACAGAATCTGGTGAATGGTAAAACCCAGATCAACCCCAACAGCTTATCCGCCACGGAGCAAATTCAGCTGGCCGGACTGATCGATCAACTCAAGCTCCGGCTTATCCACAATTACCAGGATTACAAGAACACCTTGCAAAATCTGGCTCAAAGCCACGCCATTACCACCAAAAACAACCTGTTGTACTCCAAAGCGCTGGCCTCCAAGAATGATTTGGCCATTATGGCGGCAGGGTCCGCCTATTATCAGTCTCTGCTGAGTGAAACCGCCTTGCGGCAAAAGGCCAAGCTAAACCGGCTACAACTGGAGCGACTGGCTGGCCCGGAAGCGGTCCAGCGACTGGAGTTGGCCGTACACGTGCCAGAGTCCGCAGCCACAGCCCTAAGCACCCCGACCATTGAACCGGCCAGCCTGAACATAAAAGAACTGAAGCGTGAGGAATTCATTGGCCCCTCTCCCATGGAAAGCGTGCTGCAAAGCAGCACAGCCAAAACCGGCGAGCTTATTGGCCCCGAACTACCGCCAGCCAAAGTGCGCATGCCCAAGCAAAACACCCGTAAAAAACCACAAAACAACGAACCGCTCCAGCCCATGGAAATTGGGCCACAACTCAATGAAAGTGACGCCCATCACACGCTGGAACTCCCCAAGGCCATTTCGCTGATTGAGGATCACGCCCAAACAGGAGAGATTGGACTGCAATGAACGGGCACCCAGCCTCACAACCCAAACACTGGCTCATTCACAGCCTGCTCCTGTTGTGCCTGACACAGGGCAACATTGTACAAGCCGCCAAACCCGCACAGCCTGAAGCCAAGAAAACCACGGCCTCTCCCACCGGCAGCGCGGCGGCCAATAAACCCAAGCCCGCCTCCCATCGAAAAGAGCCCAAACCGGTTATTGATGAGGAAACCCATAAAAGCATTACAGAAGCGGCACTGAAACTGGATCAGGAAGTCCGCAAGCAGATGAATCAAACGGCGGACTCGATTCAGCGAGAAGATCAGGGTATTTACAATGAAGTGCGGGATGATGAAGAGTTGGCCCTGACCGATATTGGCATGCTGTGGGAAGCCGCCGTGGAACGCAGCGGAACCATTCGCTACGCCATAGAAAAACTCTCTCGCCGAGATGCCACCGGTAAACCCGTGGAAGCCGATAACTTCTCCAAACGCATGATCGGCAGTCTGGTACACCTGGGCGGCGTGGCAGGCAGCATGTGGACCGGCACTCCCGCCGGACTGATTGGCTCAGGTATGATTCAGGACATGATGGCCGGGAACCCTTCCGACTCCGCACTGTCCAGAGTAACCGACGCCGACATGGTCATTTTGGCCAAAGAGGTCGAGGAATTACAAAGCCAGCTCATCACCCTATATTACAACTATAAACACGCCAAGGAGCGCTTGGCACTGGCCAAAGAGGCTGAGCAGATGATTGAAAAGCACGGCAATCAGGCCGAAAGCAGCAACAATACCACAGAGGCGCTCAAGCCACTCATGCAATCCCTTGTTGAATCGGCCAGACAGGAAGTGCAAACCGCGGAACAAAATTACAACAGCAGCCGGGTGGCCCTCAGCGGACTCGTCGGCCCTGCCGCCATTTCTGCCTTGGAGCAGACTTCAAAAAAGAGTGCAAGCACCAAACTGTAAGCTCACAAAACCAGAATCAACCAGAATACAAAAAGAGGTCAATACTGACCTCTTTTTAAATTATTCAAAAACCACCTGAGAATGCGACAGCTTACTCAGCAGCGGCTGCTTTGGCCTTCTCGGCGGCTTTCTTGGAGAGCTTGTCACGCTTGACCACTTCCAGCTTGATCAGGTTGCCATTGTCATCGGCTTTCTCGATCAGCTTTTTAGCGGTGTCGCTGGGTTGAGCGCCTTTACGGATCCAGTCCATAGCGGCTTGCTTGTCCAGTTTCAACTCTTTGGAGATTGGATTGTAATACCCCAACTCAGACAAAGGCGCGCCATCCCGGCGATTACGAATATCAGTAACCACAATCCGGTAGAAGGGACGGTGTTTGCGACCCTGACGCTTCAAACGAATCTTAACCATAAATCGGGGAATCTCCTAGTTATACACGTGGACACACTATTTAAGGTACATTTGTAGCACAAAGATGTTTTGAGTTACAAGCGACTTTTTCTTTGGTTGCGCAGGGCATTCAGAAACACCAGATTTCCAATGGCCACATAGGTCAGGAACAGAATGGAAATGGTGTTGATCATCCAGGTATTGTGACCGTCGCTGATAAATCCAGCAGTCCAGGCGTGGCCGTTCTCAGCGGTCACCAAACCATAAATGGACAACAGCAGCATGTAAGCCCCCAGCAAGTGAGGAACCAGACACACAATGGCCACCGCCACCAGAAACTCAACAATCAACAACAAGCCATAACCACCCCAAACCACATCCGATGCGCTGAAGTAGTTGTGCATCATGCCGGACAGGGTCAGTGGAATGGCGTTCATTAACAGAAAACAAGAAGCTGGCAAAATGATGGGCCAAAACTCCTTGAAAAACCACGAAAAACGACCGCCAGCGGTACTGACGTCAAAATGATGCTCTTCGGGATGCTCCGGGTGATTAGACATGATCAATCTCTCCTACTAACTCTCTGCAATAATACCAAAGCTAGCGATCAATAGTATTAGGGCAAAGTAGAAGAGATAAAACCAAACGTATTTGATAAATAGAGAAATATCCTTGCGATCTTCCATTTCAATCTCTTCCTCTGGCTACTTGGCGGCCTTGGCGGTGGACTTTACTTCCGGGGCGGGTAAAGACTTGCAGTCCTCCACAAACTGCCCCACCAGCTCGCTCAGCTTGTCATACTCAACTGCCGATAGCCAGTAGCCTTGCACCCGACGCTTATCCACGCTGGGCTTTAACTTGGGCATGCGTTTGCCAATCAGGCGATCCCGGCAAAACTTGTTACCTTCGCGGTAGTGGCAATCGCCCATACGACAACCCAGGGCAAAAGTACCGTTGGCACCGTTCTTGAGGGCCGTTTCCAGCATAACCGGTTGAATCTGGCCGCTGCAAGGAACGCGGATGATTTTGACAGATGGATGATCCAGCATGTTGCCTTCATCGTCCAGGTGACCTTTAAAGTCCACGCTCCGCTCGCAGACCAGGCCAATCAATTTGGGATTCTCAGTAGTCATCAGCGATTTCCTTATTAAGAAACTGTCAGAGCGGCTTCAATCTCAGCCAGTACATTGTTGGTATCCCGGCGGGGAATTTCAATGGCCTTGAAGGCACAAGCGCCTACACACAGACCACAATTCGCGCAGCGTCCCGGATCCACAACAGCCAACCGCTTGAAGCGGGTGCCATCATTGCCACGATCCACCATCTCGATGGCCTCATAGGGGCAATCATTGTAGCAGAGCGAGCAACCTGTACAGTTTTCACGGGTAACCACAGCAAATTGATCGCGCAGTGCTTTCTTTTGCAGGTAAGGCAGAATCAACAAGCCCACCGGCACCGCAATCACCAGCAACACAACCAGCAAGGGAGCCACGTTGTGAGCCGCAAGATATTGAGGCCAGGCGTACAGCAGGTCAAAGTAGACATTCGGACTGACCGCCGTGAGCAAGGGAGCGGCTGCGGGATCCGACATGTTGGTCAGAACACCCAGCTCCACCGGGAAAGCGGCGGAAAACAGGAACAACACACCGGACAACATGACCACCAGCGCCAAAGGCGGTTCGGAAACCGGGCGGGTAATGCGCAGGTAATGCAGCCACAACATGAACATCATAAACAGCGGAATACCCAGGTGCAGGAACATCATGCGGGTCAGGGTATAGTCGGTAATCATCTTGCCAGCCATCAAGGCTTCAGCCAAAGCGGCTCCCACAAACGGGGTTTTACCCACCAGGTTGAAAGTCATGTTGGCCAAAGTCACAGCCTCCTGATCCCAGATCAGAAGATAGCCGCTCAAACCCACGATGAATGTGATAATCAGCAATACCACGCCGGTTACCCAGGGGACGATCCGGTATTCCCGGTAACGATCAGTGAACCATACCCGAAACATGTGCAAAATCACAAAAATCATCATGCCATCGCTGGCATAACGGTGGATGGAGCGGAACAAGTTACCAAACGGCAACTCGTAGGTAATGTAGCGAACGGACGCATAGGCAGTCGCCAGCGTGGGCTGGTAGTAGGCAAACAACAGCAAACCGGAAATAAACAGGGCCCAGATAAAAAAGTTGGGCAAAGCCCCGTGATAGTAAAAAGGATTGTACTTTTGAGAAAAAAGTTTGTTTAAACCTCTCTCAAGCCAAAGTGTGGCATTCTGTAATGGTTCGGTGTACACGGGCTTAACTCCTTTTAGCACGTCTATTGCTTGTTTTTAGGCTCATCCAACGCAGTAGAAATCTCTTCCTGCGCACCTAGCAAAATATAAGAAATACTAACGGCGAATAACACTACCCCGATAGCAAGGCTGTACTGCTGCAAACCGGGCTTGATCACAGCTTCAAACTGCTTGGAAATAGCCAGCGGATTCAGGATCTCCTGAGGATGCCCGCCAACCAGGGTGACCAGCCAGACACTGCCTTCAGCGTTAAACATGACCCATAACCCGAACAATGAGGCAACGGCAATCAGCAGAGCGAGAAAATCTCTCCAATTGTTTTTTGATGAATTCATTGATTCTTTCCTTTTTTCTCAGAAGTGATTCTCAGTAAGAAACCTTTCCGAATCATCCAATCAAATAACTTTACCGGTTTTTGCACGTTACCCTTGTGCTTTTCCTGAACGTAGCTGTCGTAAGCCAGAATGCCAATGGACTGAAACAGAAGCACCATCACCAGCAACCACAAGCCAGCGTTTGGCCAGGTGGGTTCCAGGGTAAAGATTCTAAAGGTCTGAAAGCCCAGCGATGCGATGAAGGTAGCCAAAAGAAAGAAGAACCACCAAGCCATCCTGTTCAAAGGCTTCTGACCTAAATCATACTCCTGCGACAACCGAGGCATCTTAGGCACGGACTCCTTCGGGTTGCAAAGCGCCCAAGCGGGCTTCACGCTGAGCCCGGTCAATCCAGAACAGGAAACCGGCAACCAGCATTTGAACCACGGCAAAGCCAAACCACAACAAGCTCCAGTACAGATTGGAGAAGTTGATGGTAACAGAAGCACCCTGGAACATCATGGCAAACCAGGCCTCCAGGCTATGGCCGCCAAAAGCGCCCGCCAACTTGGTGTTTTCCACTACCAAATGCCAGAAGATGAGATAAAAAGTACTGGTCACCAGGTTAAAGAGAACCCACACCGTCATTGGCAAACGCTGCTTGTACATGGCCCAGTGCCAGAACTGGCCAATGGTGATCATGCCAATCAGGTGCGCGAACCAGTAAGGGGGATCCGTTTCAATGTTGGCCATGTTGGCGATGATAAGCATGGAGAAAACCACAAACTCAATCGCCGCCATAATGCCAATGGTGGTGAACAAGGGACGCTTCAGCCAGTTTCTCTCGGGACCAAAATCCAGGAAGGTCAACCCAATGGTCACAAAGGGAATACCCAGAGTCCAGATGGTGGCCCAATAAGGGTCCATGTACTTCAGCAGCTGGTACAGGGCCAAAAAGTACCAGTCAGACAGAATAGGCAAGGGAGTCACCTCCGGGTTGGCCCGTGTGCCAGATTCCGCTGGGAAGATAATGGCAGTGAACACCAGCATGGCAATCACCAAAATAACCAGCGGCTTCTTCAGGTTAATGCGCTTCAAGCGGTTTTTATAGAAATAGATTTCTGAAACAACCAGCAAAATCAGGGATAAGGCGAAGTGCAGGGAGTAGAAGCGGGTCATGGTGGCCTGACCAATGGAACTACCGCCCATCAAAATCTGCGAGGTACTGAATCCCTGGTGCGTGATATTTCCCACCAACTGGGTGACCGCACCAATCATGTTGGGGATCAGCCAGGAGTTTTTATAGTTCGCAAAATCCCACGGCCAGGCCCAGTTCGCTGGCGTGATATCCAGGTAGGTTGGGAAGGTGGCAAAAACCTTGGTCGCCCAGAAGGCACGCTGGTTCCAGATGAGCAGGTAACCACTCAAACCGGAGTACATGGCAATTACCAACAACAAAATACCCAAAATAAAGGTCAGTTCACCCTTGTTTTTGTATTCGGCGGTAAACCACATACGATAGACCCGCAAAGTGGCCGCGATGATCATGGCGTCTCCACTGTACTTGTGCATCCCCCGCAGGATGGAACCCAGGGCGTTGTGAGACAACAAATCCACCGAGTTATAGGCCTGAGCGGTGGTTGGCAAATACAAGGAAACCAGAATGACACCGGAAATGAGGACCAGCACCCAGCACAGATAATAGAGCCCACCCAGCTGATACCAGGGAGACTCCGACTGCAGATCCACCTTGGTTTCGTCGAACAAATCAATCTTCTGTACACGCTCCATGACCCAATTATAGGCCTGGGCAGGAAGCTGTCTGGGATCAAACGTATTCGTGGCTACCATTTACGCAATACCTCCCGCTTCTAGTGCGGTAATAACAAGCTTGGAACCTTGCATGTCATACTGAAAATGACGCGGCGGACGGGGTGCAGGACCGCTTACCACTTTTCCGGCCAGCAATTGACCGCTGACTTCCTGAGATTGCAGCGGATCATAAACGCTCAAGTGGCAGGGGCAAGCAAACATTGGATTCTTGGCGGATGGATAGTTGTATGCCGCTGCCTCGGCCGGATCCGGCAAGAAGTTGAACACGCAACCCATGTGGGGACAAATCCGACTGACCACAATAAAGTCAGGTTTACCGTCCTTGTCTTCCGGCAAGCGAACTACAAAGCCGGGGATTTTACTGGCCTGAAAGTGCTTAAAAGTATACTCTTTGCTCTGCTGGCTGAAAGTAAACGGCTGATAAGACCAGGGGGTAGGGAACATGGACAAATCAAACTCCACGCTTCTCTCAGCCTTAGGCATATCCGGTTGCTTGACCAAACCGGAAATACCGTGCCAATCCGTCGGTTTGCCTTTAAAGTCCCAGGAGGTGGTTTTCAAAGGGCCTGAAGACGGGCGCAAATAGCGGAACAACGGAGAGACAAAAAGAGCCAGAGCGCCTAAAACGGGGATACTGACAATAATTTTTAAAAAATCTCGTCGGTTCATTTTAGATAGCCCCTCCTTGCTTCTCGTTCTTTGAGGCAGATCCCTCCCGAACCACGGAATCAGCAGGCACGGGACCAACATGCGTCATCCCACCCGTGATGGGATCGGCAGGCATAATGTGATAACGGACCCCTTTGTTGGGCGCGTTATTCTGCATGGCTTCCGTCCAGGGGCGGTTGGTGGGCAACGGCGCACAAGACTGAATAACACCCAGGCCTGGGGGAGGATTTTTAGCCTCTGGCAGATCCGGGTTCAAATCGTTGTCGTAGGCCCAGGCACGCACATAACGAACCAGATTGGTCAACAGTTTTTCATCAAAGACAAAGGTGGGCTTACCCGTTTCTTTGTCCAGGTTTACATCCCCATACCAGGCGGGCATGGCGGAAGGATAAATCCCTTCACACAAGTACTTCAGCAATTGGGCGTCCGTTCGGTTGTAAACACGACTGTATTGCTGGAAGTTGGCCGGAGCAGGCTGTAAGTTCTTGAGTTGAGGCGCATCGTGCAGCTCATGGTTACCCGTTTTGCCCGTATGCAAGAAGCCATCGCCCTGCCCTTTGGAACCGTGGCAAACAGCACAGTTTCCACCGAAAATGCCCGCCAGATCCTGCTTGGGGTCCGGAGACTTCATGTCTCCCGCACCCGCCAGGTAACGAGCATAAAAAATAGCAGACCAGCGCTCATCGGCATTCAGGACATTTCTGAAAGCCGGATGTCCCTTGGGAAGCAATTTCTTGCGTTCCGGCGTGAGCAGCTCGGGCACCAGTTCACCATGCTGATTCACCAGTTGCTTGACTTCACCACGCGTCAGGAAGCGATACATATCAATCGGTGTGGTGTACGCCAGATCCACTTTCACCTTTTGGGTTTGCCAGAAAGAAGTGGCGTGGCATTTAACGCAATGCTGCTGGAAAACCTCCCGGCCTTTCATTAAGGAAGGCGGCTTGGAAGGGAAGGCGAAGTCCTCGGCGCTCATCTGTTGATTGAACACAGGTTGAGCGGCAATGGTGGCTTTACCCAAACTCGCCTTGTCTGGAGCGTTACCGCATCCACTCAATAAAACAGTGGAGGTGATGGCTGCAACCAAGGCCAATGCCGATAGTGGCGGTCGCTTTTTGAAAGTCTGCATTTTAAACGAGAAGTCCATTTAATATAGCCTTTTTGCTTAATATCCAAAAAACTGAATCCATGAAATGGAGGCCCAGCCTACAATCAGGATGAAAAATAACCATAAAAACCAGGGAACCTTATGCTCACCAACTTCAAATTCATCATAAGGCTTGGGCAAAGCCGCCTCGTTGAGGTTGGCTGGTTGTCCGCTTGTATTGCTCTCTTCAGACATAAAGAAAAACTCCGCTCCGATTAATCATCTTGCAGCATGCGAAACTTGGAATCTTCCAGATTATCCAGCTTGCCATTTCGAGAAGCCCAAAACATGGCCGCAAACGCTATCAGGAAAAACAGGCCGCAAATGGCAAAAGCTGCGATATAACCAGGTCCGATACCACCAGAAAGACAGGATGGGCACATAATTAATGTCTTCCGCCTCCAAGTTGCTCAGGATACTCGTCCTTGATTTCCGTCAGCCGAGAAATCTGCTCGTAGTTTTTCGACATGACATCCGGCTGATCCAACTGAGAATAGTTTACAACTTCCACCTCGGAAGATGGGGTAGCGGCATTCACCGGCAAGGTTTTGATGAAAGCCACCAGATACGCCAGCTGCTGCTCGCTCAAACTACGTCCCCAACGGGGCATCCGGGTTCCGGTTACCCCTTCTTTCAAGCGCCAGTAGTAAAGGGCATCGGTGTAACCCTTGTAGAAAGGCCGAGTCAGGTTGGCGGGCTTTTTAATCATAGAGGAACTGACTGGACCATTACCCCGACCGGTGACACCGTGACACTGGGCGCAGTTTTGCATGTAAATACCACGACCGGAGTTGGCGATGGCCGAGTTGTTGGTGTCGACGTTCTTGGAAATACGCTTCCACTCATCCCGCATTTCCTGAGGGGCTTCCAGCCAGGTCAAAGGACCCTGGGCCGGAGCGGCAGCATGGCCACCCGCCGCGGATTCATGGGTCGGCTTTTTACGACGACGGGCTGCCAATTCACGCTCTTTGCCCAGCGTCTGCAAATAAGCCACCAGATCCTTCATTTCGCTGTCTTTCAGGTAGCTGAAAGAAGGCATCAGGGAACCGGGTTTCACGGAACGGGGTTGAACGTGGTGCGCCCAATGCCAGGCATCCGGGTATTTCCCCCCGATGTTGGACAAATCCGGGCCAGTCCGCTCGGTACCCAACAGGTGAGGGGTCTCGTTCAGGTAGTCACCCGCCTGAACCATCTCACCCATTTCACGATCCTGGTAGCGGACAAACTGGGTATGGCAATACACGCAGCCTTCCCGCTTATAAATTTCCCGACCCCGCCATTCACTGGCCGTATAGATGTGTGATGCGGCCGTGGCTTCCGGCTGGAAGGTGGTGGCTGGCAAAATGGCCGTGACAAAAATGATGGTCAGAAAGATCAGGGCCACAAAGACAGCGGCAATCAGGTAGTTAAGAATTCGAGGTTGCATAGTCGTCTTTTCCTTAAATAGTCCTTGCGTTCGCCCTATACGTAAGCGATTCCGGTCGGAGACTCCGGCAGCGGCTCAGCCGATTTGGAGAAGACCGTTTTGTAAATATTAAGCATGTACAGCACCTGACCGGCAATCAACAGGAAGCCGGACACTGTCCGCACGATGAAGTAAGGCACCATTTCCATCACCCACTGATCGTAGGGCAGGGTAAAGTGCCAGCCAGCAGCCTGAATCAGACCGGCAATGGTCAGAGACAGCATCATCACAATCCAGCCGATAAAGCTGAGCCAGAAGTGCCAGATGGCCAAAGAACGACTGTAGATTTTGCGGCCCGTGATTTTGGGAATAATGAAGTAGGAAGCCGCAAACACAATGAAAGAGAAGGTGGCCAGCAGGGCCAGGTGAGCGTGACCCACTACCCAGTTGGAAAAGTGCAGGTACCAGTTAATAGACCGGGTGGCCTGAAAAGGCCCCTGCATACAGGTTAGCAAATAAGCCAAACCGGCAGCCATGGCAAACCGCATGGGAATGTGATCCGCCATCAGGTGCCACTTGCCTTTCAGGGTCATAAAGAAGTTGACCTGCACGGTTAACACCGGAATCAACAAGAAGACACTGGAAATAACGGCAATGGCCTTCAACCACTCCGGAACGGGAGATTGTAGAATGTGGTGCGTCCCGGTGGGCGCATAGAACATCCCGATAGTCCAGAAGCCGATCATGGACAAGGTGTGACTGTAGAGCGGGTTGCCGGAAAAACGGGGCAACAGGTAATAAAGAATACCCACACCACCCACGGTAAACCACATCCCCAGAATGTTGTGCCCATAAAACCAACCGGCAATGGCATCATTCAGACCCGTAAACTGCACAAAAGCCCGGTTACCAATCACGTACACGATGGGGAACCAGAAGAGCGCACCCATGAAGTACCACAGGCTGACATACCACTTCTTCTCGGTGCCGGTGAAAATGGTCATATAAACGTTCAAACCAACCAGCAACAGGGCACCCAGCACCAACCAGTCAAACGGCCCGTTCAGCTCGGCATATTCCCTGCCTTCGGTGTAACCATTCAGGATGCTGTAGACCCCAACGAACACCGTCAAATTCCAGAGAAAGAGGGTAATGTTTCCCAGACGTTCAGACCATAAACTCTTGCGACCCGCCAAAACCGGCACGATGTAATACATGCAAGAAACATATCCCATGGACAACCAGCCAATCAGCACCGTGTTAATGTGCGCTGGACGCAAACGCCCGAAAGCCAGTTGAGGAATCCCGTGGATCAAATCCGGACTATACATCAACAGTGATGCAATCAGGCCGAATAACATGCCAAACACCAGGTAGAATATGGCACAAATCAAGAAGTTTCGGCTGGCACTAAAGGGCTCGTCACTAAATACGGCGCGCCATAGGTTGGTAAGGGCTTGCATAGACTTGGTTTTTCTCCAGGATAAGGCTTACGAGGGGATCAATTTGATACCTTTAATATTCCATCAATAATATAAACACGGGGAAATCAAGTGGAATATGCGGAAACACATACGCCGATCGACTCCAGACCCAAGTTCAATCCAGAACAACATACCAAAAAAATTAAAAGTATTCCCGGATCAGATCCGCACACGGGGGATTCCCCCATTTTAAAAGCAGCAAAGGCCCAAGAGAAACGCCTTGTGGAGATGGCACACCCTGAGGCAAGAGTACCTTCCCTCACCTGCCGGTCAACAAATGGGCTATAATGGCCCTATGGTTTCAACACCCTTACTTTCAATCCAGAATTTGTCGGTCACCTTTCCCACCGACGACGGCCCGGCTTACGCCGTGAATCATTTATCGCTGGCGTTGGAGCCGGGCAAAGTGCTTGGGGTGGTGGGCGAATCCGGCTGCGGCAAAAGCATGACCAGTATGGCCATTCTGCGCCTGATCCCCCGGCCCGGTAGGATTGCCGAGGGTAGCATCCACTTCAACGGACAAAATTTGCTGGATCTCAACAACGAGCAGATGCGCCAAATTCGGGGAGCCCAAATCGCCCTCATCCCACAAGATCCGCTGACCTCCCTGAACCCGGTGTACACCATTGGCGAGCAGATTACGGAGATTCTGACCCTGCATCAAGGTCTAAATCAGAGGGACGCCCAACGTAAAGCCACTGAACTGCTGGATATGGTGCGCATCCCCAACAGCAAAGATCGGTTAAATGATTACCCCCACCAGTTTTCAGGGGGTATGCGCCAGCGAGTGATGATTGCCATGGCCCTCAGCTGCACACCCTCCCTGCTGATCGCCGATGAACCGACCACAGCCCTGGATGTGACCGTGCAAGCCCAGATTCTGGAGCTGCTTCGGGACATCCGTAAAGAACACCAGACCGCCATTTTGCTGATTACCCACGATCTGGGGGTGGTGGCCGAAATGTGCGATGAAGTGGCCGTTATGTACGCCGGTCGGGTGGTGGAAAAAGCCAGCGCCTACGATTTGTTTAAAGATCCCAAGCACCCTTACACCTTGGGCTTGCTGAATTCTCTACCCACCATGACCCGCAGCCGACTGGAACCCATTGAGGGCCAACCGCCTTCCATCACCGAAATGCCGCCCGGTTGCAGTTTTGAACCCCGCTGCCACAAACGCCTGCCGGTGTGCCCCTCCCGCTTTCCTCAGGAAGCCCAACTGAGCGATTCTCACTCCGTGAGCTGCTATCTGTATCCGGGGAGCTTTTACCCGGAGCAGCTCAGTAGCCAAGTCAGCAGCTAGCGCTGAAAGGCAGGTCCAAAGGCCTCTGGCAGCAATTCTGCCATGGATAAAATCCGCAACTGCCCGTTGCTTTCATCCGTCAGGATCACCGGGGTATGCGGCGATAAAAATTCCGCCAGGACTTGCCGACACGCCCCACAGGGCGTCACCGAACCGTGGGGACGCCGACTGGCCCACACGGCAATGGCCTGAAAATCCCGATGCCCTTCACTTACCGCCTTGACCACAGCGGTTCGCTCCGCGCACAGGGTGAGCCCGAAGCTGGCGTTTTCCACGTTCACGCCAGTAAAAAGTACTCCACTGGTGGTCAATAAAGCTGCCCCTACCGGAAAATCGCTATAGGGGGCATAGGCATTCTCCGCAGCTGCCTGCGCGGCATTCAGAAGTGACCGGGTTTGCTCAACGGAAATGGCCATTCACACCCTGCTTTCCACCCTCTAATTCAGGAAACCACGCAAATATTGAACGGCCCGATCCAGTTGCGGGTCCCGCTGGGCCAGATAATCGGCCTCGGTGAAAGGCACCTTGATATCAGGCTCAATGCCCTTTTTGTTGATATCGGTGCCATTGGGGGTCAGATACTTGGAAATGGTGATATTAATGCCGCTGTTGTTCATCAACGGATTCACCTTTTGCACCAGCCCCTTGCCAAAGGATTGAGAGCCAATGAGCGTGGCCCGATGATTGTCCTTGAGGGCGCCCGCCAGAATTTCGCTGGCGCTGGCACTGCCGCCGTCAATCAGCACCACCAGTGGTTTGGCGTTAATAGTGCCAGGATGCGCCTCAAAAGAGCGCCGATCATGCTCCCGGTTCACAATGAAAACGATCTTGCCCTGATCCATCAGCATATCGGCCGCCTCAACGGCATTGGAGAACAAACCACCGTAATTCCCCCGCAAGTCCAGAACCAGGGCCTGCTTGGAGGATAACTGCTGCAGCGCTTCTTTCATCTCATCCAGCATGGTTTCGCTGATGAACGAACTAAGCCGCAAGTAACCAATGCGCGGATCGTTCAACGGTTTGGTAAAGACCGATTTAATCTTGATCTCATCCCGCTGAATGCGCTTGGACAACTCCGCTTTGCCCCGCTTGATGCTCAGGGTGACAAAGGTGCCTTTCTCTCCCCGAATCTGATCCGCGGCGTCTTCCACGCTCATCCCGGCGGTTTCCTTGCCGTTAATGTGCGTAATCTGATCCTTGGGCATTAATCCGGCCCGCTGGGCCGGGGTATCATCAATGGTGGCCAACACCAGCAATTTATTGTCCCGCTTGGAAATTTGAATCCCCACCCCGTATAGACGAGAGTCAATGCTCATGCTCTGCTCGCTCATGTCCCGCGGTTGCAGGAAACGGGTGTATTCATCGTTCAGGCTGGCCACCATGGTGCCAATGGCCACATAGGCATCCTGCACGTCCCTGAGTTTCCCCCGATAACGATAACGCCAACTGGCCCAATCCTGACCATTGAAGGTGCCATCGACGTACTCCTCCTGAACTGTCCGCCAGGCTTCTTCATACAGCTGATCGGCCAGCTGGGCCTGATCGCTTTGCAAGGTTGACACGAATACCGAAGCCGGATTGGAAGACTGGCCGTTACAACCGGACAGCAAAATCGTACTGAGCCACAACAGGCCCAAGAAGGTGAAGATCCCTCGCCGTGACATAACGGCAGGGATCTTCAAAGCACAGGATAGAGAACTGAAAATATTCATTTGTCTCTAGTAAGCGGAACAGACTGAATTAATGAGACATATCCTCTGGATTGCCCATTTTTCCGCCCGACGTGTTGGAAAGAATGAACAGGTCGATGATTTCAGACAGTTCGTTCGCTTTACCTTGATAGTACTTGATGTCGGTTTCCAGTTTACGGATAACCGTTTTGTACTCTTCAATCTTCTTGATGTTGGCCCGAACGGCGTCCAACATTTCCGATTGCGCCGATTGCGCTTCAGACAGCACGTCTTCCATGGAGATGCCCATGGCTTCCATGGTCAGGCGAATGATTTGGGCACCGGTTTGCTTGGTCACCCCTTCCGGCAGTTCATTAACCAACCGAATCAGGGTCTTTACGTTCCCGCTAAATTCGGTATCCACTTCCTGAGGAATAGCCTCCTGAGCGAAGTGCTGAGCAGCGGAAAAAGACTGCTGTTGCGGCACGGATTGAAAATGTGCGCGTTCAAACCCCAGATCTGGTGCCAAAGGCGAGGTGTGTACTTCCTCTTCACCAAATGAAATAGGGGCTTTCGATAAATCCTTGTAACCTGAAAGGTCAGCCATACGTCCTCCCGAAATTGAGCTATCCGACTTCACATTATTTGCCTGAGATGTAGAGGAAGGAACTTCGGCTGAAAAGAGAGCCTCCGTTTGTGCATCAGGCACCATACCTCTCATCGTTAGTGTATCATCAAATTCTTGTTTAGAGACTCCTCTGTCTGGTGTCACCTCAATGGCGGCGTGTTTCTTCACCGCTTCCATTTGCAGCTCCAAACGCTGCTTGCTTTCCAGCAATTCCGCAGAAAGCGGGCTATCGAGATCTTTCTCTGGCAGATCCTTCTCTCTAGCCTTGTGGGGAGCCCGCTCCGGTAAAAATCCGGAAGATCGACCCTGAAAAGTCCTGACGGACTCCACCGGCTTCTCGGGACGAGAAGAACCACTCTCGGTCGAAGAGACCGACGTACGTAATGCCTCAAAAAGCTTTTGCTTTAAAAGAGACGTGGTACCGGTTGTATGATCAGAATCACTCATATCTTTATTATCCGTCCCCGCAGGGAGTGTGGCAAGTACAGGCTTGAAAGCAGACCTGAAAACCCTTTAAACGGTGGAATTTCAGCAATAAGCCTTGACAAGCGCAGAGCAATCTGAACAAAACAGGCTTCATTGTCAGAAAAACTGTTAGAATACCTTCTATGATGGATAATGCCACGATGAAAATAATAACGGGTGCCACGCTGGTTCACCCGGATGGGCGGCAAACGGACAGTACACTGCTGATAGAGGGCAACCGGATTCGCAGTATCAGCCAGGAGGTTCCTGGTTCCCTGTTGCTGAATCAGGAAAACGTGGAGGTCTTCTCCGGGTCAGGCTGCTACCTGACCCCCGGATTGATAGAACTGCACTTCAACGGGGCCCTGGGCTGCAATTTAAACCAGACCAGCATTCGTGAAGTGCAGACGCTATTAACCCAGCTACCCGCCTTTGGCATTACCAGTGTTGTATTTACCGTCATTACCGGGGCCCTGACCGACATGGTGGCCGCCGTCCATACCCTGGAAGAAGTCATCCACCACAAAACCCCCTTTCATTGCCGCCCGCTGGGCCTTCATATGGAAGGGCCCTTCATCAACCCCGCTTTCCGGGGCACCCATCCTCAAGCGGACGTTCGACCCGCCACCCCCGATGATTTAAACATTCTGCTATCCCCGCACACCAAAATGATTACGCTGGCCCCGGAGGTGGGCAATAACCTGGACTTTATCCGGGAATTAAGCCAGCGGGGGATTCAGGTTTCCATTGGACACAGCAACGCCACCCATGCCCAGGTCATGCAGGCCTTTCAGCAAGGGGCCAACAGTGTGACCCATCTATACAACGCCATGCGCCCCTTCCATCACCGGGAGCCGGGCATTATGGCGGCAGCCTTGTGTGACGATAACGTCTTCGTGCAATTTATCAGTGACGGGGCCCATGTCCACCCGGCGGCCATCCAGATGATTTTAAAGTCAAAACCGCAAAACCGGATTTTGTTAACCAGCGACGCCAGCCCCCTAGCCGGACTCAGCGATGGCAGCCGTGGCAATTTCTCCCAGCAGACCGTGACCGTGCGGGGCAATCAGGTAATTAATCAGGAAGGGGGCCTGGCCGGAAGCGGCAAACTGGTGAATGATTGCCTGAAAAATCTGGTCAATTGGCAATTGTGCGACTTTGGCAGCGCCGTCCAGATGGCCTCCCTGAATCTGGCCCGGTTTTTAAATGAAGACAGCATCGGCAAACTGGAGCCCGGTTGTTTGGCCGATATGGTGCTTTGGAACAAAGACACGCTGGAAGTGGAAACCACCTTTATTAACGGAGAAGTGGCCTACCAGCGGAATGCCAGCGTGGCCCGTTCGGCTTAGTAACCCGCTCAGCTTAATTGATTTCGGGATCATCCCATACCGCACCTTTGAGGCATGACACGCTCATTTTGCCCTACTTTTCAAGTTTCAATCTGTCATTCCCGCGGAGGCGGGAATCCACGCTGCCTTTCACGTTGGATTGATTTACTTCTCTCTTTTGACTGCTGGATCTGCTTTTCTCCGCTCAGTGGATTCCCACTTTCGTGGGAATGACAAACAACACGGCAGAGGGTGATTTTTATGGTTTATGGCGCAGTGAATCGCTTGGCGATCCAACGCCGTCAATTTAGCGTAACAAAAGCGCGGGTTTTATTGAAAAGCCAAACCCGCCGCTTTGCCGGTCTGGGCTTGCAGTTGACGCTGGGCATTTTGTACCCGAATACAAGAGGGACACTGTCCGCACTGGATTTCAGCATCCTCGTAGCAACTCCACACCCATTCAAACGGAACATTCAGGGCCAATCCCCGTTCCATAATTTCCGTTTTATTCAGGTGAACCAAAGGGGTTTGCACCTGCACCCCATTCAGGGTGGAAAAAGCGAATACCTCGCTCATCTTCTGGCGAAAGGCCTCCGTATTGTCCGGGAAATCAACGCCCTCCTCGGCATTGGCCCCAAAAACAACCGAATCCGCATTGAACGCTTCCGCATAGCAGGCAGCGATATTCAAAAACAAGCCGTTGCGATTGGGCACCCACACCCGGTTCACATCAAACAACTCGGCATCCGTGAGAGGCTGAGCCAACGATATTCCCTTATCCTCCAAAACCTGTTTCGGAGTCAGGGCTTGGGGCAGCAAATCCGACAACCAGGGCAAGGGGACAATATGATGGGTCAGCCCATAATGCCGGGCAATGGCCCTAGTTGCTTTTAGTTCCCGGGCGGCGGCCCGTTGGCCGTAATCAAAGGTTAAAACACAGGCCACCGGCTGCCGGATTAAAACATCGGCCAACGCCACGGTGGAATCCAGGCCACCGGACAGCAGAACCACCGCACGATTGGCAGGAGACGAAGCGCTAGAGGCAGAGAATGAAGAAGATGCAGGCATACAGGAAACCTCGCTGGGTATGGAAATCGTGCTTGCAACATAACACACTCCATCCAGCCACACATGCCAGAAATCAATCAGACGCCCCCGAACGCCGAAAAACAGCCGCCTTGGCGCCTTTCTTCAGGGAATATACCCTTCCATCTCTTCCCGCAAAAAGCGCGGTAAATTCTCCTGACTCAGCAATTCCCGAATAAATGATTCTCCAGCCAGCTTATACAAAGCGTATACGGCAGCCTTGGCCACTTCGTCATTCTCATCCAAAACACACTGCTTAAGCGGTTCAATACAGTCTTCATCCCCAATTTGGCCCAAAGCCTCCACAGCAGCAAGACGAATAGAGGGCGCTTCATCCTTCAATGCGCTCAGCAAACTAGAAGATGCCTTGCGATGGGGTTGACCAATCCGGCCCACTGCCTCAATAATCTGCTCCTTCAGGAAATTGAACTTATCCCGAATCCCCCGCTTGGATTCCAGCACATCGATCAATGGCTCAATGGCCCGAATATCGCCTAGCATACCCAACGCCTTCACCGCGGATTCCTTGAGATACACCGACTTTTCCCGATCATCCGCTAAGATATCAATCAGGGGCTTTACGGCATAATCATCGCCCAGACGCCCCAAACTTTCAGCCACAGCCAAACGCAATCTATAATTCTCATCCCGGTTGTTTAATACGCTCATCAGGGGAATAATGGCCCGGTTATCACCAATTTTTCCCAATGCCTGGGCGGCGCTACACCGCAAACGCATGCTATCGTCGCCCCCGACAAAGCTCGGAGAGCCCGTCTGGTCATAAATCTGTATGTGCGTGGCCAGCAGCGCATCAATGAGTACCGGCACGGCATCTTCCGCCTTAATGCGACTCAGGACGCTCATGGCCTGAATGATAATGCGCACCTCGGTCTCTTGCCGCACACATTCCAGCAAGCATAATACCCCCGCCTCCATGGGCTCCTTCAACAACAAATCACCCAGCGATGAAATGGCCCGCAAACGGTGTTCGACCCCGTGACTGTCTCTGGCCTCAATCATCCCCATTAGCTCATAGATTTTTTGGGGAATAGCGTCCATTTGGCTCCGGATTAAACGTGTCTTCTGAGACCAATGTACCATTTTTTCAGCAGACAAACGCGCAGCCCTCTACAAACATTTTCTCTCCCAGCGGCGCGACGCCAGATTGACAGCGGTTCATGGCAAGTACACCTTGTAAAACGTGGCCATTCTAACAAAAACAACAGCAGGCATGAAGCCGATTGTTTCAAAATTTAAAAAACAAGAAAAACCCTCCTCAAAAAAACCTGCCTATGCAAAAACATATTAAAATTTCAAGAAGCTAATCAGATTTGCATACGCACAGAGAATCCTTGAAGAATTGTAAACCAGTCGAAATCATCCATTCCAAGCCTCTTCCAAACCCTGTTGGAGTCCGTTCGAGATTAATTTTTGTAAACAAAATCTTGCTCGATTGTTTATAATTTCAAAACGTGGAAAACAGATCAGTTTTGTGGGATAGGGTAGAGGAGTTAGCGTGAGTACAATTGATCCATTTGAGACCGATAGCATCGTTGTAGGCACCTTCAAGCGCTGGAGTGCCTCAGCGGTGGAATGCTACAGTCGCAAAGCCAATTGCGACGGGTGTTACTATCAAAACTTCTTTTCCAGTCGGCCTTACGGCTGCAAAATGAACCTGGCCGTGGAGCAATTACTGGAAAGTATTGGCGAACCCAGCGCCAGCATGGTCAGCAAATTCTCCTGAAAAACGAAAACCCGGGGAACAGTGAAAATAAAAAGGCCGATCCGTTCAAGCGATCGGCTTTTTTATGTGTTTTCCGGGAGAGCCGCTTGCGGCAAATTGGGATCTGGGGCAAGATATGAAAATTCACCCCTAGCCAACCGAGGTTTTCCCCATGTCCAACAACTTGCCCATTATGCCCTTTATCGTGGCCATTTTACTGCTGTTGCCAATTCGTCTGGGCGTTCCCAGCCTGAAAAAACTGGCCTTCACCTTGTGGTTGGTCGGTGGCATCATTCTGTTCAGCCGTGGCACCAGTTTTCTGGCAGAGTCCCCCGCCATCCACAACATCCCTTTACTGGCTGGTTTGGTGGCCGTGGCCCTGGCCATTGGCTTTGGCAAAGGCAAGTTTGTCCTTGCAAAAACGTCCCTGAAAAATATTGAGCGACTGAACCAGTTTAACCAACCACAAAGACCCATTAACGTTTACAGCCTGCGCAGCTGGATTATGATCGCCCTGATGGTCTCTATCAGCGTGGCCCTCAATGTTTTCCAGGTGCAAAACATTGTGCGGGGGCCGATTAACCTGGGGATCGGTTTTGCCCTGATTATCAGCAGCCTGGCCTACCTCAAATCATTCAGCGAGAGTAAAGCCGCTGCCGTTTCCAACTAGGCTAGCTCTTTAAAAACGCTTTGAGTTGATCAAGCTCAAAGCCTTGCATCATCTGCCCTTGCTCGTTGATTAGCACCGGGCGCTTGATTAAATTCGGATCCTGCAACATCAGGGCAATGGCCGCTTGCTTGTCCGGCACATTTTTCCCCAGATTTTGGGCTTTATAAATGGCGCTGCGACTGTTCAAACTGGCCTTCACGTCCGTCTCGTTCACCAGCCTCTCCAGTTCCACCTTGCTGGGTGGATGGGTTTCAATAGGCAGTTCCTCAAACGCAATCTGATGCTCCTCCAGAAAGGCCTTGGCCTTTTGGCAGGTTACGCACGTTTTTTTACCGTAAAAGCGCAGTCTCATCCGTCCATCCCCTTCTAACTTTCTGTTCATGATAAGGCAAGGCAGCCTTGTCGTTTATCAAATATAGCCAACCCGGCGAAATCAAATCTTATTTCTGGCCCCACACCAGCAAAGAGCCAATCTGGGTGCGAAAATCCACCACATCCTGCCAACGCTCGTAGCCCCAACCCGGCTTAAAGTTGGCTTGCTCCTCTGGGGTCAGGGGAGTGGGGTTCAACAACCGATCGGCCTGCACCGACTGAAACCCCGCCTGCCTCAGCAGGGCCATATACTCTTGCTGGGCATACAGGTGCATGGGAATTTCCACCAAATCGGCCCAACAATGGGAATAAGGATTCTCCTGATAGAAATCCACCATCAGCCAAACCGTGGCCCCGGGCCGGGCCACCCGGTAAAACTCATCCAGAGCCATCCGGGGATCGGGCATATAATACAGCGCCTCGACCGATAACAGACAATCCATGGATTCATCGGCAAAAGGCAGGCACTCCGCCTGAGAGACCTGAAACTGGCTATTCACCGGGTTCTGTGGATTCTGGCAGGCCTGCTCAATCATACGGGGGGCCACATCCACCCCGAACGCCCGACCCTGGGGAGCCACCCGACGAGCCATTTCCCGCACGGCATAGCCATTACCACACCCCACATCCAGACACGTTTGGCCCGGCGCCAACTGCATCCGGCCCAAAATCTGGGAGACCATAGGCCAGTGCCCACGGGCCATGGATTCATCACGGCCCGCAGCGGCCCATTCATCAAATAACAGCGCGGCTGGATTCATGGGGGTCATCATTGAAACCTGGGGATTGAGCGGGGAATGAGAGCGGGAAAACCGTTAGTCACAAACTAACGGTCATATTCCAGCGTGGGGTAGGGTTTTTCTTTCCATTGCTTGTAGCCTCCTTGCAGAGAGTATACATCGCGGTAGCCCATTTGCTGCAATACATCGGCAGCAAGGGCCGAACGGCCACCACCCCCACAGTAGGTCACGATGGTGCGATTCTTATCGGGAGCGGTATCTTCAATTTCCAGCTCCAAGACCCCCCGGGGGACGTTGGTGGAGTTTTCAATACGGGAATGGGCATGATCATTAGCTTCCCGTACATCCACCAGTATCATGTCCTTGCCTTGGGCAATCCACTGACGCAACTCGTTCTGCGTCACTTCCCGAATGCGGGTCTTGGCATCGGCCACAAAATCATGCCAGGTTTTAGCGGACTGGGTTTGGGTCATGAGCTTTCCCTCCTTGCCATTGATTATTTATACGTCTATTGACTCTATTTTACAGCGAAGGACGGCGGACTCCCATAAGTAAACCGGCTAATTTCCAACTAAAAACACCCTGTAAAGCAACAGCCACTAAACCAATCGGCTCAGTGGCTGGCTTAGAAATACAAAACAGGCTCTAGCGGATAAAGAGTTCCAGGTTGAAATATCCCAGGTGGGTGTCTCCGCTCCACAGTTCATAGAGAATCTCGATGATGCCGCCTTCGGGAGTCAGGGCATAGTCCAGTTTCTTTGTGAAATTGCGGCAAACCAGAGAAGCGCCCCCGTAAAAATACTGGCTGGCGTACCATTCATTGGCCGAAAAGGTCTGGCGGCTATGCACATCCCCGATTTTGACCACCGAAACGGTATTTTTAGAGACCTTAATGGTGGTGGTGACCTTTTTTTCCCGCAACATGGTGTCAAAAGCCAGTATGTAGGTATCTTTATCCACCTGATACAGCGAACCCAGCGCTTCTTCCTCGATTTCCAGCGGATCATACCCGTTCACGGACTGGGTGTGGCAGATGTCCACCATCACCATTTTCTTGATTTTTTTCACGTCACTCATCGCACACTCACCTGACTTTTTCCACGTCAACGGTTACCCGCCACAACCCTATCGACCAAAAGGCCGAAGACTTGAGCGCTTCTCTTCAAATCTTTACGTCTCTTTTTGACTTGCGCCTATTTACTTGTGATAAGGTTCGCCTCGCCGGATTTTAAAGGCCCGGTACAATTGCTCCAGCAAGATCAGTCTAACCATGGGGTGGGGAAAGGTCATTTTGGACAGTGACACTGTCCAGTGACAGGCCTGTAAAACCGATGGATGCAAGCCCAGTGGCCCTCCCACAATGAATATAATAGGCCGGGTGTCGTTGCCGGGAATACCTCCGTTTGAAGGATTTGCCCCCAAGCGCTCAAAAAAAGCTGTAGAAAACTGCTCCGACGTCAACGATTCCCCCCGTTCAGACAGGGCAATAGCGTACGCCGCTTTCTCCAAATAGGGCAGGATGCGACGGGCTTCCCCCAACATGACCTGCTCCTCGGTGCGGGAGGGCAATATGGCCTCATCCGGCACTTCTACAACGGACACGTTGGCGTAGGCCTTCAGCCGCTTTAAATAGTCAACCAGGCCGGGCTGAAGGTAGGAGAATCCGCCTTTCATGCGGCCCACCACAATCATTTGAATGTTCATATTAAAAACGCTCTGCGCTGCTTTCATTTGAAACCGGTTGTCAAGCCGGTTATGCTGTATTTACCGTTTAAACATCCAACAAGGAGCCGGATTGATCATGGTGGATATTCTCCCCTTTCGTGGTTTGCGTTACAACCTGCCCAAACTGGCCCAGGAAGGGGCCTCGCTGAATAGCGTGGCTACCCCGCCCTATGACGTGATCAATGACGCCCAACAGGCCGCTTTTTACGCCAAGCACCCGGCCAACTTCGTGCGGGTGGATCTCAACCAGAAAACCGCCGAAGATTCGGAGCAGAATACCCCCTACACCCGGGCCGCTCAATGTATTCAGCAATGGGAGGCGGAAGAAACTCTCATCCCGGAAGGACAGCCAGCCATCTACGCCTACTCTCAAAGTTGGCAGGAAGCGGGACAAACCATTGAGCGCAAAGGCCTGATCGCCCTGCTTAAGCTGGAAACCTTTGAAAGCGGCAAAGTACTACCCCATGAATACACTCTAAAAGGCCCCAAGCAGGATCGTATCCAGCTGATGCGTAGTACCCTGTGCAATTTGAGCCAGGTCTTTATGATTTACAGCGATCCCCAGCGCACCATGGAAAGCCTGCTCTACAGTCAATCCAACCCACAAGACTGGGCCAGCGCCACGGACGCCGATGGGGTCATCCACCAGTTCAGGCCGGTCACCGATGCGGCAGTCATTGAAAAGCTACAGGCTTTATTCAAAGAAAAAACCCTGCTGATTGCCGATGGCCACCACCGCTACGAAACCGCCCTGGCCTACCAGCAAGAGGTGCGGGAGCAAGTAAAGCAAGCCACCGGACAAGAGCCGCCGGAGGGAAGCCTGTTGTCTGATTACGCCATGATTTTCCTGACCAATATGGACGATGCGGGCTTAAAGGTGTATCCCACCCACCGCATTTTGTACCAATGGCCTCAAGGCTGGGATCAGACCCGCTTTGAAGCCGAATTGTTCCAGAAATACGAGCGGGTCAGCGCGGATGAAACCTTCAGCTACCGGCAACCCGGCACCAACGCGTTAATCAAACTGCGCCTAAAGCCCGAGGCTACCCCAGCCCTGCCACCGCTGCTGGATACCTTTGATGCGGCCTTGCTGGAAGAGACCGTGTTTAAAGGCATTTTCAACAGCACCGGGGAAGCGTTGAAACAAGGGCATTTGCTGGGCTTTTACCGCAACGAGGATGAGATTGAAGCCCTGTGGCGTGACGGTAAAACGGTGGGCGGCTTTTTCCTGGCGGCCCCCTCGGTCAAACTGGTGCATCAAATTTGCGAAAGCGGCCATCGCATGCCCCAAAAGTCCACCTACTTCTACCCAAAAATCCTGAGTGGATTGGTGATTTACCCCTACCGAACCTTTCTCAACAGCCAGCGGCACGCCTTAAGTGGGATTCAATCCATTCAAAACCTGCCAGCGGCCCATAAGCTGACCACTGTGTGAAACGGAAGTTAGCAGGTGACACGGGCGGAAGCAGCCTACTCCCGACGTTGAAACACGTCCTGATACCCGGTTTTTTTGAGTAAACCGTGGGCATCCCTGCCATACCCCATCATCGACAGCTGATAAGGCTGCCCCACGGTTTCAATGACCTCAGCGGTTTTTTGCAGCAGCTGAACTATCCATCGGGTATAGGCCTGAAGCCCTGCGTCCGTTTGAATGTCAAAGCCCTGCCCTGCGGCGACTGTGGCCATTAATTCACGGTCCGCTTTTGAAAAGATAAGAGTATCTGCGGGCAGGGCCTTGTTTTGCACCTTGGCAAACAAACTCCTGAGATCGAATTTCAGGTTTTCCGACTGGTTAACCCACTGCCCCTGAGCGTCCTTGACGCCTTCCCGGATTCCTTCCCGGGCAAAATAACTCAACCCTTCGGCCAATATTTCCGGCTGCTGATAAAGTAGTGAAAAAAAGAGGAGCGCACCCACCGTGGCAGTGCTGCGCTGCAAACAGTTCTTATCTTTCGCCCTGTTTTGTATGGCAGGCAACAGATCGAGGTCTGCCCACCCGGAAGACTGTTTCTCCCATGCCGGGTAATTGGAATGCGCAATGAGCCTGGCGTTGGACACGTTACCCTCCCTTCTCAGGCCTTCCGCCTGCCGAAGCAGCCGGGTTCCCAGTAATACCAGAGATCGCAAGGCCTCGTTGGGGTCTTCCGTCAGCTTTAAATAGGGATGAAACGTGGCCTGCAGGGCCTGAATGGACTGCCGGGGAATGGGGTTGCGCACCGCCTGAGGATTGGGATTAAGCAAACCATTGGTAATAACCAGCCGTTTGCCCCCGGAAGGCACAACCCCCTGATGCTTTCGTCCTCCCAGAAAGCCGGATCGGGCTTGTCTTTTTGGGCTTAACGAATCCGTCTCGGCAATCGATGGCCCCATCCCGGAATTTTTAAAAGAAACAGCCAAAACCATTGGCAAATCCTCCCCACTCAAAAATAACCATGTAACACTTGAACCAAAAAGAAATGAAACCCAAATTACTTAATCACACCCAATCGGTTTGAACAATTTTTTGTAGGCAATTTAAGCACAAACAATACAAAAATGGGAACGGGCTGAATATTGAGACTTGCATCCGGGCAACCGTCTTTTCTAAGATGGAAGTAGCCAACCTCAAAAAAACTTTTACGGAGCGCCCCCCGATGACTTCCCAAAAATCTCTTTCAGATATTGAAAAACACCGCCGTTCGCAACTTTACGCCCGACTGACCTACGTGGGTATCATTCTGGTATTTGTCAGCCTTTGCGCCGTGGCCGTACTGGTGACCATGAGCAACGAAGCCAAACGGGAAGGCTTCCGCCCCATTGAAGTGAGCAAGCCCATTTCCTTCTTTGACTACAGCTACGTCAAGAAAGACAAAAAGCCCTAAACACCAAGGTAAGATTGCCAGCGCAACACGTTTTCTAACTGTTTGAGTACAGCGAGTTAAAGTCCTGAGCCTGGAAGCATTCCCGGAAGCTGTTCCGTGGTTTGTCTGTGCTGCACGCAGTTTTAGAAAACCTGTTATGCAGGCAGCCTGACCCAAGTTGATTTATGAAAGTGGATTTATAAAAGTCGATTTATGAGCGTTTTCCCCGGCCGGAAGCCTGCTTGGGTTTCTGCATGAGGAAGACGTACTCGTGCTTGAAGATGTAAAAGCCACCCACCAGGGCCCGATAGCGCCACAGGTTACTCATACGGCCCTTGGCTTTCTCGTTGCCGCTGATGTTTTTGACAATGATGCTCTTGGTTTTAAAACCCACCCGGTTCATGCGCTCCATGCACAGAAAGCCCAAGGGGATGAGTTCTCCAGCGGCGTACTTGTCGCCAATCACCAAACCCGCAAAACGCCCCGGCGCCAGCATGTCGTAACCCAGCTCGCAGACCTGCTCGAACATGTCCAGAAAAGCCTCCGTGCTGTCGGCGTTGGATAAATCCTGCTCCGAGTCGGAAAAGCGGATAATATCGGCATAAGGCGGGTGCAGAAACAGAAACTGGGCCTGCTCCTGCTCAAAGTGCTTCAGGCTGCGTTGAATGGCCTTACCCGTCCAGCTTTGATTGGCACTATCCCCATTAATAATCTGAACCTGCTCGCTTTTGCCCTGTTCTTCCAGCTTTTGGCGCACATAGTTGGCCATATCAGCCTTTAACTCCACCCCAACCGCCTTGCGGCCCAAATTAACCGCCTCAATGGCTGAGGTGCCAGAGCCTAAAAACAAATCCAGAATCACATCCCCCTGCTTGGTGTAGCGGGTGAGCAACTGGGTGAGGATTTGGGGCACGCAATTGCCATGATAATCCAGCTGGTGACCATTCTGGCGCTCCCGCCCGTTGATCATCCACAGGCTGCCGGTTTCCACGTCTTCATACTCCCGCCAGCGGTTGACATCAATGTCACTGTAGGGCAAGACCTTGGCCGGGGGCTCCACCCCCACGGGCTCCATGGAAATGGACTGGGCCGCCGCCGCTTGGGAGACCCGTTTTTTGGAGCCGGTTGGCTTTTTTGGAGGACGCGCTTTGCTCATGCTCTCATCCTATAGGCACCGACCCGTGAACCACGTCCTTTAAACAGAGGTAATTCACAGCGCTCTGGAAAGTTGAGTTAAAAGGCCGCATGCAAACACTGGCCTCTGGCTTTGCGTTGCAAGCAAAGCGATCTACAATACAATCAGATCCCAAACTTGGCTTTGGCTGTATGCAAGTCCACCGCTCCATCGATGATATTTCCCTGCCCCAGTCGGCTTGTGCCCTGGGCATGTTTGACGGGGTGCATGTGGGACATGTCATGGTGCTGGAAAACGCTTTAAGAGAAGCCCGCCTGTTTAAGGTGCCCAGCGTGGTGGTCAGTTTTGCCAATCATCCCCAATTTTTAATCAGCAAAACCCCCACCCAGTTGCTCTCTACCCTGCAAGAACGGCTGGCCCGCTTTGAGGCCATGGGCTTTGATCACGCCCTGATTCTGGATTTTGACGACTGGCTGAAAAATTTAAGCGCAGACGCCTTCATCGAGCTCATTTTAATGCGGCATTTGGGAGTCAAAAGCGTGACGGTGGGCTATGACCATCGGTTTGGCAAGAACCGGGCCGGGGATAGCGACCTGCTGAAGCGGTTTGGTCAAAGCCACGGCTTTTCCGTGCAGGTGATTGATCCGGTACGCACCGAAACCACCCTGCCGGAAGGGGGCGGACAAATTGTCAGCAGCACCCTGATTCGCAAATTGCTAGCCTATGGCGATGTGGAACTGGCCAATACCCTGTTGGGACAGCATTACCACATCAGCGGTACGGTAGAAGGCGGCCTGCAACGCGGACGAAAACTGGGTTTCCCCACGGCCAATTTAAGCATTGAAGCCCATCGACTCATCCCCGGGAGTGGCACTTACGCCGGATACGCCACCTTGAATGGGGTGACTTACCCTGCGGTTTGCAATATTGGCGTTTGTCCGACCTTTGACGATCCGGTGGGCAAGCGGGTGGAAGTGCATTTACTGGACTACACCCAAGCAGACTTCTACGGCCACACCCTGACCATGCGCTTTACCCACAAGCTGAGAGATGAGCAAAAATTCCCGAATATTCAGGCCCTGATTGCCCACATTCAGGCCGATTGCCAACAGGCCCGGCAACACTGGACCGATCATTTGGCCGCCGTTGATTCTTCCTGCGCCAAACCGACCCCTCAACAGCTCCAATAAAGCATCTCTCACCCTCTTCTAAGTCAGAAACGATGTTTTCGTATGCAAGTACTCATTGAAGAATCCAAAAAACTACGCAGGGCCTCTGCCTGCATTCGGGATGGAGGCACCATTCACGTAAAGTTGCCTCGTCACTGGCCCCGGCACCTCAAGCACAGCGTCACTCAGGAGTTGGTGGAACGGCTGCAAAAAAAGGACGCCAAGGAGCGGGCCTTATTGGATAAAGCAACTCAGCAGGAAACCGTCACCCTTGCGGACAATGAGGCCCTGACCGCCTTTGTGCAGGCCATTAACGCCGAGACCTTTCAGGTGCCGTTGGGGAAAGTACAAATCGGTACGGCCAAGTACAACCATTTGGCCCAGGTCAATTTAAAGACCAAAACCATGACCGTGTCCCGGTATTGCCTGAATCAGGCCCCCAAAGAGGCCTTGCGCTATCTCATTGTTCATGAGCTGGCCCATTACTTTGAATCCGGGCATGGGCCCCGTTTTTGGGCCTTGGTGGCAAAGCATATGCCGGATTACCGGACGCAATCCCGCATTATGAAAGCCTTTCACCATCAGGCGGTCATCCAGGAGGACGCTTCCGGCACAATGCCCGAAGCGCCTGCGGGAAAGGCCAGTTACGCCAGCTCGCCCAAGCGGCCCGCTTTAACTCCCACACGCCCTCCAACGCCCCAGCCTGCCCCGGTGAAAGCGCCTCAAAAAAACAAGACCCCAAAAGACAAAACCGGGTTGTTACCCGGCTTTGTCAAACAGTTATTACTCTGGGGCGAAGGCTTTAAAGGCTAGGCCACCGAAAGCGGGATCGATCACTGGGCAGACGGCTGCACTTTGGGCAAAGCGGTGCTTTCCTTCTTGCTATCCCCTGCAGTCACTGGCGATTTGGCCTGAGCCTTGGCCAGAATTTGCTGGTTAATAATGTCTTTCACCGTTTTACCTTTGACCATTTCCTCAACCACGCCAATTGCTTTTTGCAATTGCGGATCTTTCTTGGCCTTGGCATCCTCTTCGGTTAATTCCACCGCAATATCAGGTTCAATGCCCTTTTTGTTGATATCGGTATCGTTGGGGGTGAGATACCGTTGGGTGGTGATGTTCACCCCGGAGCCGCCCGGCAACTGGTTGATCTCCTGAACCAACCCTTTCCCGAAGCTGCGCTCGCCAATCAGCACGGCCCGTTTGTTGTCTTTCAAGGCCCCGCTCAAAATTTCGCTGGCACTGGCGCTGCCGCCGTTAATCAGGACTACCAAGGGCTTATTGGTCAGAACAGAAGGGCTGGAGTAGCGCACTTCCTTGTACCCGTCCCGATCCACAGTGCTGACGATAGAGCCCTCTTCCAGGAAAAAGTCGGCAATACGAATGGCATTGGATAGCAGTCCACCCGGATTGGAACGTAAATCCAGAATATAGCCGCTCTTGTCCCCTTGGTCTTTCATTGCGTTTTGCACTTCCTGGGCGGCGTTGCTGCTCAGGAAAGTGGAGAGCTTGATGTAGCCGATGTTATGGGGAATGCTGACACTGAAGGGATTGTCCAGCGACACCGATTTCAGCTTGATTTCATCCCGCATGATGTCGTAGTACTTGGCGGCTTTATCATCCCGCTTAATCAGCAAGCGCACCTTGGTGCCCTTTTCCCCTCGAATCAAATCGGCGGCGTCTTTCACCGAAATACCCTTGGTATTTTTACCGTCAATTTCCAGAATCTCGTCATTGGCCTTCAGACCGGCTTTATCGGCAGGAGTTTCATCGATGGGCGCAATGACCACCAGTTTGTCATCGCGCAGACCGATTTGAATACCAATGCCAAACAGGGTGGCCTTAATGGAGCGGCCTTCCTCGGCGAATTCATCCTTGTCCAGAAAGCGGGTGTAGCGATCGTTCAGGCTGGCCAGCATGGTTTCAATGGCCACGTTGGCATCGGCCTCGTCCTTAATCTGGCTATCAAAGCGATGACGCCAAATGCGCCAATCCTGCCCGTTTTTATCCTCATTCACAAACCGGGCGTTAATCAGTTTCCAGACCTCATCGTAAAGGGACTGGGGCGTGTAAGCAAAACCGGACTGGATGGTGGTAACCATGGCCAGCGGAATAAGCAGGGCACCAAATAGCTTGTTTCTCTTCATTGACGTTCCATCCAGGTTGCTGGGCTTGTGACAACACGCCCAATTAAAGCCACGTAACACTTATTATAAACAATTTCCGGGAGCTTTGCCGAGCCTCTTGCGGGAATGCCTCGGGAGGCCCGGGACTGGCAGACTCAAAATCCCAAGCCCGCGGGCTCGATCCTATTGACTCAAACAGTCATGCAAACTGTTGGGAAAAGACGTGGGCGGACATCGATTGGTTCCCTCCCCTGTCCGTGATTCTAAAATTACTTCAAACTACCCACCGATACCTGAATGCGATCCACGGTTAAGCCCGTTTGGGCTTTATAGCCGTTCAGGGCATTCAGCAAGACCGGAATATGAAAGGTCAGTTCCGAGGCCAAGGCCGCATTGGCCACTTTGACAAACAGAACCGTTTGATAGCCTTGCTTCCGCAAGCGCACGGCCCGGGTATTCTGACCCAGGGTGGCCCCGGCCAACTGGCTGACCTGCTGCGGCCACAAGGCCAGCAAGGCCATTTCATTCACCTTTTTATCCAGCTCCAGATTTTGGCAAATCTGGGGCAACACCTCGGAGAAAGCGGCCAATGAGCCCACCCGCGTGGGCTTTTTGCGATAGGTGGAGCGGGGTGGCTCGTTCATGGGGAAACCTCCATTTGCGTGGATGTACGCCGCAGGGACACCGTGCCCTGAATGACGGTAAACGCGGCCAACTCAGCGTCCGCGTCCGAATGACTCCCCGTTTCCCGTTCCAGCAAAGTCTGCCAGGAAGAGGTAGGGTGGGTGGTGGTAATAAAGACCTGGCTGTCCGGGTGAATATGCTCCACCAGCAAGCGTTGCCGATCCGGGTCCAGCTCGGCCATCACATCGTCCAGCAACAACACGGGGGGGTCCTGCAACTTGGCGGTCAGGCATTTCAATTCGGTCAGTTTCAAGGCCAACACAATGCTGCGTTGCTGCCCCTGACTACCATAGGCATCGGCGGGCAGGCCATCCAGATAAAAGTCAATATCATCCCGATGCGGCCCCACCAGACAAGTCCCTCGCCGCAGCTCTTCCGGCATGCGCAGGGCCAGCAACTGGGCCAAACCGGCCTCAATGACGGAAACATCCGGCAAGCCTGCAGGAACGGCTTGTTTCAAGGCTTCCTCCCCTAGCACGGCGCTTTGATAGCGCAAGGTCAACGCTTCCCGGGCATCGCTCAGTTCCAGATAGGCCAGGGCAACCAAGTCCTCAATCATGACCAGATACTGCTGCCGGGACGCAATGACTTTGGCAGCCGTGGCGGCCAATTGGACATTCCAGGCGCTGAGATGCTCTCTGGAAATTTGCTCCGGCGGGCTTTTGAGGAGTCGATTCTTCTGCTGGCGCACCTTCTGGTACTCCGCCAGATAGATCAGATGCCGTTTATCGTACTGCACAATGGCCGCATCCAGCCAGCGGCGGCGATCTTCCGGTGTTCCCCGCAATAACAGCAAATCCGGCAAGAAAAAGAACACACTGGGCAAATGTCCGAGCATTTCCGATCGACTGCGCAGGGGACTGGCGTTGATTTTAAAGGTGGTTTTCAGCCGCTCGTCATCCAGCTTGATTTGCACTTCGGCCTGCAATCGGCCTTCGTAATGATGATTGGCCAGTTGAGCCTGAAGGGTGGCAAACGATTGCCCGGTGCGTATCAGTTCCCGATCGGTGCTGGTACGGTGGGAACGGGCGTTGCTCAGGAAGTACAGGGCTTCCAGCAGGTTGGTTTTCCCTTGCCCGTTATTCCCCAGAAAAATATTTTTTCGGGGGGAGAAGGTCACGCTGAGTTCCGAATAATTCCGAAAATTGACCAGATGCAGGGTTTGAACACGCATGACTCATCTCTCTCACAGGAAAAGAAAATCCCTGTCTGGGATTTCGGCCTTTATTTGACCTGTACCGGCATGACCAGACACAGATACCCATTTTCTTCCTTGCCCCGGAAGATGGTGGGCGACAAGGGGCCATTGGTTTCCATGCGCACATCATCGGACTCAATCACCTTCAGGGCATCGATCACGTATTTGTAGTTAAAGGCGATGTTCAGGGCATCCCCGTCGTACAGCACTTCCAGCGTATCCTTGGAGTCGCCCACATCCGGAGTCTGAGCGGCCAGACTCATGTTGTTCCTGTCCAGAGATAGTTTGACGATATGAGTGCGCTCGTTGGCCATAACGGCCGTCCGCTCCAGAGAATCAATGAAGGCTTTCTTGTTGGCGAAGGCCACGATTTTATTGTCCACCGGAATGAGCTGGTTGTACTTGGGATACTGACCATCCAGCAAGCGGGACAACACGTAAAACCGGGGGGTGCGGAAGGCAATTTGCCCGTCCTGAATGGCCAAACGAACCGGCTGGGCGCTGATATCGGAAGCGCATAACTTCAGAAACTCTTGCAAGGCCTTGGCCGGAATAATGGCGGATACGTTCATTTGAGGGGTTACGCCCCCTTCAGAGACCGTTTCAATCCGCCGGGCCAGACGAGAGCCATCGGTAGCGGCCATTTCCAGTCCACTTTCATTCAACTGAAAAAAGACACCGCCCAGAACGTTGTTGGCGTCATAACTGGCGGCGGCAAAGGCGGTCTGGTTGATGGCCCGGATAAAAGCCTTGCCATCTACTTCCAAGTAGCCTTGTTCATCAATCTGCCTTATCACGGGGAACTCATCGGCGGGCAGGGTGCGCATGTCAAACAAGGCGGTTCCGCACTGAATACGGGCCGTTTGCACGGCCTCTTCAATTTCAAACTCAATTTCGCGGCCCGTGGGTAGTTTGCTGAGGATCTCCGCCAGTTTTTTGGCCGATAACGTGGTTCGGCCTTCCTCCAGCACTTTGGCCGGAATGGTGGTTTGAATGCCAAAATCCAGATCGGTGGCCGAGAGTTTGAGCGTGTCCGGGCCAACGCTTTCAATGAGAATATTGGACAGAATGGGCTGGATAACACGGGTAGCCGTGGCCCGTTGCACGGCGGACACAGCCTGATGGATATCTTCACGTTGAACGGCAAATTTCATGATCCGGGATCTCCTTACTGTCCATTTCGTTTACTCATTCAACTATAGAGTACACATTTGCGGTAGCGATCTTCAAGCCAATCTCCCGATCTTTTTACAAGCTGTTCCAGAGGCAAGTTTTGATCGTTCCTGATCGTGATCGTTTTTTATAAATTAGATCCATCATCGTACTTAGAGCGACCTAAAACCTGTAGAAAACTCTCTGATAATGTTGATATGCTTGGTTCTTGGGTTGTTGAAAACTTGTCGAGATCCTGTTGAGGTTGTTGAAAGTTTCTGACAGATCCGGGTTTTGAACAGCACTTGATCACTTCTTCAATCGATCGCTTCAACAGGTTTTAAACAGATCAGGGTGTGTAAAGTAGCGCTCTTTATTACGAATTGATCCCGAATATTGCGGATTGTGATCCGGTGGCGGGCCTTTCGGTGGATCGTCATGCCGGTTTTGACGATCGGCTTTGGGGAAAGGCTTTGAAGCGAAGGGGTTTCGATCTGGGAGAGCTGCAAAAGGCCTTACGGCGATCGGAAAGCTGTAGCTGGTCTTGGCGAAGCATCTGCTGGCGATCGGGATGCGGCTTTGAGAAGGCCCCCAGAGAACGGAGAAGGGATCAAAACGGTTGGCACCACAAGGGCAGTCCGGGCAGAGGGATCGTAAAGCGGGAACACTAATAAAAAAGGGGTACCAAGCGGCGCTGTGCGCCGACAAGGTTTAAAGTCCCAGGCGGTGGTGGGTGGATGGGTTTGAAGGCCTGAACCAGTCGCTATCGTCCAAATCGTTCAATTTGGATTTGAGGTCAGACTATCGGGCTATTTGATCCTGATTTTAAACTTCCTGCAACGCTTCAGAAAGGTGGTAAGGGCCTTCCTGCTGCACCAGGGCCCGGATTTTCATACAGGTTTGCAGCATGGGTTCCACCCAATGCAGGGGCAACATGTTGCTGGCGTCGCTTAACCCCTTTTCAGGCTGGGGGTGGGTTTCAAAGAACAAGCCGTTACAGCCAACCGCCACGGCGGCTTTGGCCAGTAAGGGGGCGTACTCCCGATTCCCCCCAGTGGTTTCTCCGGCTCCACCGGGTAGCTGCACGCTGTGAGTGGCGTCCAAAATAATGGGCAAATCCAGCGATTGCACCATGGGGATGGCCCGCATGTCCACCACCAGGTTATTGTAGCCAAAGGTGCTGCCCCGTTCGGTAATGTAGACCTGCTGGTTACCCATGCTTTTAACCTTGTGGGCGGCGTGGCGAATGTCCAGCGGGGCCAAAAATTGCCCTTTTTTGATGTTTACCGGGATGGGGGTCCTACCGGCTTCCAGCAACAAATCGGTCTGGCGGCATAAAAACGCCGGAATCTGTATCATATCCACAACTTCCGCCACGGGAGCCACTTCATGGGGCCAATGCACATCGGTCAAGATGGAGACGCCCACGCTCTCCTTGATTTCTTTCAGGATCTGAAGGCCTTCTTCCAGCCCCGGCCCTCGGTAGGAGTTGATGGAAGAGCGATTGGCCTTGTCATAGGAGCTTTTAAAGTAAAATTTGACTTCGGGAAACTGGGCCATGATGGCTTTGAGTTGACGGGCGGTCTCAAAATTGACCTCGCCCCGGTTATTTTCAAGAATGCAAGGGCCAGCGATGACGATGAATTGGGATTTGAGGGGATTGGACATGGGGAGTTTCATCCTGTGCATTGGGGAATTTTGCCTTATCAAACCATTTTTCGGGGGATGCTTCAAGCGGACTGGCTGGCAAGGGAAGTAAAACCGAAGATTTTACCCTGTGGCGAACAGTCGTCTTTTGCCACCATGAGGGGTATGAGTTTGATACCGCCCACTGAAATACCCTCTATAACCTCTGTTCCCCAAGCGCCTTACCCGGACGCTGTTTACTTGCGCGCTTTGTTAGAGGTGGATGGGCTGGGAAACTTGTCTATTCTGAAGTTACTACGGGCCTTTGAATCTCCGGAAGCCCTGTGGAATGCTCCCGAGGCCCAGTTGGCACTTCACTTGGGGGCCAGTAAGTTGGCCGCTTTTTTAAAACGCAGGGATGAGGGATTACCCATCACACTGCATCAGCGGGAGCGTTCCGAGGGTATTCAGGCCGTTGCCATTACTGAGAAAGCCTATCCAGCCTTGTTGAAAGAAATTTATAACCCCCCGGTCTTGTTGTATGTCAAAGGGAGGCTGGAAGCCTTTTCCGGGAGGTGTCTGGCGTTTGTGGGCACCCGTAAATCCAGTGAATACGGGCGAAAAGTGACTGGAAAACTGATTCAGGAATTGCGATCGACTGGAGTGGCCATTGTTAGTGGACTGGCTGCCGGGATTGATACCTGTGCCCATTGGCAGGCCATCCAGTGTAGTTTGCCCACGGTGGCTGTGTTTGGGTGCGGGCTGGATATTTTGTACCCGGCGTCCAACCGGATGCTGGCTCAGGAAATACTGGAGGCGGGCGGGGCCTGGGTCAGTGAATACCCACCCGGTACCCAGCCCACCCGGTATTCCTTTCCCCAACGGAACCGCATTGTGGCCGGGCTGTGTCAGGGCATTGTGGTGGTGGAAGGCGATATCAAAAGCGGGGCGCTGATCACGGCCCGTTTAGCTGCCGAAGAGGGACGTTCTGTGTATGCCGTACCCGGAAATATTTTTAGTTCCGGGAGCCAGGGGCCTCATGAGCTGCTCAAAACAGGGGCCACGCTTGTTAATAAAGGCTCAGAGTTGTTGACTGATTTGGGCTGGGATACTCCACACACCGATGGAATGATGAGGCACAGTCAACCGCAAGTAGCCAGTTTGCCGGAGTTGTCCGAAGAAGAGGGGCGATTATTACAAGCCATTGCTTATGATCCCATGGGCATTGATGATTTACCGAGGGCAACCGGATACGCTTCTGCTAAAATCAATGAGCTTTTAACTCTGTTGGAGTTGGAAGGCTTGATTGTTTTGTTGCCGGGGGCTAAAGTTTGTCGCAAGTAGAGATTCTGGAAAAAAGCGGAACAGCCAAAGGGGCAGGTACCATGAAGACCCTGGTGTTGATTGACGGTCATTCGCTGGCCTATCGCATGCATTTTGCCCTGGAGCGCACCAATATGCGCACCTCCGAGGGGACGCCCAGTTGGGCCGTGTATGGGTTTTTCAACAACCTGTTTGCTTTGCTCAAAAAAATCAAGCCGGATGCCATCGCCGTTTCTTTCGATGTCAGCCGGATAACTTTCCGCAACGAGCTTTACCCAGAATATAAAGCCCATCGCGATTCCATGCCCGATGAAATGCGCGCACAAATGGACTTAATCCGCCGGGGGGTGGAGCTATTGGGCATCCCCATATACGAGAAGCAAGGTTTTGAGGCTGATGATGTGATCGGCACCCTGGCTTGTAAAGCCGCCCGGGAAGGCTTTTGGGTGCAAATCCTGACCGGGGATCAGGATGCCTTTCAGTTGGTGGATGATTTAGATCCCGCCAACCCGGCCAAAGCCCACGCCGGGAAGATTGAAGTCTTGATTCCGGCCCGCATGCCCCGTGAGGAGATGAAAACCTACGATCGGCAAGGGGTGTTTGAGAAGTGGGGCATTTACCCGGAGCAGGTGATTGATTTTAAGGCCCTCAAGGGAGACACCTCCGATAATATTCCCGGTGTACCCGGCATTGGCGATAAAACGGCGGTCAAGCTGCTGACGGAATACCAGACCTTGGAGAATTTATACCAGCACATTGAGGAATTGCCTGCCAATAAGCTGCGGGAAAAGCTGGAAACCTACAAAGATCAGGCTTTTTTAAGCCAGCAATTGGCTACCATTAACCGGGAAGTGCCACTGTCCGTGGTCTGGGAGGATTGCCATCTGGTGATCCCCGATTTGGAAGCCTTGACTGCCTTTTTGGAGAAAATGGAATTTAAATCGATTCTCAAGCAAGCCCCGGTTTTGTTTGGATCATTTTTGATGGAAACCCAATCAGGAGCGCTGTCCGAGTCCACAGACTCAGTCTTGGATGCAGCGGATTCACCCGGGAGGGAGGAGGTTTCCTCGCTAGCCAGCCTTCAAGTGCAGCCCATGCGGGTGGATCATACCATTGTGACCCGACTGGAGCACTTGAGTGCGCTCATCCAGCAGATTGAGCAAGCCCAGGTGTTTGCTCTGGATTTGGAAACCACCGGCCTGGATGTACACACGGCCCAATTGGCCGGGGTCGCCATATCCGTGTGGGACGCCTTTGAGCGTTTTGAGCGGCCCGCCCAGAACCAATTGGCGTTGTCCGATTATCCGGCGGCCTTTCCAGCGCTGCGCCTGAAGGAAAACTTACCTGAAGCGTCTATTGCCAATTTTTACATTCCCATTCGAGCGGAAGGGTTGGAAACATCGCTTACCGAAACACAGATTCTAGAAGCCTTGCGCCCGGTCTTAACCAGTGAGTCGGTGGTGAAACTGGTTCATAACGCCAAGTTTGAGTGCAATATTTTCAGGCAATTAGAAATCCCTTTACGGGGCTTGGTATTTGACACCATGATTGCCAGCTACGTGCAGAACCCCGACCGGCGGCACGGCTTAAAAGCGCTGGCGGAAGAGGTGTTGGGCCAGTCCATGACCGAGATTAGGGAGCTGATTGGCACCGGCAAGAAGGAAAAGTTGTTTTCCGAGGTGCCGGTGGAGCTGGCGGCGGCTTACGCCAGTTGTGACGGTTACGCCACCATAGCCCTGGCTCGGTACTTTTTGGAGCGGCTGGATGAGCAACAATGGACGCTGTTTTATGAAATTGAAATGCCCCTGGCCCATGTATTGGCAGATGTGGAGTGGACGGGCGTTTCTCTGGATACGGCCTACCTGAAAAAGCTGAGTGATGAATTGGCGGAGCGCTTGCAAATCCTGGAACGGGAGGTTTGTGATCTGGCGGGCGGGGACTTTAACCTGAATTCCCCCAAGCAGGTGGCCGAAGTCCTGTTTGACAAAATGGGCATTGCCCCCACCCGTAAAACCAAGGGAAAAACCGGCTACAGCACCGATGTGAAGGTGCTGGAATTACTGGCCGATGAGCATGAGATAGTGCGCAAGCTGCTGGAGTATCGACAGCTGTTCAAGCTGAAATCGACCTACATCGATGCCTTACCGGCTCTGGTCAACCCGAAAACCCATCGTCTGCATACGAGCTTTAACCAAACGGTGACGGCCACCGGGCGCTTGTCCAGTAGTAACCCCAATTTGCAGAACATTCCCATTCGCACGGAGCTGGGCCGTCTGATTCGGCAGGCCTTTGTCCCACAGCAAGCCCAAGGCTGGTCGTTGTTGTCCGCCGATTATTCCCAGATTGAGCTGCGCTTGCTGGCCCATTTTTCGGAAGATCCGCACTTGGTCAAGGCCTTCCAGCAAGGGGAAGACATTCACACGGCCACGGCCTCTCTGGTGTTCGGCTTGCCCCTTGATAAAGTCAGCAAAGAGCAGCGCTACCGAGCCAAAACGGTCAATTTTGGGGTGGTTTACGGACAATCGCCCTTTGGTTTGGCCCAGCAGCTTAAAATCCCCCAAAGCGAAGCGGCTCAATTCATTCAGCTTTACTTTTCCCGGTATGGCAAGGTCAAGCAGTGTATTGACGCCATCAAAGCGCAGGCCCACAAAACCGGGCAGGTGCAAACCATCTGCGGGCGCACCCGGGATCTCTCTCGAGACCTGCAAAGTAGCAACCGCAGTATCCGGGAATTCGCCGAGCGCGCCGCTTTCAATACCCCCTTGCAAGGGTCTGCCGCCGATTTGATGAAAGTGGCCATGATCCGCTTGCATCAGCAGCTTTTGTCGGAAGGCTTAAAGACTCGTATTATTCTGCAGGTTCACGATGAACTGGTGCTGGAAGTGCCGGATGCCGAACTGGAGCAGGTGAAGCGGTTGGTGCGTACTGCCATGGAGTTGGGACAGCCGTTGCATGTGCCTTTAGAGGTGGATGTCTATGTTGGCCCCAGTTGGATGGAGTAGAATGGGAAATGAGTGGTCGCGGTGTTTTCGTGGACTGCTGGCAGTGTTGTTGTGAGGCCCCATGCTAAAGCACGTTACCCTGGTTCAGAATCTGAGTACCGATCCCCAGAGCGTTTACGCCAATCAGGTGCTGGAATATTTAACCCATCACGGGGTGCATGTTTCCCATTTGCAGGTGTTGGGCAAGGATTGCCCGGTAGTACCTCCGGCGGCGGCCCACCCCGATTTGGTCATTGTGTTGGGCGGCGATGGCACTTTTTTAAGGGCGGCCCGCAAGTTTGTCAGCGAGAATGTGCCACTGGTGGGTATTAACACCGGTGCTTTGGGCTTTTTAACCCACATTGAGGCTGACAAGATTCCGTTTTACCTGGATCTGCTCATTCAGGGCAAATACAGCCTGGAGTCCCGCATGATGCTTTCCATTGAAAATTGCGGGGAAGCGGGAGGTGATGTCACCGCCTTGCAAGAAGAGCTGGCCCTGAATGATGTGGTGGTGAAAAACGCCAACCCCAGCCAGTTATGCCGGTTGCATTTGCATGTCAACAATACGCCCGTGGCCGTTTACGATTCCGATGGACTGATTTTGTCTACCCCCAGTGGCACCACGGCCTATACCATGGCCGCAGGCGGCCCGGTGATTTCTCCGGAAGTGGACGCCATTTCCATTACCCCCATTTGTCCCCATAGTTTTTCCGCCAAGGCGGTGGTGGTGCCTTTTAACAAGGAATTTAAAATCCAGTCGGATGCCAAAAATCAGGACGTGGTCTACGCCCTGGATGGTCTGGAATGCGGTGTGCTGAAGCCGGGAGAATCTCTGGTGGTGGTTCGGGCGGCCATTCCCTTCCAGATGGTGAATTTTGAACAGAGCGAAAATGACTTTTACTCCCTGCTCAAGCGTAAGTTGCAGTGGTCGATGAATCCTCGCTGGCAATCTCAGGAGGCCCGAGCCGGAGCGCAGGTTTATACGGAGCATCCGCCGCAGCAAAGTTCTCCCTCAGTCTGATTTTTTTCAGTCTGATTCTAATTTTTTTAGGCCTGATATTTTGGCCAACATTGGTTGAGACCCCTTTCGTTATGCTCAAACAGCTTCAAATTCGAAATATCGCCATTGTGGAAACCGTATCGGTTTCCTTTGACAAGGGCTTTACGGTCATTACCGGCGAAAGTGGCTCCGGGAAAAGCATTTTGCTGGATGCCATTGCCTTGGCCTTTGGAGCCAAAGCCTCTCCCCGGGAAATTTTACGGGCGGGCACCCAGCGGGGACACGTTGAATTGCTGTTTGACATCACCGCCTTGCAGGATTCTCAGCCGTTGCGTGACTTTCTGGAGGCCCAAGGGGTTTCCTTGCTGCCGGATGAAACCGAGATTTTACTGTCTCGGGAATTTACCCCCGGGGGGAGTCGATCCCGCATCAATGGCACGCCGGTGACCCGGGATGTTCTGGAGGCCTTGCGGCCCTGGGTGATTGATTTGCACGGTCAGCATGAGTTGACCAGTCTGTTCCAGCGAGACAAGCAGCGGGCCTATTTGGACGCCTTCGGGGATGCCAGCCATCGGGCTTTAAAGCGACAGGTGGCCCGAGCCTACGATGAATGGGCCACGCTCAATCGCCAATTGGACACGCTGATGAAAAACCGGCAGGATATTGAGCGCCAGCGGGATTTTTTGATGTTCCAGTTGCAAGAATTGCAAGAGGCCCGCTTGGAAGATGATCAGGAGGATGTGAAAACCCGGCAGGAACTGGAAATTTTGAGTCATGCGGAGCGTCTGATTCGAATATCAGAGCAAGGGGCCAATCTGCTCACCGAAGGAGACGCTCAAACCCCCGCTGTGCTGGATCAGTTATCGCTTCTGCAAAAAAAATTATCGGAGGGGGCTGTTTACGATCCGGCGTTGCAGACGCTTTCGACGCAACTGGATGGGGTTTATGCCGAATTGCAGGCTGTGGCCAGTGAATTGAGCCGCTATGCGGATCGGGTGGAAGTACAACCGGAAAGCATCGGGCAGCTTTCAGACCGTTTGGATACATTGGAAAAGTTAAAGCGCAAGTATGGCCATACCCTGGCAGAGGTGATAGAGCGGCGGGATAGCTTGGCCGAGGAGCTGGATTTTCTGGAGTCGGGCGAGCAGAATTTTCAGGCCTTGGAAGCGACCATAGCGGAAAAGCAAACCGATTTACAGCAGGTCAGTCAGCAGTTGAGTGAGGCTCGTCGACATCTGGCTGAATCGCTCAAGCAGCGCTTGCTGGAACAATTGCAGGTATTGGCCATGCCCGGGGTGTCGTTTGACATTGACTTCCTGCCTGTTTCCTACAGCCGGGAAGGGCTGGAGGAATTGGAGTTCCTGTTTTCGGCCAACCCGGGGGAACCCTTGCGCTCTTTGGCCAAAGTGGCCAGTGGGGGGGAACTTTCTCGGTTTTTGCTGGCCATGAAAGTGTTAACCGCCGGTGCGGATGGCTTATTGACCCTGGTGTTTGATGAGATTGACAGTGGTATTAGCGGCCCCACGGCCAAAACCGTGGCGGAGAAACTGGCAGCCCTGTCTAAAGCCATTCAGGTGATTGCCATTACCCACCAGCCCATGATTGCGGCCATGGGACGCCAGCATTTCCATGTGGAAAAGCAGGTCTTGCAACAAAAAGACGGTTCGGAAACCGTGCAGGTACTGGTTCACGTTCTGGCTGGGGATGATGCGCAGCGCGTTCAGGTGCTGAGTCGTTTGGTGAGTGGCATGGACAGCGGGGATGACGCCGTGGAGAAGTTCATTCGTCGTTTGCAGACCGATGCCGATCAGTTTTATCGGCAAATGGAAGGCTATACGACTGTAGGTTAGGTTTTTTGGGTACCCTAAAAGCCCTTGGCGGCAGGCTGGGTGGCGATACCTCCAAAGGGCTTTCAGGGATGGTTGATTGTACTGGCCCGAATTATCGGGGCGGCGGTGGGCCTTGAGGAGGCGGGCCCATGGGGGGCGGGAATGGCGGCATGGGTGGATATCCAACCCCACGGCCACTGTAAATCAGCCCTTGCATGAAATTAACATCTTCAAATAACGAATTGGTATAGGCGTTGTTGGTCAGGCCATGGGCGTTCAAGCCATCAAAACTGGGTCCATACGGAAATGCGGCCTGAATGCCGGGAGGGCCCGGATACGGTGGAATACCTCCACCCGGCGGCGGTGGATAACTTCCCGGTGGTGGAAATCCCGGGTAGCCGGGGCCACCCCAAAGCGGTTGAACCATAATACTGTCCCCCAATTGTGTCCCTTTAGGAGCTTTCTGATAAAGCCCTGTCCCTTGTATTTGCATAAAAACAACAGGGAGTGATTTTTTGTTATATAAAGTCATGTCTATTTTTTAAATCTGAATAAAAATTAAAGATTTTTGAGGGTGGTGCCGATAGGGTTTCCAAGTGCGACGGAATAGCAAAGGGATCGTGCATGGGGTCGGCTTCACTGTTAAGAGTCACCAAAGGTCTGCCAACGGCGGCCTTGTGCTGCCTGATGGCTTGGGCACTGGCGGTTCAGGCAGAGCCTTACGCAGAGTCTAACAAGGATCGAGCCGCTACGACAGGCGGTTACCTTCTGCCGGATTATGCCCGAGGGGTGCAGGCGTTCCGCTCGGGGGACTATCATCGGGCTGAGGATTATTTTCGTCGGGCATTGCAAGCTGACAGTAGCAATGCCAATGCCCACTACTACCTGGGCTTGACCCTGGACAAGCTGGGTCACCTCTCCGAAGCCCTGTATGAGTATGAGTTTGTCATTCGTCAGGGTCGGGAAGCGCGCCTGGTGCATTACGCCCATGAGCGGGTGAATGCCCTGGCTGCTGCTATCAGTGTTCAGGAGTCTTCCCGTACGGCTCCATCCCCCACGTTGCAGTCTGTGTCCTACGCTCCCGTCACGACATCCGCCTTTCAGCAAGTCAGCAGTCCATTGCAGGAGCCGATCAAGGTTCTGTTAAAAGATACCCACAACGCCCTGATTGTGGATGCCGTCCTGTATGAGGGCAGGCAACAGAGTAGCGGCGCCTTTATCATCGATACGGGCGCAACATACACTTCCATTTCCCAGCAAATGGCTGAGCAACTGGGGTTGAATCTGGCAAATTGTGAAAAGGTACTGATCACCACTGCCAACGGGCGCATTGAGGTGCCCAAAATCACCATTGAGCGCTTGCAAGTTAATGGTCTGGAGGCCCGTAACGTGGAAGCCACGGTCATACCGGTGCGGGCAGGTTCCAGTTTTTCCGGCTTGTTGGGTCTCAGTTTTATGCGCCAGTTTGTGGTGACCATTGACCCGCAGGCGGGGCACCTGATTTTTCAGCAGAACCGGTTGTTCTAGCGGGGTTTTTGAAGCCCCGGGTGGGCCGTTCGATTGGCCTTTGGGGCAAGGGGGAAAAGGCCACAGACCAGACCGGAAATAGCCAAACCGGTACACCGCTTGACTTTGCCCTGTCCAGCGGAGCAGCATGAAAGTTTAAACCCTGATGCCGCCTTGGATAGGTGGAATCTGGTTTTTTATCTATAATAAAATTGTCACGAATAAGGATCGTTTTGGTATGTCCACGCCCCCTAGCACCGCTCACAGTCAGCTAAAGTCTCCGGCCAATCGCCTGAGTAAGCTGCCCACCTATGTTTTTGCTGAACTGGATGAGTTGAAAGCGGCGGCGCGGAATCGGGGCGCGGATCTGATTGACCTGGGTATGGGCAACCCCGACCAGCCCACACCCGAACCCATTATCAAAGCCATTCAGCAAGGGGTGGCCGATCCGGCCAACCACGGTTACCCTAATTTCAAAGGAAAACCTGAGTTTCGAGAAGCCGTTGCTGCCTGGATGAAGCGCCGCTATAACGTGGACATTGACCCGGAAACCGAGGTTCAGCCCCTCATTGGCTCCAAAGAAGGTTTGGCTCACATTACCTTTGCCTACATTGATGCCGGGGACTACAGCATTGTGCCCTCTCCCTACTACCCGGTTCACAGCCGGGCCACCTGGATTGCCGATGGGCATGTCCATCACGTGCCGCTGACCGCTGAAAATAATTTTCTGCCGGATTTGGACAGCATCCCGGAAGAAGTGGCCCAAAAGGCCAAGCTGTTTTTTGTGAGTTATCCCAATAACCCCACCGCCGGGGTGGCCGATTTGGCTTTTTATGAAAAGCTGGTGGCCTATTGCCGCAAGTACAATATCGTTCTGGTCAGTGATTTGGCCTACGGGGAAATCACCTTTGACGACTTCCACCCGCCCAGTATTTTTAATGTGCCGGGCGCAAAGGATGTGGCCATTGAGTTTCACTCCTTCTCCAAAAACTTCAACATGGCCGGGTGGCGAGCCGGGTTTGCCGTGGGGAATCCGGAGATTGTGAAAGCCCTGTATTCGGTGAAAACAAACCTGGACTACGGCTTGGCCTCCGCCATTCAGGATGGCTGTATTTACGCTTTGAACCACGGCGAAGAGTTTTTGCCCGGTCTGGTCAAAACCTATCAGGAGCGTCGGGATGTTCTGGTCAAAGGGTTCCGTGAATTGGGTTGGCAGGTGGAGCCCACCAAGGCCACCATTTACATGTGGCTTCCCATTCCCAAGGCGTTCCCCGATTCCAAGGCCTGGTGCCGCCACCTGATTGATACCGCCGATGTGGTGATTACCCCCGGAATTGCCTTTGGAGAGGCCGGGGATCGCTACTTCCGGGTGTCGTTGGTATCCCCCAAAGAAACTTTGCAGAAGGCCATTGACCGCTTGAAAGAGAAAGGCATCCGTTACCAGTCATGAGCAATCCGTTTGCGGGAAAGACTTATTTGATCACCGGCGGAGCTGGGTTTATCGGTTCCCACTTGACCAAAGCCCTGCTGGATGCCGGGGCGGGTGTGATTGTGGTCGATGAGTTCAACGACTTTTATGATCCTGCCATTAAAGAAGCCAACGTGGCTCCTTTTTTGAATAATTCCCATTTTCGGTTGTACCGCAAGGACATTCGGGAATTTATCGGCCTGCGGGATATTTTTGAGCATCACGGGCGAGCCTTGCAAAGCGGTGGGATTATTCACCTGGCCGCCCGGGCCGGAGTGCGTCCCTCCCTGAAAGAACCCCGTCTCTATCTGGATACCAACGTCACGGGCACTCTCAATCTGGCGGATCTGGCCCGTGAGTTCGGGGTGAAAAAGTTTGTATTCGCCTCTTCCAGCTCTGTTTACGGTGATTCCCCCGATCGGGTTCCCTTCCGGGAAGATCAGGATATCTCCAAGCCCATTTCCCCGTATGCCTCTACCAAGGCCATGGGAGAAAGCCTGCTGTACACCTACAGCCATTTGTACAAGTTGCAAGTGGTGGCCTTGCGCTTCTTTACCGTGTATGGGGCCGGGCAACGCCCGGATTTGGCCATTCACAAGTTTACCCGCCTGATTGATGAGGGCAAGCCGATTCCCGTGTTTGGAGATGGTTCCAGCCGTCGGGATTACACCTACATTGACGATATTATTCAGGGTGTGTTGGCCGCCACGGCTTACGATAAAACCCCGTATGAGATTTTCAATCTGGGAGAATCCCAAACTACCGAGTTGGGTACCCTGATTTCCCTGATTGAGCAATCACTGGGGAAAAAGGCCATCATTGATCGCCAACCCCGCCAGCCGGGAGATGTTTCGGTGACTTTTGCCGATATTTCCAAGGCCCACCGGTTGTTGGGCTACAGCCCCAAGACCAAAATCCGGGATGGCATCCCCAAGTTTGTGGAGTGGTACAAACATTACCGCAAAACGCCCACGATGGCTTAATGGATAGATACCCGCCTGATGGGGAAGATTTGTGCGGAGGCAATTTGTACCCGGCTATTGGTTTTTCACTCAAAGTAAGACCCAGCTGATCTTGTGTCGGTCTTTTTGCTTTAGGGTCACACCAGTTTTTGAAGTAACAAGCCCGAAACCTTGCGCTAGAATGAAAGAGCGTTTTTGTTCGTTTTAAAAATGGAGCCTCGCCCGTGAAAGTATGCGTTGTTGGAACCGGATATGTTGGCCTGGTGGCCGGAACCTGTCTGGCCGAAATGGGAAACGATATTATCTGCGTGGATAACAACCCCGCCAAGATTGAAACCTTGCGTCTGGGGCAGGTTCCCATTTATGAGCCGGGTCTGGAGGAGCTGATTCGCTCCAACACCAAGGAAGGCCGCTTGTCCTTCACTACCGATTTGGATGAGGCCGTGCGCAAGTCCCTGATTTGCATTATTGCCGTGGGTACCCCAGAAAAAGCCGATGGTTCCGCTGATTTGAGCGCTGTCTTTGGGGTGGCCCGTCAAATTGCCAAGGCCATGGATGGTTACCGGGTCATTGTGACCAAAAGTACCGTTCCTGTCGGCACTGCCGATCAAATTCGGGCCATTGTGGCGGAGACCACCACTCACGAGTTTTCCATCGTTTCCAACCCGGAGTTCCTGAAACAAGGGGCGGCTGTGGATGATTTCCTGAAGCCGGATCGGGTGGTTATTGGGGCCGACAATCAACGGGCCTTCGATATTATGCGGGAGCTGTACGGGCCCTTCCTGCGCACCGGCAACCCCATTATCAACATGGACATCAAATCCGCCGAGATGACCAAGTACGCGGCCAACGCCTTTTTGGCCACCAAAATTTCCTTTATCAACGAAATGAGTACCCTGTGCGAAAAAGTGGGCGCTGATATTTCCATGGTGCGCACCGGCATTTCCACCGATAGCCGCATTGGCCCGCAGTTCCTGTTCCCCGGCCTGGGCTACGGCGGTTCCTGCTTCCCCAAGGATGTGAAGGCCCTGATTAAAACCGGTCAGGAAAATGGGCATCACATGAGCATTCTGGAAGCGGTGGATCAGAAAAACGATCAGCAACGTCAGGATTTCATCGACAAAGTGCTGGCTTACTTTGAAGGGGATGTAAAAGGCAAAACCTTCGCCATGTGGGGTCTGGCTTTTAAGCCCCGAACCGATGACCTGCGGGAAGCGCCCAGCAAAACCATTATCGAAGCCTTGCTGGCCAAAGGGGCTAAGATCAAGGCCTTTGATCCCAAGGCTACCGATGTGGCCCGCCAGATTTTCGGTGAAAAGATTTCCTATACCGAAACCGCTTACGAGGCTTTAGAGGGGGTGGATGCCCTGCTACTGGTGACCGAGTGGAACGAGTTCCGCCGTCCCGACTTTGACAAGATGAAAACCCTGATGAAGCGGGCCGTTATTTTTGATGGCCGCAACCAGTATGAGATTGAGCGCATGGGTCGTCGGGGTTTTGAATACTACTGCGTGGGGCGTCCCGGTGTGGATGCCGCTGAAGTGGATGAATCAGAAACGCAACGGGAGCGGGCGGGCGTATGAAAAAGCGAATTCTGATTACGGGCGGAGCCGGCTTTATCGGCTCCCACCTCACGGAGCGGCTGCTGAAAGAGGGCCATGAGGTGCTTTGTCTGGATAATTTTTTTACCGGCAGCAAAGACAATATCTTGCACCTCCTGGATCACAAGTATCTGGAAATCATTCGGCACGATGTGATTGAACCCATTCTGCTTGAAGTGGATGAAATTTATAATCTGGCCTGTCCGGCTTCCCCGGTGCATTACCAGTACAACCCGGTGAAAACGGTTAAAACCAATGTCATGGGCATGATCAACATGCTGGGTTTGGCCAAGCGCACCAAGGCCAAAATTTTTCAGGCCTCCACCTCGGAAGTGTACGGCGATCCGGAACAGCATCCCCAACAGGAAAGCTACTGGGGTCACGTCAATCCCATTGGCATTCGCAGTTGCTACGATGAAGGCAAGCGTATTGCTGAAACCCTGTGCATGGATTATCACCGGCAGCACGGGTTGCGGGTCAAAATCGTGCGGATTTTCAACACCTACGGCCCCCGCATGGCCATTAACGATGGTCGGGTGGTCAGTAACTTTATTGTGCAAGCCCTGCAAAACAAGCCCATTACCGTTTACGGGGAAGGCCAGCAAACCCGCTCCTTCTGCTATGTGGATGACCTGGTGGAAGGCTTTATTCGCCTGATGGACAACACCCCGGACGATTATCCCGGCCCGGTGAACATTGGCAATCCCGGTGAGTTCACCATTCTGGAACTGGCGGAAAAAGTCATTGCCCTGACCGGCTCCAGCTCTAAAATTGAGCGCTTGCCCTTGCCGCCGGATGATCCCACTCAGCGCCGCCCGGACATCACCATCGCCAAGGAAAAACTCGGTTGGGAACCCACCATTATGCTGGAAGCGGGCCTGAAAAAGACCATCGCCTACTTTGACGCCCAATTGAAAAAGCAGGGTTAGCGGTTCACCTGTTTTTTGACTTTCCCCATTTTCTTGCGATCCAGATAATCCTGCAAAATGCGCATGGCGGCGGCTTGATCCACCTTGCCTTTGTGCCGCTCCCGAGAGCTTTGAATGCCCATATCCCGCAGGGATTGCTCGGCCATTTTAGAGGTCAGCCGCTCATCCATAAAGGCCACCGGAAGGCCCAGCCCCTCGCTTAAGACGGCGCCCAATTCCCGGGCTTTTTGGGCGGAAACCCCTTCTTCCCCGCTCATGTGCAAGGGCAAGCCAATGATGATCTCTTTGACCTCATAGCGATCACAGACCGCCCGAAACTCAGGCAGCAGGTCTTTGCCCTCGTAATTGCTGATGGTCTCCAAGCCCACCGCGAAGTTGCCGAAGGGATCACTAATGGCCAAACCCAGGCGTTTTTCTCCGGGATCAATGCCCAAAACGCGGGGCGGCAGCAACTCGTCATCGCTCATGAGGGTCTTTTACTCACGGTTCCAGCTCCCATGCCGTTAATACGGCATCTACCAAATGCTCAAAGGTGTCGCTGTTTTGAAGTTCCGGGCTGGTTTGGGCCCCTTGCTTCAGGCGCAACAGATCCTCTTCCACGCAGCGGCGCCCATAATGCTTGATAAAGCCATCCAGTTCCGATTCGATGCCGTGGTAGTTCACCAGCTTTTGCACCTCGGTGGCGGCCAGTCCAGCGAAGGTGCTGGCCTTTTGTTCCATCAACAGGTAGGCGGAATCGGCCAGCCGGTTGATCAAAATCTCTTTCCACTCGCTGTTTAACAGGCCGTGTACCATGGCTTCGGCCAGTTTATCCAGGGTGGCGATAAAGGCGGCTTCCAACTGCTTTAGTTTATGTTCTTTCTCGGCGTCATTGGCTTCGGCCATGGCGCGGGCGCAGACTTCCAGCACGTTTTCCAGAATGCTGGTCACCACCGGGTGATCGCCTTCCTCCAGAAACCAGGTGCTAAAGTCGGGATGCTGATAGAGGCTGACGCTGGCCTGATGCCAGTTGGGATTGGCCCACTGGGCGCTGTTAGAAATCAGGTCTATAGCGGGCAGGGCTAACAGGGCCGGATCTTGCAACAAGACCTTCCAGCAAGTGTACTCATACGGAATCCGAAACTTTTGCTGGTGATTGATGGCTTCGGCGGCGTTTAATTTTTGCAGGCAGTAGGCCGCCGGGGTGTGGATTTTGGTGTTTTCCTCATGGAATTTTTCAATCAGTTTGTGGAAATCCGGCTTGGACAGCTCGTAAAAGCCAAAGCAGTCCATTACCCCATGCAGGTCGTTAATGGCCACGCTCATCATGCAGATGTCGCCGTTTTCCCGCTCCCGGCTGATGATGATGCCCTGATTGCCAATGCCGTCCGGGATGGTGGCATAGCATTGGTAAAGCTCGGTTTGAGCCACCAGTGGATGGATTTCGGTGGCTTCCAGTCGAGCCTCATCCAGTTTTTCGTCTCGATACAAGCCCCCGATTTTCAGGGCGTTAATGGATTTTTTGATGACTTTCATCAATTTGGGGTCATCCGCAAACCAGTCCTGATGCTCAGCCAGAAACAGGGCCGCTTTTTTGGACCGGGTTTCGCCCAGCAGGGTTAACAGCAGTTCCTGGGTTTGATGCGGCGGGAGGGCCAAAAGCGCGGGTAAAAAAATGTTGAGCAGGTATTCCACCGGGTAGTCCGATTGTAGCGAGCTGATCAGGTTGCACTGCTCATCCACGGGCAGGGAAAAAATAAAGTCGATAAAATCAATCAGCGCTTCCGGGTTGCGGGTAGAAACCTCCAGCATCCGTTCAGTTTCCCGGTTGATCAGGCCGGCCGGATCGTCCAGATAATCCAGATACAGGTTGGGGTCGGTCTCATCGCCCAGTTGCCGCAGAATGACGTTGGCGGCGTCCTTGACCTCATCGGTGCTTTTAGCGTTTTCTATGAGCGACCATAGCGGTTTTTGCAGGCTCTCAATGCTGCCCAGTTCCATCAGCAACTCGGAAACAACCTGCATGCTGCAGGGGTTACCGGCTCGCTGTAACTCTTTTACCAGAATGCGCAGGACGGTTTCCCGGTCGGTGATGACTTGCAGGCGTCTGATTTGCTTGTTTTTATCCAGCCGGGACGCTTCATCCCAGGTGTTCAAAAAATCGATGACCGACAGCACTTCACTGCGGATAAAAAGTTTGGAGGTGGGGGGGGGCGATTGGTTCATAATTCAAATTGTATTACATTACTGTCTCTAACCACCGCTTCCAATCGTGGTCAGGCCATCCGGGCAAGTCAGGGCCGGGACTGGTTTTTGTTAGGGAAGCGGTTATGATCGTGCTTGGTCAAGCCATGTAAGGCAGGAGAAAACCCGACGTGTCCTTCAAAATGAATGCCGTAATTGCTTCGGTGGCCGCTGGCAGTATTGCTGATCAGCTGGGCTTGCTGCCCGGGGACGCCCTATTGGCTATCAATGGCTCCGATGCCCTGGAGGATATGTTTGACTATCAGTTTGAAGTCTCCGGTTCAGAATACCTTGAACTGCACGTTCGACACAACGACGGTTCAGAGGAGATTTATGAACTGGAGAAAGAAGCGGACGAGGATTTGGGGCTTGTTTTCACCTCGCCGGTGTTTACCCCCATTAAAACCTGCAATAACGCCTGCCCCTTCTGTTTTATCGATCAGCAACCTGCCGGACTGCGGGCCAGCCTGTATGTGAAGGATGATGATTACCGTCTGTCCTACTTTGCCAATACCTATATTACCTTAACCAATCTTACGGAGCGGGATCGGGAGCGCATTGCCCGCTTGCGGCCTGGCCCTTTGTATGTTTCGGTGCATTCTACCGTCCCGGAAGTGCGAGAGGTGGCCCTGAAAAACAAAAAGGGCGGCCACATCCTGAAGGAGCTTTCCTGGCTGAAAAGTCTGGAAGTGCCTTTTCATTGCCAAATTGTGGTCTGTCCCGGTTTGACGGATGGGGACAGCCTGCGCCAGTCGCTGGCCGATCTCTATACCTTGCGCCCGGAGGCCATGTCGGTGGCCGTGGTGCCGGTGGGCCTGACCCAATACCGGGAGCAGCTTTCGGAATTAACCCCCGTGGACAGCCAAAGCGCTTTGGGCGTCATTCAAATCGTGGATACGTTTAAGGCTCAGCATCCCGATGCGGCTGATTTTGTCTTTTTATCCGATGAATTTTACTTTAAGGCGGGGCTCCCGCTGCCCTCCTATGCGGAATACGGCGAGTTTCCCCAGTTGGATGACGGGGTGGGAACGGCCCGCATGCTGCTGGAAGACTTTTTTAATCTGGAGAATGAGTTGCCTGCCAGGATTGCGGAACCCTTGAATGTACTGCTACTGACCGGCAAGCTGGGGGCCATGATTTTACAGCCCATCGCCACCCGCCTGAACGCGGTGGAGGGCTTGTATGTGGATTTACTGGCGGTTAAAAGCCAGTTTTGGGGGGATTCGGTCGATGTGGCCGGTCTGGTCACCGGGCAGGATATTTTATCGACGCTTTCTCAAATGGATATTTCTGGCTACCGGGCCGCCATTATTCCTTCCGTCATGCTCAAACAATCCACGGAGGCCTTTTTGGATGGCAAAACGGTCAGCGAGCTTTCGCAAGCCTTGAACCTGCCGTTTTTGGTGGTGCAAGATCCTTACAGCGCCCGTGAATTGGTGGATAAAATTTTTAATCAGCAACCCGTTACGGCCTAATGGGTGGACTCAGGTTAATTGCTGCAAGCGTTGCAGGGCTTTCATGGCGTTTTGGGGCTGGTTGGCCTCTACAAACAGGGATGCCAACTGCTGTAAACCGCTGATGTAGCGTGTTTTGTCCTTGGCTTGCCGGGCGGTTCGCAGGGATTGCTGGTAGGTATCAATGGCCTGGCTGTAATTTTGGGTTCGGCGGTATGCGGCCGCCAGATTGGCCTGAATGTCGCTTTGTACCGCGGGTGAAATGTTTTCCGTGGGTAACAGTTGGGCCGCCTTTTCCAGCGCCTGAATAGCCTGCGTGGTATCGCCCACTTTGAGGGCCACACTGCCCAAATCGTTCAGGGAATGCAGCAGCGTTCTGGAATCGCCGGTTTTCTCGTCCAGTGAAACCACTTGTTCGTAGTAGCCTTTGGCCTTTTGCAGATCCCCGTGATCTTCCAGCAGGGAGGCGGCTGCCTGCAGCGCATAGGACTGCTTTTGGGGTAGTTGGGCCTGAGCGAAGCGATCGGCGGCCTGCTCGTAAGCGTTCAGGGCTTTTTGCCACTGCCCGCCTTGATCCAGAATTTTTCCTCTTAACCCCCAGACTTTGCCTTCCCAGTCTGGCTTGTTGCGTTCCTGAAGCAAGTCCAGGGCCGTTTGCAGCGTTTCATCAGCCTGCAGGAACTGTTGCTGGCTTTGCAGGGTTTTGGCCGTTTCAATCAGGGATTTCAGCTGTGTTTTGACACCGGTTGTTTCTGCTTTATCCGGTGGAACCATCGTTGGGTTCGTGTCTGGACCCGGATCGGGTGGCTGGGAGGGGGGGCGTTGGCTTGCGGTCTTGGGCGGGTTGACTTCTTCCGGGGCAATGTTGGCCTTGTAGTCAATGTCCTGCATCAGCAGGGCATCCACCCATTCCTTCACCACTTTGGAGGGCTGTCCCAAGGCCTTGCCGATGTACTGATCCAGGGTATTGGCCGCCGTGCGCAGGGTTTGCTTGATATATCCCACTTCGGGCTGTTCTTTGCCCGCTTGCAGGCGTACCACACCCAGATAGGTGGCCACTTCCTGTTGGGTAGTCTCATCCACCCCCAGGGCGGTCATGGTGTTGTTGAAGTCATGAATGACATCGTTCAGGGGAATTTTCTGAAACTGGCTGTGCTGGATGGCTTTTAGTCCAGAGCTGGATGATCCCGATTCTCGGGCTGCCCGCTGCTGCTCCGCCTGAGGTGGCTGCCAGCCGGAGGCCTTTTGTTCATCGGGGTTTACAGTGCCCGCATTGCCGTTGCCCGCGTTTTGCTGAGGACGCTGGTACGGGGTGATGAGTGGTGTATAAACACGGGATACCATGGATGCTGACTGCTCCCACTGTCGAATGGAGGGCTTGGCCGCTGGAATGCTCAATCCGGGCTTTGGGCCCTATCCGTGGTTTCGGTGCGTTGGGATGAAACTCCAGAAAAGAATCGAAAAAATCCTGCGTTTGCAGGAGCTGTTCAAAGTGTATGTAGAAAATCGGGATTTGCAGTTTTAGGCGGGCCGCATTCAGGCGTTTCTTTTTGCACAGAACAGCAGGGCCCATGTCAGCCGTTTTTCCGTTTGAAACAGAGGGTTATATGAATCAGGGCCGCCGGGCGAAAAGCTGTGCCGCTATCTGATGGGCGTTGCTTCGGGTGGGAGGTGGGCTGAAGCAGTCTCTCAGCTGAGGGGGGAGTTTGCTGTAATAAATGGACAGGCCATGGTGGTAGGTAAAGAACTTGAAAAAGTTAAATCCCAGATAGGAGGCTACCGTCAGGACTTCCAGACCGAAGATGAGCGCCATATTGGCCTGGAAACTGGTAAAGTCGTGAACGTCCACGGCACTTAAAAGCCAGTACACTTCTCCCAAAATACCGAGCGTTAAAATCAGGTAAGCCGGAAACAGGACATACACATACGGGGAGGAAAAGGCAATGCGTCCGCAGCGCTGTAAAATCAGGGCGTTGGATAAATCGGGTTCGGTGACGGCAATGACGTCCCCAAACAGGGAAGTTAAAGTATTCCACAGGCTATTACAGACAGCAAACAGGGTGAACAACCCCAGCATCATAATCAGGAACAGCTCAATGGTGAGCTGCATGGAAAGCCCAATAAAGGAAAGATCGCTGAAGGTATTAAACAGATACAGTTCGATGAGGCCCACAACAAAGGTGATAGTGCCCATGACAAGGGGGGGCAGACAAATGGCGGCCACCTGATAAATTTTCCACTGAATCAGGGCCGTCATGCCCTGATTGCTATCCGTTTGGTAATCCACATGCAGGCTGTGGGGGCGAGGAAAAGCCCTGGCCCAGCTGGTGAAGTAAATGGACTTGATGCGCAGGAGCAACTGGAAGCCGCCCAGGAAGGACAGGATGGTAAAAGCGCCAAGTTTGATAAAAAAGTAGGACGGCAAATCCCCGAAGGTTGGCTCTTGTCCGGCTGCCACCATAATGCGCGCCCGAATCCACTCAAACAGCGGCACAATCAGGCTTTCGGCGGTCAAAATGACCAAGGGAGTCACCAGAAGCAATAAAACCAGCAGAGGAATCGCCTGAGGCGGAAGGATCAGATCGAAAACTGATATCCCTGCCGCCGGGGATGGAGAGACCTCATAGCTGGTTTTATGGGTGTTGCTCATCTGCCTCTGGCGTGATTAAGCTAAGCGGTTACCTGGGGAGAATCTGCTTTTTTAGCGGGTTTCTCATCGGTTTTCTCAAAAACGATTTCACCGTCTTTCAGGCTGGTAGAGATGTTATCGCCTTCTTTAAAGCGACCCAGCAGAATCTGTTCAGACAGTTCATCTTCCAGTTTCTTCTGAATGACCCGACGCAGGGGACGGGCACCGTAAGAGGGGCTGTAGCCCTCTTTGGCCAGTTCGTCCTTGACTTCATCCGGGACGGACAAGGTCATGCTTTGGGTGGCCAACCGCTTGATCAGATCCTGCAACATGATATCCACAATGTTGCGAATCTCTTCTTTGGTCAGCTGGTGGAAGATGATGGTGTCATCCAGACGGTTCAGGAACTCGGGACGGAACATTTTTTTCATTTCGTCCATCACGGTTTCCTTCATTTTTTCGTAGCGGGCCTTTTCATCGTCATCGCTGACCGAGAAGCCGAACGGCGACGGGTTTTCGATGCCCCGGGCCCCTACGTTACTGGTCATGATGATGATGGTGTTCTTGAAGTCCACGTTGCGGCCTTTGGAATCGGTCAGGCGACCATCATCCAGAATTTGCAGCAACAGGTTGAACACATCAGGGTGCGCTTTCTCGATCTCATCAAACAGGATGACGGCATACGGCTTGCGACGCACCAGTTCGGTCAGTTGTCCGCCTTCGCTGTAGCCAACATACCCCGGAGGGGAACCGATCAGCTTGCTGACCGTGTGCCGCTCCATGTATTCGGACATATCCACCCGGATGATATTGTCCTGAGAGCCGAAGAAGTAATCGGCCAGGGCTTTGGCCAATTCGGTTTTTCCCACCCCGGTGGGGCCGCTGAAGATAAAGGAGCCAATGGGCCGATTGGGGTTTTTCAAACCGACACGGGCCCGACGGATGGCCTTGGAAATGGCGGTCACCGCGTCATGCTGGCCGATGACCCGCTCGTGCAGGGTGTCTTCCATTTTCAGCAGTTTTTCGGACTCGCTTTCGGTCAGCTTGGAGACAGGCACCCCAGTCCAGCTGGATACGATGTGAGCGATATGCTCGGCTGTGACCAGAATTTTCTTGTCTTCTTGTTGCTTTTTCCAGTCTTCGGCCATTTCCCGAATTTTTTCCCGCAGCTCCGCTTCCTTGTCCCGCAGGTCGCTGGCGGTTTCAAATTCCTGGTTGCGGATGGCCTGTTCTTTTTCCCGGATGATGCCTTTGAGATCTTTTTCCAGGGCTTTGCCTTCCGGTGGTAAGGCGCTGGATGACAGACGTACCCGGGAGCTGGCCTCATCGATCAGGTCGATGGCTTTATCGGGCAGGAAACGATCGGCAATGTAGCGGGAAGACAACTTGGCAGCCGCCTCCAACGCTTCATCGGTGATGACCAGTTTGTGGTGCGCTTCGTATTTTTCCCGCAGCCCACGCATGATCTCGATGGTTTCTTCCACGGACGGTTCTTCCACCATGACCGGCTGAAAACGACGCTCTAGCGCGGCGTCTTTTTCAATGTGCTTGCGGTACTCGCTGATGGTGGTGGCCCCGATGCACTGCAACTCCCCACGGGACAGGGCAGGCTTCAGGATGTTGGCGGCGTCAATGGCCCCTTCGGCGGCACCCGCCCCAATCAGGGTGTGCAATTCATCAATGACCAGAATGATGTTGCCGGATTGGCGAATTTCATCCATGACCTTTTTCAGGCGCTCTTCAAACTCGCCCCGGTACTTGGTGCCCGCTACCAGCAAGCCGATATCCAACTGCACGATTTTTTTATCGTTCAGGATTTCGGGCACATCGCCGTTGACGATGCGTTGGGCCAGACCTTCGGCGATGGCGGTTTTACCCACGCCGGGTTCCCCGATGAGTACCGGGTTATTTTTGGAACGGCGGCCCAGAATTTGCACCACCCGTTCAATTTCCTTTTCACGACCCACCACCGGATCCAGCCGCTGTTCCTGTGCGGATTGAGTCAGGTTGGTAGAAAATTCATCCAGCGTTGGGGTTTTGCTGCGTCCGGGGGTAGCGGTGGTGGCGGCGCCCCGGGTTTCGCCCAGCATACGGATGACGTTGCTTCTGACCTTGGTCAGATCCACGCCCAGATTTTCCAGTACCCGAGCGGCTACGCCTTCCCCTTCCCGGATCAGGCCCAGCAACAAGTGTTCGGTGCCAATGTAATTGTGTCCCAACTGCCGGGCTTCATCCCAGGACAGTTCTAAAACACGTTTGGCCCGTGGGGTAAACGGAATTTCAACGGCCACAAAACCGGAGCCTCGGCCAATGATCTTTTCGACTTCGGCGCGCGCTTCCTTCAGGTTAACGCCCATGCCTTTGAGGGTTTTGGCGGCAATGCCAGTCCCTTCACCAATCAGTCCCAGCAAAATTTGTTCGGTGCCCACAAAATTGTGGCCTAAGCGACGTGCTTCTTCCTGGGCCAACATGATGACTTTGATAGCTTTTTCTGTAAATCTTTCAAACATAGGCGCCTCAGATGCAAACCGATCTCTTTGTAAACATTTTAGTATCAAATTGTAAAAGAGGCGACCGGCGGCAGGAAAACTCTCTCAAACGCACACGCTCCCCTCACTTCACCTTTCTAGTGTATCCTATCGGGGAAACCCGTACAAGAGCGTTAAAGCTCTAACATTCAGAATTTAATGTTTTTTTCAGGAATCAAGGGGGTTCGTGTACCGATGGCATGTCCGAACTGTTCCGGTGAAACCCGGGAAACCGACCGATATTGCGCTCATTGTGGCCAACGGTTGCCGCAAAAGTTAACGGAGCCCAGTCCAGAGTCAAAGTCAACGGCGGGATGGGCCACGCTGGGCTTAACCCTGCTGGGGAGCTTGGTTTTAACCCTGCTCTTGAGCTGGCTGTTTCACTTCCCGGTGTTTATATTGGCCGGATTTTTGCCGTTACTCTGGCGACGGAGGCGCCAATAAACCGGAAAGCTCTGTGTCCGTCAGCGGACGAAGGTCCCCAGCGCCCAAGCCTTCAATTTGAACCGGCCCAAAGGACACCCGATGCAGGCTGAGAACCCGGTAACGCAGTTCAATCAGGGTGCGCCGGATTTGTCGATTAAACCCGGTGATCAGTTCCACCTGATACGTGGGTCGATGGCCGTTCAGGGGCTCCACCCGGGTCATTTTGGCCAGCTTGTTTTCCGGCATCAGCCGCACGCCCTCTTTAAGCTGTTGGATATCGCCCTCTTGAAGTGGACGATCCAGGGTGATTTCGTACACCTTGGGCAAGTGGAACCGGGGGTGGGTGACCTTGTAGATAAAATCCCCATCGTTGGAGACAATCAGCGCCCCGCTGCTATCCTGATCCAGTCGTCCTGCCGGGTCTACACTGCGCCACTCTGGCGGAATCAGCTCATAAAAACTTTTTTGGGTTTTGCCTGCTTTCCGGCTGGTGACGTAGCCCACCGGCTTGTGCAGCAGTAAATACACTTTGGGAGGCGATTGCAGGGGCTGGCCATTCACCGTGATCTGATCGGTTTCCAGGTTTACCTTGGTGCCCAGTTCCGTCACCACTTCCCCGTTGAGTTTTACTTTGCCCTGGGCAATCAGTTCATCGGCCTTGCGACGGGCACAGTAGCCACTGTCGGCAATGGCTTTATTCAGTCGAATCATGGGGGTGTTTGCTTCCTTTAGGCCGAGTGGGCCGTTGCTTTGCCCTGATGCAGGCGAACGTGCTGAAATAGGCCCAGCTGGCAGGAATCTTCATGTACCACGGCGCAGCCCAATTCGTGGGCCAGACGCAAAGCGGCTTCATAATCAGACTGGGAATACAGAGGCCACTCGCCCCGAATTTCCCCCTGAGCCTGTATTTCCACCCGATCCACGTAAATGTGAAAAGTCCCCTGGGCATGCCCTTCCTGCAGGCGACTCAAGGCCCGTTGCATGGCCAATTCCGGGTGAATGTTCAGGCTGTTCATGGCCACTAGCACCCGAATCAGGGTGTCTTCCAGGGAAATCTGGGTGGTCATTAGTTGATCCGCGTCAAACGATTCCAGGGCGAAGCGGGCGCTTTCCAGCACTCGCCCAAGAGCCTCTCGGGAGGTGGTGGGCGAATTCTGGCGATGCAGGCTGGCCATGCGTTGGGCCTCTGTTAGAGACAGCTGCGCGTTTTGCGGTTTGGTTTTCAGTGAATTTGCAGACATCGTTTCATCACCATTGCAGCACGGGTTGCGGCATTGTTCCGGCTTTTATTGTAGCCGAAATCAATGTGTGAACCTGCAATGTGAAGGGGTGTTGTTTACAGTTTGCCTTTCACGCTTTCTTTGGCGTATCCGGTCATTTCCACATAAGCCTGCCCTTGCAGGGGTTTTCCGGCCCGGCTGCCGCTGACGCTGGAACTGCCTTCCCAGTAAGCTACTTTGGTGGAACCGGCGGTGTAGAGTTCCTGATGGTCAAAGCTGGGGGTCACTTTCAGCGCCAGCTTTTCCGAAGGCACTTCAATCCGCCAGCCCACCGGATAGGTTCCTTTGCTGGCCGGGCTGGTCCAGTATTGACCCGTTTCAATGACTTTAAACTCGTTCAGGGTTAAATGGCGGCTATGTCCTTGGGCGTCCACCACGGTGCCGCTGGAATTGGGTTCAATGGAGCCGTCTTCTCGGCGCAGCAGGTAAAGCATCAGTTCGGTGTTGTCATTCAGCTGGATGCTAAACCAATCCCATCCGGTTTGTTCTCGACTGAGCTGGTTGCTGCCAAACTCATGATCCATCCAGGAGAGGCCCGTGACTGGCTCGGCCTTGCCATCGATGAACAGCAAACCCTCGGTTTTCAGTCGGGTCAGGGAATAGTAATGCGATGCGCAACCCACGCAAGCGGCCTTTTGGCTAACCCCGCCCTGTCCGTGAATGATCGGGGGTTTCAGGCTGGTCAGTAGCAAATGCGCCTCTTGCTTGCCATCCGGGGAGCTGGCCCGCAGCACCATGTGCTGGCCCAGCAGTTCGGCCCACCACAACTCGTTCCACACATAGTAACTGTCGCTGCGGGCTCCGGCCTGATTGAGCCCGGCCCGGTTCAGTTTTTCGTAATAGTGAAATGTCTTTTGGTTTTCATCGCTCAGGGCGAAGTGGGTGGCGTACAGGTTGTTGGTGTTCCAGGGAGAGCTGCTCTCGGAGCGAATTTGGGGATCGTTGCCAATGCGGAAGAATGTCAATTCATAGCCGTAGCGCTTGCCGGATTGGGTTTGCAGGTGGCCGGTGTAATACCACCATTCGGTTTTATACGCCTCATGAGAGGCGTGATCGCGGGGGAATTGATATTGATAACCCGGCAAGGCCGCTTTGTACTGAAAGGCCAAAGCCAGCGGTATCAAAAGCAATAAGCCCAACAGTGGCAGCCCCCAGCGGGGGATTTTTTTTAAAAATAATGGCAGGGAGATCATGGGATTACTCCGTTTTAATCACTTGGGGGGCAGGGGTTTGGGCGGCAATCCGGGCCGGGATGATGCCGGACACAATGGCGGTGATCATGACCAGACCAAAGGATTGCAGCAGGAAGAACCAGGGCAGTTCAAAGCGAATGGTCCACCCGAAGGACTGCTTGTTGATTACTTCTATCAGCAAAAACGACAGGGCCAATCCAACGGCCAGCCCGCTGGTGTTGCCAAAGAAGCCCAGCAGGCCCGCTTTGACCATTACAATTTTACCGATCTGGGCGTTGGTGGCCCCCAGATATTTCAGCAGGCCAAATTCCCGGCGGGCTTCCAGTACCAGGGCGAACAGGGCGTTCATCACCGCCAGCAAGGCCACGGCAATGGCAATCACATGCAAGGCGTACGTAATGGCAAAGGTGCGATCGAAAATGCGCAAGACGTTTTCCCGGAGTTCCTGATTACTGCGAATCTCCAGACGGCTTTTGCCTTGCAGCTTGGCGTGAATGGCCTGACGAACCGCTTCCGGGTCGGTATCCGGATTCAGGTAGACGGCCAGATTGCTGATGCGATTGTCTTGGTAAAAGCGGGCGTACCACTGCCGAGGCATCACAATGTAGCCCAAATCGCTGGAATAATCGTAATAAACCCCTTGCACCCGGAATTTCCGAAGGCCGGTGGGGGTGGCCAGTTCAATCAGGCTGTTTTTGCCTACTTTGTTGCGGGTGGAAAAGGCCTCGGTGACAATCACGGAGGGCTCGGCCATGACCCGCTTCAAGACAGCCTGAGGCGCTTCGTTGTCTAAAAATTGTAAATTCCCGTGTCGGGCCAAAACCTGAAATTGGCCCACCCCCAGGTTGGTGGGATTGCCGTGGTATTGAATGGGAAACTCATAAAAATCATCCACGGCGGCCACCCCCGGAATGGCCTGAATAACCGCCACCGCAGACGGTTGGATGCGACCGCTTTGCTTGCTGTCGAATTTGGAAACGGGCTCGATCCACAAATCGGCTTTCAGGGTCTGTTCCACCCAGGTGATGACCGTTTGCCGGAAGCTGCTGATCATCACCGCCAGACTGACCATCATGGCAATGCCTATCATCAGGCTGGCCACGGAAACGGCGGTACGGCCCAGCGCTCCCCGCAGGATCAGGCCGCCCAGTCGGGCTTCAATGCCCAAGGCGCGTTTCAGCACGGGTAATAAAGCGCTCAGTGAGCCTTTCAGCAAGAGCGGTAACCACAGGGCCGTGCCCAAAATGGTGCCCAGAGCGGCCATAAAGCCAAACACCGGTAGCCCATTGATCGGCGGTTGCAAGGCGCTGATCACCGCTCCCATCAAAAACAGGGTGCCTACAATGCTCAATTTGCCGGAAGACTCAAAGATTTTGGACTCATAGGTGGCCCGTCGGCTGGCTTCCGCCGGGGCGACCGTGGTGGCCTCCAGCACCGGGGCTAAGGCTCCCAGCAGGGTCATAATGATGCCAAATCCGAAGGCCTGCACAATTAACCAGGGATTGATCGAAAACTGATCCAGCACCTGCCCGGTATACAGGGCGGCCACGGTGGTGGCAATGGCCTTGATGGCAAACTGGGATAAAAACACCCCGAATCCAAGGCCCAATAGAGTTCCGAGCAGGCCAATCAGTAAGGCTTCGGTCACAAACAACCCGAAAATGTGCCGCCTGGAAAAGCCAATGGCCCGCAGGGTGCCAATTTCAGAGCGTCGCCGGATGATGGTGATGGACATGGTGTTGTAGATGAGGAATACCCCCACCAGCAGGGCGATAAAGCTGAGGGTGGTCAGGTTGTACTGGTAGGAGCGCACCATTTTTTCCACCTGCTCCCCTTTTTGGGCGGGCCGTTGTACAGTGACTCCCTGGGGTAGTTGCGCTTTCAGCTTGTCCTGAACAGCGGCCACGCTCTCTTCCGGCACCCGGATGTCAATTTTATGAATCAGGCCCCGTAGTCCAAAGGCCTGCTGGGCTGTGGAAAGATCCATAACCATGATCTGTCCGCCGTAGGCGTCGCCCAGCTCCCCTCGGGAGAGGATACCGGCCACCGTAAAGCGGGTGATACCATCGTTGAGATATAAATCAAAGTGACTGCCCGGCTTGAGTTGGCGCTGTCGGGCCAGTACTTCCCCCACGTATGCGTGATAGGGCTTTAAAATGTCAAAACTATTGCCGGAGGAGGCGCTCAACTTCATACTGTCCGCATCGTCCGCTTGCAGGTTGGAGAGCATGTCCACCCCCAACGCCCGAATCACCGGGGGCGGGTTGGCCGGGTCGCTGACGGTTTGGGTATCGGCCCACAAGGCGGTTTGCTCAATGCCGGGGCTGAAGTGGCTGAACGCTTTTCCCGGAACCAGCCAGATCCAGCCCAACTGATTCAGCAGGGTTTCATCCAGTACATCGCTTTGGGTGGGGTAAATGGTCAGGTTATTGGAGCCGCTGACCCGGTTGATGCTGGTTTTAAAGTTGCTCAGGGCCATTTCGTTGGCCAGATTGATGGCCAGCAGAATGGCCACCCCCAGGGCGATCCCCAGAATGGTCAGTAGGGTTCTCAGCTTGTTTTGGGCCAGGGAGCGACCAATCAGCCCCGGAATCCAGCGCAGAAATTTATTCATGGCGAATCTGACCGTCCCGCATGCGAATGACCCGATGGGCGCAAGCGGCGGCCTCCTCGCTGTGGGTTGCCATCAGGATGATGGGGCCGTTTTCCTGATCGGAAATTTCTCGCAGTAGTTTTAGGATGGCGGTGCCGTTTTCCGTATCCAGATTGCCGGTGGGTTCATCGGCCAAAATGACGGTGGGCTGATGCACCAGGGCCCGGGCGATGGCCACTCGCTGCATTTCTCCACCAGATAGGGTGGCCGGGAAAAAGTCGGCCCGATGGCTCATGCCCATCCGCTCCAGAATGGCGTTCACTTTGGTGGCCCGCTCGCTTTCGGGCAAGCGATCTTCTAAATCCAGCGGTAAAGAGACGTTCTCTCGCACGGTGAGGGTGGAAAGCAGGTTAAAAAACTGGAAAATAAAGCCTAGCTCCTTACGCCGAAACTCGGTCAGTGCTTTTTCGCTTTTACCAAACAGGGCTTTTCCGTGAAACAGCACCTGCCCACTGGTGGGTTCATCCAAAGTGCCTAAAATATTGAGTAAGGTGCTTTTGCCGCAGCCGCTGGGGCCCATCAGGGCCACAAACTCACCGGGCCGAATGGACAGACTGACCCCTTTCAGGGCGTTGACCTGATGTTCGCCGTATTCTTTTTTGAGTTGTTCAACTTGAATAATGGGTTGAGGGCTGGCGGACGAGGCGGTGGCAGACATGAACGGAAGGAACCTCTTGGGATGAACGCGAACGGAGCGACTAGGCCTGTTTTTGATTCTGTAAAACTTCCAGTGCTTTTTGCTGATGGGATTCTGGGTTTAATTGGGAGGCATAAGCCAGTCGCACGGTGCGATCTGGAGCGATGACAAATGTGGCCCGTCCCGGGAGCAGGCCCAGTGTTTTTTTCACCCCGAAGGCTTTGGCTACGGCACCATCGCTATCGCTGAGTAAGGGGTAGGGGAGGTTTTGTTGCTGGCTAAAGCCTTGATGCGACTCTTTGGAATCGGCGCTAATGCCAAAGATTTGCGCCCCTAAAGCGCGAAATTCCTGATAGCTGTTGCGAAAGGAGCAGGCTTGGGCCGTACAGCCCGGTGTATTGTCCTTGGGATAGAAAAACAATACCACCCAGCCCTTGGCGAGCAAATCATACAGACGAACCGCTTGGCCTTCAGCGTCCGGTAACTCAAAGTCGGGCGCGGTTTGGCCAACTTGCAAGGTCGGTTGGGGGTCCAAAAGATTGAGCATAGTCCCTCCAGTGATGTACCGTTCGGTAGCTTGCTTAGTTTATCATGCGTCAAGTCGGTCTCTCAGGCAAGCGATGGACCGGTTTGGGTTTTGTTAGGGTAGCCCGCCCTCAGGCAGTCCTTCAGGCCCTTAAAGACTTTGTTTGGGCGTCTGTCTGGTTGTCGTTTTATGAATGGCCTGCTTTAGCTACAATGGTAGTCTCTAAATGGATTTACGAACAGACCCTGTTGGATTGATCTGAGATGTCCCCCGCACCGACTCAACTTATAGATAGTTCTCAGCCGGAACTGAAATCTGCCGCCCAATGCCTGAAAGCGGGTGGTCTGGTGGCTTTTCCCACGGAAACGGTGTATGGGCTGGGGGCGGATGCCGAGAATCCCGAGGCCTTGGCTAAGCTGTACGCCGTGAAAGGCCGACCCACCCATCATCCGGTCATTGTGCATGTGGCCAGCGCTCAGCAACTGGCTCAGTGGGCGGTGGACATTCCAGAAGGCGCACAGGTATTGGCAGAGGCCTTTTGGCCGGGCCCATTGACTCTGATATTAAAGCGTTCTTCCCGGGTGCCCGATGCGGTGACGGGGGGACAGGATACCGTGGGCATTCGGGTGCCGGATCATCCTGTGGCGCTGGCCCTGCTTCAAACGTTCGGGGGTGGGGTGGCCGCGCCCTCCGCCAATCGGTTTGGGCGATTGAGTCCCACCACGGCCCAGCACGTTCAACAGGATCTGGGCGAGGATGTGGATGTCATTCTGGATGGCGGCCCCTGTCAGGTGGGAGTGGAGTCCACTATTGTGGCCTTCCGGGAGGGACGGCCAGTGATTCTGCGGCCCGGTCTCATTACTGAAGATCAGATTCAGCAGGCTTTGCAGGCGGCGTCAAGGGGTTTTGAACCCCAGTCAGGGATTTTGGCAAACGCGCCAACGTCTACAGTCAGTCGAGCCCCGGGTACTTTGGCCAGTCATTATGCCCCCCGTACTCCCTTGCGGTTATTTAGTCCTTCTGAATTACCGGTGCCATTGGCGGATTTACAGCCTCAAGACCGGATTGGGGTTCTGGCCGTGTCAGAGGCGGTGGTTTTGGCCTTTCCCGCTGGCTCCGTGGAAAAATGGGTTGAAATGCCAAACAAGCCGGAAGATTACGCCCGTTTGCTATACGCCACCTTGCGGGATCTGGACGCTTTGGGGCTTTCCTGCATTTGGGTGGAGCGGGTGCCCGCGGATGCGCCGTGGGCGGCGGTGGTCGATCGGTTGACCCGGGCGGCCTTTGTGGGCTAAAGTCGCTGGAAGGGTTGCTGTTTGGGTCTGTGTGGGGAAAGCGGTACAATAAAGCAAAGCGTTTCAAGTCAACGGCATTGAGGGGCAGTGACGCCCACCCCGCCTGAGGAACGATTTTAAATTTTGCCGACGCAAGTCGAGTTGACGGAGATTCCCATGGCTGGCCGACTCAAGCAAATTTTATTCAAGCCCTTTCATCAGTTTTTTCAGCTGCAAACCTCCGGCGGTATTTTGTTGCTGGTTGCTACCCTTATTGCCCTGTTTTGGGCCAATTCCCCCTGGCGAGACAGTTATGAAGGGCTCTGGCATTTGCCGGTAGGGCTGCAAGTGGGCTCCTGGCGTTTGGTTCACTCGCTCCATTTCTGGATTAATGATGCCTTGATGGCGGTCTTCTTCTTTGTGGTGGGTCTGGAAATCAAGCGGGAATTGTGGGTGGGAGAACTGTCTTCTTCCAAAAAAGCCGTGTTGCCCTTCATGGCAGCCTTGGGTGGTATGTTGCTCCCGGCTTTGTTTTATTTGGCAATTGTCGGGTCGCAACCGGTTCCAGCGGGGTCGTCCTATCTCTCGGGTTGGGGGATTCCCACGGTGACCGATATCGCTTTTGCCTTGGGCATTTTGGCTTTGTTGGGGGATCGCGTGCCTCTGGGCCTGAAGGTTTTTTTGACCGCCCTGGCCATTATCGATGACTTGGGCGCCATTGTGCTGATCGCCCTGTTTTATTCCCAAGGTTTGCAGTGGGAGGCGTTGGGCTCGGTTTTGTTGATACTGGGCGTGCTTTACGCTCTGAATCGCCTGCAAATCCGCTCCGCGCTACCCTATACCTTGTTAGGGCTGGCTTTGTGGTGGGCTATTTTGCAATCGGGCTTACATACCACGCTGGCTGGCGTTCTTTTGGCTTTTGCCATTCCGGCTCGTTCTCGTTTAAACCCGGTGGATTTCTACGAGCGAGGCATGGTCTCCCTGAAACGCTTTCAGGCGGCTGATCTGGATCCCCAACCCGTGCTGATGTTGACCAATCAGGAGCATCAAGCCAGTGTGCAGGAACTGGAGCTGATGTGTGAGGCGGTGCAATCGCCCCTGCAGCAACTGGAGCATAGTTTGCATCCGTGGGTCAGCTACGGCATTTTACCCTTGTTCGCCTTGGCCAACGCCGGTGTTCAAATGCCTTCAGGGGGGCTTGGAGAGGCTTTGCTGCATCCCGTTGGTCTGGGGGTACTGGCGGGCCTGTTTTTGGGTAAGCCGCTGGGTATCTTTGCCCTTTCCTGGCTGGCGGTTCGGTTAAAACTGGCGGAGTTGCCAGAAGGTGTGAACTGGCCCCTGATTGCCGGGGCGGGTATTTTGGGGGGCATTGGCTTTACCATGTCCCTGTTTATTGCGGATTTGGCTTTTTCCACGCCCGATTTTGTCAATGGTGCCAAAACCGGTGTGTTATTGGCCTCTGCTTGCGCCGGTCTGGTGGGGTCGTTGGTTTTGTGGAAGTTACTCTCCGCCACAACAGAAGCGGAACACTAGCTGCATGTTCGGGTGGCGCACCGACTCCACGGTTGCTTGAGCTGAAATAGGCACTAAGTTCCCGCTTTAAATGAAAGGACTGGGGGTGCCGTGCAGTTGAATGCCCTGAGCTTCCGCTTCTTTACGAACCGTTTGCAGATCCTGCCACATGAGCCACTTGGGGCTGCCTTCCGTTTGGGAAGGGTTCCTGAGCAGGTAGGACGGGTGGAAAATGGGCATGAGCTTGGCCCCGTTCGGGCCCTCAAACCATTGTCCCCGGATTTTGGTAATGCCTTGCTTGGTCTTTAAAATATCCTGGACGGCAGTAGCCCCGGCCAGCACAATGATTTTGGGTTGTACGTTCTGGATTTGACCGGACAGGTAAGGAAAGCAGGCTTCCATTTCTGATGCTTGCGGCTTGCGGTTTTGGGGCGGACGACATTTCACGGTGTTGCAAATATAAATGTCCTGCTGGCGATCAATGCCCGCCGATGCCAGCATTTGAGTCAGCAACTGTCCGGCCCGCCCCACAAAGGGAATGCCGCTTTCATCCTCTTGTTGGCCGGGACCTTCGCCAATCAGCATAATCTGGGCTTGGGGGCTGCCATCCGAAAACACTGAGCGAATGCGAGTGGCTCCCAGAGGGCAGCGCATACATTCTGCGGCGGCTTTGGACAGTGCTTCCAGACTTGAACACACGGCTGGCCCTTGCAGCAGGGGGATTTGCATTGGGTGTTTCCCACCGAGCCCGACTTTACCCCTGAATCATACCGAAAAAAGCCAGCTCTCACCAGGCCCGTTCTGGCAGCCAGCTTGGCATGGGGCTGTAAAGACTTTTTCGAACCGAATACCGGACAGCGTGAGCTGTAAACTCGGCAACACAAAAAATTGGATCGACCTGAACAATAATCAATTGTTATTATTAACTATAATGATCTATCTTTGAAGCTGTCAAGAAAAAGCACGGCTAATGATTGCGTTTGTAAACAAATCTTATGTTAACAAACCATACTCATCAAAAAAGCCGATCTGCGTTTAAAAAACAGATCGGCTTTTTGAAATGACACCTGCGGATGAAACATCCGCATTTGTTTAGGCCAGGAAGCGACGGGACAGCTTGGGAGCTTTGTTGTCTTTGGCGTCGGCCTCTGGGGTGGCTGCCACTCCAGTCGTCATTTTTTCCGGCTCCAGTTCGGTAAACGTGGGGCCCTGGTTGGAACCCTCCGTCAATTCCATCATAGAGCGTGGCGTTCTGGGGATCATCACCGACAATTGGAGTAGCTTCGCCGCTTGCACCAATTCCTCATAGCTCAGGTATTTTTGGTTTTGATCCAGTAACTGAATGGTCTTCCAGTCAAAGTTGGGAATTCCGGTGACGGTTTTACCCGTGAAAGTTTTTATCAAGGAGGCCAACAGAGGGTTACCCGGGCTAGCTTTTATATCCTGGGGTTTCTTGATGTCAAACAGTCCGAGTCTGGCAAAACTACCCCAGGGCAATCCGGTGGGTTTAGCGGAATTGAGCAGAACTAATTCACCATTGGGGCCACGACTCGCCATTCTGGCCAAGGCTGCTGTATTCATTCTTCTTGAGAGTTCGGTATTTTGAGTGATTAGAGAGGGTTCTAATAATCGTTTTTTGATTTCCAGCAGTGTTCCCATTGCGGTGTTAATTAACTCTTCAGCGTTTCCACCCTGGGCATCATCGTGAAGTGCTTCGTGAAGTACTGTGTCGATGAGATGTTTCCAGTCTTCGCCTTGGTACCTGGGGTTTAGCCACACCTGTTGTTGGGTTTCATTACTGAAACGGACACTGTAGCCGGTAGCGTCCTGAAATGGAACAGGGTGAAATTTTAAGGTTGAGAAGCGATTACTTTTGTAGGTGTTAACAACAGCACCAAAACCCATTGCTTGCAGGCTGGCTAACATGGCTCTGATTTTGGGATCATTGTTGGTTTTTTTCTTTAGTATGGGGTCATTAAACACGGCCAAGGCCTGGGCGTTTTTTAGTTTGTCCCCCTTGGTAATTTTGTTGAGGAAGGGTACCAATTGGGCCTTAATGCTGGTTTCAGTATAAGGGATCAAGCGGGCGGGCTTCATGGGCTTGGTAAAGGGGAAGGTTACTTTACTGAATAATTCATAATTCCGCGGGGTCAGGCTGGAGGCGTTCCAGGCGGCCTGAGCGGCTTTCTCTTTTAAAAGACTGGGTGAGGCAACTGCTGCTGCATAGGGCTGACGTCCCGAGGGTCTACTGGCGTTTGTGTTCAATAGCTTTCGCTGGCTGGCTTTGCTTTTCGCATCCTCGGTAGGCACTTTCTCATCCTCAGAGCCCGCTTCAAAGGCATCTCCCGGTTCATCCAAAATCAACGCATCCCAGTCGGTTTGTTGGCCTTGGGTCAAAGCGAGCGCTCGGTGGTGATCGACACCCAAAGGCGAGGCCTTCGTCAGGGCGTTTTTATCCGGGTTGGCCTTAGCGCCAGTCAGCGAAGCCCCGGCGCCGGATGAAGCCAGTAAAGAACCGATCAGCGCGGTTTTAAACACAGAGGGTTTGTTTTGTGCTTTCTTGCCAGCAAAGCGCGGCTGGGGAAACGGTGTCGTTGTATTAATCATGGGACGATGAGCCTTCTTATATAACTGACCACTTGAGAAACAAATCCAAAATTACTTTTGGCTGTTTTTTTAACCAGGGAAACGTGAACACTTGAACCATCAGCATGCTATTGCAAAATAAAGCTGAGTCAAACAGTTCTTTCTTACAAAAACTGAGCCCCCCTCAAAGCGGGCTCGGTTGTAATATTTCTTAACTGGTGGGGGTAATGTCAGAGCCGGGCGGAAGGAAGCAACTCCAGCGGCTCAAAAATTTCCACAGGCTCGTTTTTGCCCTTTAATTCGCACCATCCCAGGCTGCGCACTTTAATCCGATCCTGCACTTTTTGAAAGGTGGCCGCCGAAATAATAATGGTGGTGCCGTAGGTTTTGTTCTTGCCTTCCAGACGAGAGGCCACATTGACCGCATCGCCAATCACGGTAAAGTCCATAAAATCCTCGGAGCCGATGTTGCCAATCATCGCCTCTCCTGTGTTGATGCCGATACCCATTTGTATGGGCAATTGGCCCTCCTGGCTTTGCCAGGCCTCCATGGCCTCTCGCATGGTCAGGGCGGCGCTGACGGCCAAAAAGGCATGATCCTCATGATTCAGAGGAAAGCCCCAGTAGGCCATAATGGCGTCCCCCATCAGTTTGTTGATGGAGCCCTGATACTGGTGCATGATAATGCCATTCATGGTGGAAAAGTACTGAGATAGATAGGTTTGCACCACTTCGGGTTCATTTTGATCGGAAAAAGCCGTAAAGCCCCGGATATCACTGAATAGAAAGGTCATCTCCCGGCGCTCCCCCCCCAGCGTAATCTAGCCCGCTTGTTGCTCAATTATTTTAAGCACACTGGGCGAGACGTATTTGCCAAAGGCATAGCGCATTTGCAGGCGCTGTTTGTGTTCCTTGGTGTACTGGTATGCGTACAACCCGCTAAAGCACAGGGCCAGAGCCAGGATGGGATAGATGGCGTATATCCATATATTCCATTCATGGTAGGCGTATAGGCAAATTAAAAAATGCCCAGCGGCCAGACTGAGGCCAACGATCAGGTTGATGAGGGTGGATGGGAATCGGGAAATGGATAAACCCAGCAATGTTGGTAGCCCCAGGAGGCAAAGCAGATTGATCCAGCCGGGTGCGGGCCGAACGAAATCGTTGTGCAGGGCGTTATCCAGCACATTGGCCATGATGTAAAACCCTGGATAACGGCTGCTATAGATGGTGGGGTGAACGTCGAAGTTGGGATTGACAAAGCCGATGAGGGTGAACTGGTCTCGAAACTGATCGGGCTGGAGCAAGGGGTGCTGAGGCAGGCCAGGTGCTTGGCACAGTTCTGCGGAGGGATTTTCCTGACAGGCCAGACTCAGTTCCGAGAGAACCACATCGGCAAAAGAGTATTCCGGGTATACGGGTTGTTGAGGGTTCACGCCCTGCCCATACCACTTGATCAGGGGCGAGCCGTCGGCTCCCAGGTCCAGGAGCTGATCTTTCCAGCGCAGTTGCCCCTGCTGGCTGAGCTTAAAGTCTTTCTGCTCCAAGGCCACCGTTGCTAAAGGCAAGGACGGGAAGATGTGACCGCCGTATTGAGAAAAAACGGCCCATCGCCTGATTTTGGTCTGTGTGTCGATGAAGTGACCACTCAAGTCGGTGGTAAAGGTTCCCAGGGTGGCGGAGTAAAAGCGCATTCCGCTGTAGAGGAGGCCGGTGTAAGGAGCCACCAGGCTGTCATAGCGATTCTGGTGTTGATACACGGGGAAGTCCTTGAGCCCTTGCACCGTGATGGTACTGGCCAGCAGGGCTTGCTGAACTGCCTTTGGCTGTGCCTTCCAGCGCTGGGCCGAAGGGCCCAGATTCTCAAACATGAGCTGCGAAATGACGGGAGGGCTGCCCTTAATGCTGTTGACCAAAAACTGATCCCCGGCCCGATCGTCGAGGTGGTCTCCCCCATTAAAGCTGACATCCAGAATGACCGCTTTGGGTTGCGTGCGATTCAGAAACCGAATGGCGTACCCGGCGGCCCGTCTGGAGAAGCTGGTGCCGAACAGACGCCGGTAAATGGGATTTGCTTCGGTTTTAGCGTCAATGCTGATTAACCGGATGGGACTTTGATGCGCGCGAGGCTGGGGAGGGTGCCACTGCTGCACAATGTTCAGCAGATCCAGCTCCCAGGCAAAAGCCATTTTACCCAATGGCATCAACGCTATGCCGCAAACCCACAAGCCCAGTAGCCACAGTAATGAACGGTAGCCAGTTTGCGCCACCCTTTGCCACAGTGTCACCCGACTAGAAACCACGCCAAAACCCAATCCGCTATGCTTTAAAAACAAATATAGTTAACAATTGTAACAAATTATTCAAGTTCAGGCGGTGCTGACCGAAACCGATGCAAACAATCATTTTGATATTTGGGTTTCTGAAACAGTTTGTAATCAGTGGGTAGTATTTATAAAAGGGTGACCATCTTGAAACGATTGCAATGTTTTAGGGTAAAGTCCGTGAACGGGCAAAGTCTGGCCGAATATGGCCTGGTATTGGCCCTGTTGGCGGTGGTGGCCATCGGCGGTTTAAATGCCCTGGGTACGTCCTTGCAAGGGGTGCTGGCAGGCCTGGTTTCGCAAATGGGGGGGCAGTCCCCTAACGCTCCTGCTGTGGCCAGTGCTGGCGGTGGAAGTAGTTCTACCGTTACCCCTGTTGTTGGCAGAAGTGTCCCATCTCCGCCCGGCACCGCCAGCACGGCAGGCGGATCTTGTGGCTATTCGGGTTGTAATGACTCAGGAACCGACGGCCTTTAAAAGAGTCGAGACAGCTTAAAAAAAGCCCCTCTTCCGCAGGGCGTATGGCCCATGGGAAGAGGGGAACCTCATAAGCGTATGAAAGTAACTTGGGTTTATTGGCAGGCTTCGCAATCGGGGTTATCGATGCTGCAGGCCTGCGGCTGGGTTTCGGCTTGCCGCAAGTGGGTTTTCCCGAATTGGGATTGATCCACGGTGGATTTTTCCACTTGGCTGGCCCCCAGGGTCCGTAAGTAATAGGTGGTTTTTAAGCCCATGGTCCAGGCGGTGGTGTACAGCTCGTGTAGTAACTTACCGCTGGGTTTGGCCACAAACAGGTTCAGTGACTGGGACTGATCGATCCACTTGCCCCGCACGGCGCAGGCCCGAATCAGCCAGGTCTGATCGATCTCAAACACTTCCGGGTATTTTTCCTTGAGATCCGCCGGAATGTTTTTCAGCTTGGAGAGCTGACCATCGGCGGCCTTCAGCGCGGCCACCATGTTGGGGCCCCATAAGCCGCGTTTTTCCAAATCCTGCACCAGCCACTGGTTAATGACCGTGAACTCGCCGGACAGGTTGGAGGTCACAAACAGGTTTTTGAAGGTAGGTTCCACGCAAGGGGTGGTGCCCACGATGTTGGAAATGGTGGCGGTGGGGGCAATGGCCATCAGGTTGGAGTTGCGCAAGCCGGTCTTGGCCACCTTGGCCTTCAGGCTGCTCCAATCCAGACGCTGAACGCGATCGCACTCAATGGGCAGGCCACGCTCTGCTTCCAGCATGTCAATGGTATCCAGCGGGAAAATACCCCGATCCCATTTGGAGCCCTTAAAGCTGGCGTAGTGACCCCGCTCTTCGCTCAACTCCGCGGAAGCGTTAATGGCCTCGTAGCTAAAGCGTTCCATCAGCTCATCAGCCACTTCCAGGTGCTTTTCCGAAGCAAACGGAATATCCAGTTGATAGAGCATCTCCTGGTAGCCCATCATGCCCAGGCCAATGGCCCGGTGCTTCATATTGGCCTCTTTGGCTTCCTGGGTGGGGTAGTAGTTGATGTCAATGACGTTATCCAGCATACGCACGGCCAGACGAACGCTCTCGCTTAAACGATCGTAGTTGATGGCCCCGTTTTCCACGTGCCGGGCCAAATTGACCGAACCTAGGTTGCAAACAGCGGTTTCCTGCAAGTTGGTGTTCAGGGTGATTTCCGTACACAGGTTGGAGCTGTGGACCACACCGGCATGATCTTGCGGAGAACGCACGTTGCAGGGGTCTTTGAAGGTGACCCAGGGATGGCCCGTTTCAAACAGCATGGTCAGCATTTTGCGCCACAGGGTTTTGGCTTCTACCCGCTTCCCTAAAATTTGACCGGCGTCAAATTCGGCTTCCCGCTTGGCGTAAGCCTCCTCAAAGGCTTTGCCGTACAGGTCATGCAGTTCCGGCACGTGATCGGGGCTGAACAGCGTCCAGTGCGCATCGGCCTGAACCCGCTTCATGAACAAATCGGGAATCCAGTTGGCCGTGTTGATGTCATGGGTTCTGCGGCGCTCATCACCCACGTTTTTGCGCAGATCCAGGAAGTCTTCAATATCCAGGTGCCAGGTTTCCAGATACGCACAGTGGGCGCCCTTACGCTTGCCACCTTGGTTCACGGCGATGGCCACGTCGTTATCGATTTTCAACCAGGGAATCAGACCCTGACTTTGGCCGTTGGTCCCCTGAATCAGGGCGCCGGTGGCCCGAATGGGCGTCCAGTCGGTGCCAATGCCACCCGCCCATTTGGACAAGCGGGCATTGTCGGTATACACCTTGAAAATACCCTCAATGCTATCATCCACGGTGTTCAGGAAGCAGGAAGACAGCTGAGGATGCACGGTACCGGAGCTGAACAGGGTGGGGGTGCTGGAGACATAGAAAAAGTCTTTCAGCAGGTTGTAGAACTCAATGGCCTTTTCTTCCTTGTTGGCGGGTTCCAGAATGGCCAGACCCATGGCCACCCGCAGCCACATCCACTGGGGCAGCTCAATCAGCTTCTGTTCCCGGTTGCGAATCAGGTAGCGATCCTTCAGTACTTGAATACCTTGGAACTGGAAATGCCGATCGGCAGTACTATCAAGAGCCTTGGCCAGCTTCTGCAAGTCAAATTCCAGTAGGCGGAAATCCAGAATTCCAGCTTTCACCCCTTCTTGCAGGTAGTCAGCAAAATGGGTCTCATACAGGTTCTGAATGGACTGTTCGCGGGCGTTCACTGGCCCAAAAACCTGCTGATACAGCACCTTTAACACCAGTCGGGCTGCCACATAAGCGTAGTTGGGGTGGGTTTCAATCAAAGCCCGGGCCGACATAATGGCGGATTCATCAATTTCCTCGGTACTAATGCCACTGTACCAGGACAATTGACAGCCCAGGGCCACATCAGACCAGCTCACCCCGTCAATGCCCTCGCAGGCTTCTTGAATGACGTGATTGATTTTATCTTCCTGAATGGGCTCCAGGCTGCCGTCACGACGACGGACCAAGATTGCTGACATAAACGGTTCCTTATTGATTGGTTGAACGAAACGTGGACGGGTTCTGCGCGTCGGGATGACTAGAAGTCATCCCACTCCAGGGCGCCACCGGTTTGATACTCGGTGACCCGAGTTTCAAAGAAGTTTTTGGACTTGGTCAGATCCACCGCTTCGCTCATCCAGGGGAAGGGGTTTTTGGCCTGGAAGCGGGTGGGCAGGTTCAGGGCATTCAGGCGGCGATCCGCGATGTAGCGGGTGTAGTCCTGAAAGCTGGAAGCGTTCATTCCCAAAATGCCGTTGGGCATCAGTTCATGGGCATAAGCCTCTTCCAGTTCGGCGGCCCGCACAATCTTGTTGCTGATCTTTCGCTGGAAGGTCTCCGTCCACAGGGTCGGCTGCTCGATGATGATCTGGTGGATCATCTCAATGCCGAAGTTCATGTGCATGGACTCATCCCGCATAATGTACTGGAACTGCTCGGCGGTACCCGGCAACAGGTTGCGGCGGCGGAAAGACAGCATGGCGGCAAAGGAGGAGTAGAAGAAAATGCCTTCCATAATCACGTAGAAGTCAATCAGGTTTTCCAGGAAGCACTGATCCATATCAAAGGTGCCCGTGGCAAAATCCGGTTTTAACAAGTTGGGCACCAGTTCGGAGGCGAACTGATCCTTGTCGTAAATGGCCTGAATGCGCTGGTACATGGTGAAGATTTCCGACTCATCCAGCCCCAGGCTTTCCACGATGTACTGGTAGGCGTGGGTGTGAATGGCTTCTTCGTAGGCTTGACGCAGCAGGTACATGCGGCACTCTGGCGAAGTGATGTGCTTGTAGACTGCCAGCACCAGGTTGTTGGCCACAATGCTATCGGCGGTGGTGAAAAAACCCAGGGCCATTTTGACCACCCGACGTTCATCATCGGTCAGGATGGAACTGGAGCGCCACTGTTCAATATCCTTCTGCATGGAGATCTCGTTGGGCAGCCAGTGGTTGGCGTTACCGGCCAGGTAACCATCCCAGGCGAACTGGTGTTTGATAGGGTAGAGTTGCACCACATCATCTTTACCATTGATAATGCGGCGTTGATTGACTTGATACGCTAATGAGGGCATAGCATTGGACATGCGGCTTTCCTTTCATGGATTGTTTCGCGTAGCTATGTAGAACTATAGAGGACGGAAAAAATGGAACGCTTTGGGTAAACCAGCAAAAACCAGGCCCTTTTGTGATAAGCAAAGGGTTGTTGCCAGAACGGGTTTAATTTTTGTACGCTATGAGGATTGATCAACTTCCTGACCGGGCAGCGCGTCTCACTGAAAAAAAGGGTATTCAGGGGTTTGATGCAATCTTCTAATCATCATCATTTCAACCTTTCTTCACTGCCTGTTGCAGACTGATCTTAAACTCTGACTCCCCACTGTGAAGGGTGTGTGAATATAGACAGTGTGAATCGATTTTTCCGGTGGAATGCCCGATTCGGAAAGGCTGCTTACACTTCTGTTATACAGTTTTTAGCCATCCCATGCAAATAGTTTAAGCAACTACGTGTTTAGTATGTAAAACTTTCCAGATCCTGTACCAGCGGGGCTTTTGGGGACTTGACACCAAGCGCGGCCATGGTGTGCCAATTTTCACAGTTTGCTTGGGCATTGAGGGGGGTGGTCAGGTCTGCTTTTTGTAACAAACCGGTCTTTTTTGAGGATTTCCGCTTGATCGAACGTGATGCATTTGCTCCACAAAATCCACGAAGGGTAAGCGGATACCCAGGGCTTATCAGGATGCTCAAGCGCTGCTTTTGTGACCCATAGATGGCCTTGAAAGCCTTGAGCTGTGTGGATATAGACAGGCGGGGAATATTTTTTTTGAGCCTGATGCCGTTTACTGTTAGGGCGTTTATTTTTAGGTCGTACGGTTCTCTCTGGTTCATCGCTGAATGATTACAAAAACAGAATAGAATAGAAGAGGGTTACGCCATGCTAATTCTACGGAATGTGGCCAGAACCGGGGCGCTTGCCTTGGGTTTGCTGGCGGTGGTATCGGCTTATGCCGGGGCGGAAGGTTTATCCGGGCAGGTGCGGCAGGATACGGTGTCTTATCCCGGAGCCATCACCAAATCCATGACCATGACCCCGGGGCCGGGCACTTTTAGCGCCGATCACCTGCGCTTTGGACGACAGGTGGCCATTACGCTGTATAATCCCAACCCCTATCCCATGCGCTTTGACACGGTGCAGCGGATTGGGAAGGAATATTCCTGGGTGGTCCCGGCCAATAGTTACCGTACCGTATCCTTTCGGTACTACAACCCGGTTAGCGACGAGGTTCGCTTCCTGAGTTATCAGGATCCTGACAGCCTGCTGGTAACGCAGGGCACGGTGACCCAGCGGCCTGCGGCGGTGGCCGTGGAACCGCCTGCCGTCAAGGTTGAAGAGGCTCAGGAGAATACGCAGATTACGCCTGCCCAGCCTCAAGCCCAGGAGCCCATGAAAACCGAGTCCAAATCAGCTGTCAGAGGCTATTGGTAAGGCCTGAACATAAAATTATCCCCCGGAAGCGGTTGCTTTCAGGGGATAGTTTTGTGTGTTCGGGGTGAGTGGGGAGTCGGTTAATAGCTTTTGGCGTCCAGTTTAACCTTGCCCCGAAAGATCCAGTAGATGCTGATGGTGTAGGCCGTGACCATGGGAATGGCCAAAATGGCGATGATCAGCATGATGCCCAGCGTTTTTTGAGAGGAGGCCGCGTTGTAGATGGTCAGGCCCCATTCCGGGTGCGGGTTGGAAGGCACCATGTAAGGGAAAACCCCCAGCCCAAACAAGGCCATTAATAAGGCAATATTGAGGCAGGAAAAGGCAAAGGCCCGCAAATCCCGGCCATAGTAAATATCCCGGGGAATGGCGGCGATGGCCAGCATGTTCAGCAGCGCCAATACGAAAAAGCCGGGCTGATTGCGCACATGCTCGGTCATTTGCGGCACATACAGCAGGGTGGCCATGGTGGTAGTCACGTAGCAAATGACAAAAAAGGCGATGGTGTTTTTAATCCAGCCCCGGGCCTGGGCTTGCAGCTCACCGTCTGTTTTCATCACCACGTAAATGGAGGCGTGCATGGCAAACAGGGCCATGGTGGTCAAGCCCACCAGCAAGGCGTAGGGGTTCAGCAGGCTTAAAAAAGTGCCCGAAAACTCGCCTTGGGCGTCCAGTGGAATGCCCAGGGCGATATTGCCCAAAGCCACCCCGAACAGCAGGGCGCTGGTGGCGCTGCTAATGGAAAAGCTGGCGTCCCAGGCCTGCCGCCACCAGGACATGGGCTCTTTACTGCGGAACTCAATGGCCACCGCCCGGAAGATCAGCATGACCAGCAGAATCATAAAGGGCAAATAAAAGCCGGAAAACACCGTGGCATACACATCGGGGAAGGCCGCAAACAGGGCGCCCCCGCCGGTGACCAGCCACACTTCATTGCCGTCCCACACCGGGCCGATGGAATTGAGCATGAGCCTGCGGTGTTCATCGGTTTTGGTCAGCAAGTGCAGGATGCCCACGCCCAGGTCAAAGCCATCCAGCATGGCGTAACCCGTCAGCAACATGCCCACCAGTAAGAACCAGATTAAATTCAGATCCAGCGCTTCAAAGAACATTGATATCACCCTCCCGGCTTTGTGCGGTTAAGCGAGGATCCAGGTGGGTGGAATCATGTTCCAGAAACACCGGTCCCTTTTTGATTTTTTGATTGAGTAAATAGATGAACAAAATGAACAACAGGGTGTACACGCTTGAAAACAGGATGATAGAGGCCAGAATATCATCGGCCTTGACCACCGGGGAAATGCCCTGCGAGGTTCTGAGCAGTCCATAGACAATCCAGGGTTGGCGGCCAATTTCCGCGGCGGCCCAACCCGCCTGATTGGCAATCTGGGGCAACATAACGGCAAATACAAAGAGCCACAACACCGGTTTGCAGGTGTACAAGGTACCTTTGAATTTGAGAAACACGCCCAGCACGCTGAGACCAATCAGGGTCATGCCAATGGCGATCATCAGGTGATACATCTGGAAGGTGATGTTGACGGGCGGGCGTTCCGTTTTGGGAAACTTGCCCAGCCCAACCAGCGGCTTCTGGAAGTCGTTGTGGGTCAGGAAGCTGAGTCCGCCCGGAATGGCCAGACCATGCGTTTTTTCCGCTTTTTCATCCACCCAGCCAAATAAGTACAAATCGGCGGTTTTGTAGGGGTGATAATGCCCTTCCATAGCGGCCAGCTTGGCCGGTTGGTGCTTGGCCACCACCAGGGCCGATTCGTGACCGGTTACCAGCTGCAGGAAAGAGGCGATGAGAGCCACGCTCAAGCCAATGTTCATGCCGGCTTTGGCCACTTCCAGATGCTTTTGCTTAATGAGATAAAAGGCGCTGATACTGAGCAGTAAAAACGCTCCGGCCAGCCAAGCGCCAGTAATAACGTGACTGAGCCGTTCTACGGAGGAGGGGTTGAATACCATGGCCCAAAAGTCGGTAATTTCCGCCCGCATGGCCCCGTTATGGCTGACCAGATGAAACCCGGCGGGGGTTTGCTGCCAGGAGTTGGCCACTACAATCCATACGGCACTAAAGTGGGCGCCCAGACAGACTAAAACAGTGGAGAGAAAGTGCATTTGCTTGCTGACCTTGTTCCAGCCAAACAGCAGCACGGCCAAAAAGCCTGACTCCAGAAAGAAGGCGAACAGTCCTTCCGCGGCCAGCGCGCTCCCGAAGACATCGCCCACAAACCGGGAATAGTTGGCCCAGTTGGTGCCGAATTGAAATTCCATGACGATGCCGGAGGCCACCCCGATTCCGAAAATCAGGGCGAAAATGGACACCCAGAAGTGGGTCATCTGATGATAGACTTCCCGGCCTGTTTTGAGGTACAGGCCTTCCATAATGACCAATAGCAGGCCCAGGCCAATGCTAAAGACCGGGAAGATGTAGTGAAAGCTGATGGTTAAGGCAAATTGAACACGGGATAACATTACAGGATCCAGAGCCATGCTGAAGCCCTCCAGGAGTGTTTGCAGGGGGTAAATAAGCAGATGAATTACTACTATGGCTAGAGTGTAGCGCTAAGATCCCGGCTGAACATTGCGAATTCTTACACTTTGATCGGCAGGCGAATTGCCCGAGTGGGGGGTAGCCATTCGGGTAGTCTTGCCGGAATTCTTGCTTGCGTGCTTCCAATGTACGTGATAAATCACTTATATGTTTGAAGTCATGGTTGAAAAACACTTTGCCGCTGCGCACCATTTGCTCAATTATCGGGGCAAATGCGAAAATCCTCACGGGCATAACTACGTGGTTCAGGTGTTTGCCCGCAAGGATACCCTGGACAAAGCCAACGTGGCCTTTGATTTCACGGTACTCAAGGCCGAGCTGAACCAGATTGTCGATGATCTGGATCATCAGGATTTGAATGTGGTATTCAACGGGGAAAGTCCCAGCGCGGAATATATCGCCCGTTACGTGTACCAGCGCATCCAGAAAAACGTGCCTGAGATCACCAAGGCCGTTGTATTTGAAACCCCCACCCAGTCCGCCTGCTATTTTGAGTAGAGCCCTTTCCGGGACCAGAGCCATCTTTGGGTCGATGAGCGCCATTCTGACTTTGATTTAAAGGGCGCTTTCAGGGCGCTGTTGGAGTGCGTCCAGTTTAAAAAGCAGTAGTTTCGATGCGCGAATCAGTCCAGACTGGATGTCAAATCCGGCGGGCAGCAGCCCTGCAGGTTCTGGGTTGACTCAGGGCCGGAGCGTTAGGCTCTAGGAGGCTTCCGGCAGGCTTCTGTTCAGCCATTTTTCCGGGGCCACCACGTTGGCGTGGCTCCAGAAATTTTCCAGCTGGTAAAATTCCCGCTCGTTGCGGTGCATGACGTGAATGACCACATCACCGTAGTCGAGTAAGCACCAGCGATAGGTTTTATCCAGTTCCGATCCGATGCGTACCTGTCCGTGTTTTCGAAATGCTTTGTCTATTTCATCGGCGATGGTGCGAATTTGCGCGGGGCTGTCGCCTGTGCAAATTACAAAATAGTCTGCCAGATAAGAAACTTTTCCCGTATCCAGTACCAGCGTTTCCGATGCCTTCTTGGCTTCCGCCAGATTTGCGGCCAGCACGGCCAATTCAAAAGCGCTCATGGTGTTTTGTGGAGTCTGGGTCAAAAGCATTTCTCCTATGCGTTGCTAAACAGGTTACTAACTCATAATTGCTTTTCCGCACGTAACTTTAACACAAAGTCATTGCGGGCCTCGATGGTTCGGGGATGAATGGCCTGATGCTTCTCAATGAGAAACTGGATGGTGGAATCCAGGATATATAACATGGTGAAGTCCAGGCTATAGGGGTTTCTGAAGTCCAGCGAGGATGTCACTTTCTGGACGTACAGGGGATTGCGGGTGTTCCCCTCGATTTTATCGGCAATATAAACGATTTTCTCCACCCGGCTCATGCCAGCCCGACCGGTGGTATGGAATCGTATGGCGTCTAAAATTTCCGGCTCCTGTAAATCCAGGGCCTCACGCACCATTTCGGCACCCACAAAGGGGTGTAAGGTTTGCGGGGTCTTGCGATCCATCTCGTCCAGCGGGATCTGATGCTGTTGGCAGTAGGCGAGCAGTTCGCTGGCCGGCATCAGTTTGGCGGCATCGTGCAACAGACCTGCCAGGATGGCCTGATCCTTCTCAAGGGAGGGAAGATTAAACTTCTCGGCCAGCTCAGCTGCCTTATCCATGGCGCCTAAAGAATGCTCAAAGCGCTCAGCGGTCAACTGCTGACTTAACCAAGCCTTGGCCTGTTCCAAATCAAGCACGGTAGAAGTTTGAATCAAGGGCATCCTTTTATAGGGTTAGACACTTTCACTTTTGTATTATAACTGTTCCATCAAAGAAGCGCCATCCTCCAGATGGTTAAATCCGGTCTGCGCAGGTCATTGAGCCCTCTCATCTATCGGGTGGCGAACGGTTGCAAGGGCTCCCCGTTATGGGAGAACACTTCGTTAATCCGTTCTACCTTCCGGCAAACCCCGGTTTTCACTTCAATCGTAAATTTCACGGCGTTTACTTGCAGGATGTCGTCCGGGCCTACGTCCAGGCGAGTGGGTAAATGGGACTTTAGCCGTTGCAGAGAGCCGCTGGCCTCCATCCCAATCACGCTGTTGTAGGAGCCGTTAAAGCCGGTGTCTGTAATGTAACCCATGCGGTTGTTCAGGATTTTGGAATCGGCGGTTTGCACGTGGGTATGGGTTCCGGTCATGGCGCTAACGCCCAGTGAGGAGGCGTGCCAGGCCATGGCGATTTTTTCGGCGGTGGCTTCGGCGTGGAAATCCAGGAAGATGATGGGGGTGACGGCCAGCATGTCGTACACCAGCTCTTCAAACTGCTCCCAAGGGGAGTTGTAGTTGCCCATAAACACCTGACCAATCAGGTTGATGACGCCCACTTCGCAGCCCGCCACTTCAAAAATCCGGGCCCCACGTCCGGGAGAAGCCGCCGGGAAGTTGTAAGGCCGCAGCAGATTGACTTCATCAATGAAGTTAAAAACCTCTTTTTGATCCCAAATGTGGTTGCCGCTGGTAAAAATGTCTACGCCCGCCTCGCGCATTTCATCGTAGTGTTTGCGAATCATGCCGAAGCCGTGGGAGATGTTTTCGCCATTGGCGATCACCACGTCCGGGCGTTCGCTCAGGCTGTCCAAGTAGGCTTTGACGGCAGTTCGGCCTGGTTTCCCGACGAGATCGCCGAAAAACAGGAGTTCAATATGTGTTTTGGAATCCATAACGCTTTGAGGGCCTTAAAAAGGGGCTGTGGGGCAGAGGGAATTAAACTTGTGAAAAAATAATTTTAATCTTAACCCAAGTGAGCGGGGGTCACAAGTGAGCCGCTTGGGACATGCCTCCGGCTTACTTGAAGCGGGTGTTTTTCCGGTGAAAAGAAGTGCTTAAAAAGGCAGTCTGCCTTGGGGGCAGACTGCGGATAGGGAGACAGGATAGCGTGTGGTGATAGTAGAGCAACAGTTTTATGGAACCGGGAAGTCAGCGTTAGTTGTCTCCGGCGTCCACACTGGCAGCTGTGGCGACGCCGCCAGCTTGATTGGCCAGTGCGGCCGTGCGCAGTGCGGCGATTTTAGCCCGCACTTCCCCGTCAATTTTTTTCATCACTTCCGGGTTGTCTTTCAGGAAGTCACGGGCCTTTTCACGGCCTTGCCCGATTTTTTCATCGTTGTAGCTGTACCAGGTACCGGCCTTTTTGACGATGTCCATATCGGTGGCCACATCCAGCACGCAGCCTTCCGAGGAAATGCCCTGGCCGAACAGAATGTCAAATTCGCACACCCGGAACGGCGGAGCCACTTTGTTTTTGACCACCCGAACCTTGACCCGGTTGCCGTATTCTTCCCCGTCTTTTTTCAGGGTTTCTACCCGGCGAATGTCTAAACGCACACTGGCGTAGAATTTGAGGGCGTTCCCCCCGGTGGTGGTTTCCGGGTTGCCGTACATAACCCCGATTTTTTGGCGCAACTGGTTAATAAAGACCACCGTGGTGCGGGTTTTTCCCACGATGGCAGTCAGTTTCCGCAGGGCTTGAGACATTAAACGGGCCTGCAAACCCACGTGGGAATCGCCCATTTCGCCTTCGATTTCCGCCTTGGGTACCAGAGCGGCCACGGAGTCAATGACTACAATGTCCACCGCGCCGGAGCGCACCAGTTGTTCGGTGATTTCAAGGGCCTGTTCCCCGGTGTCGGGTTGGCTCACCAGCAGTTCATCGATTTTTACCCCGATTTTAGCGGCGTATTCGGGATCCAGGGCATGCTCGGCATCCACGAAAGCGGCAATACCCCCGTTTCTCTGTGCTTCGGCAATGACGCTCAAGGTCAAGGTGGTTTTCCCACTGGATTCCGGGCCGTAAATCTCTACCACACGGCCCCGGGGTAATCCGCCAACGCCCAGGTTCAAGTCTAACGCCAAGGCTCCGGTGGGAATGGCATCGAGCCCCACCACCTGACGGTCACCCAGTTTCATGATGGCCCCTTTGCCAAAATCTTTCTCGATCTTGTCCAGGGTGTAGCTCAGGACCTTCCGGCGTTCCTCAAGGGAAGCATCTTCCAGATTGGCGCTGGTTTTGGCGGATTCTTTGTCTTTAACGGCCATACGGGTTTCCTTTTCAATCGGGTTGGGAATCGATAAATCAAATGCTGGGGCGGGCTTTGGACTGCCCTGTCTGTGCTTCGCCTGCTCTCAACGGAACACTCTCTCGCAGAACATCATGGTACGAAATTGCGGTCTTGCTGCCTATGCCATTGCAGGCAAACGTTACACACGGCTATTTCGTTTTTTGCACAAAAATAGTATACCTCGAAACTTTGTTCTATGGAAATTATTTTCGATAAATTGGCGATAAGGGGCCAAAAGGCTGCGATTCCATAACTACAGACTTTTGGGAGGCGGGCGTTACTCGCCGCTGATGAGCCCACCCAGGAGATTGCCTCCCAGACCGCCCAGGCCTTTGCTTTGCTCGCTGTTACCCGTCACAGCAGCTGATAAGATGCGGTTGGCCAGTCGGCTGAAGGGCAGAACTTGCAACCACACCTTGCCCGGGCCTTTTAGATGGGCAAAAAACAGCCCTTCACCCCCAAACAGCATATTTTTCACGCCTTTGGCTAGTTGAATGTCATAGGAAACATTCTCG